>JBAUEH010000115.1:0-2719 GCA_049678505.1 Candidatus Acidiferrales bacterium
CCCCATCGTAGACACCGCGATCAAAAATCGCATCGCCTACCTGGCAAGCAAGGCCGACACTCTCTTTTCCCTGTCGGTCTATTACGTGGTGCTGTACCACGGATTTCAGACTTCAACCAAGCTCGGAAGCGCGCTTGCGGAGTTTCCCAAGAATCCGAAAAAAGCCCTTTCGGATCTGCGGGCGCATTTCTCGGGTCAGAAGCAAATCGTGGTTCTTGGCCAGCACGTCAGCAATGCTCAGGCGGCCCTGCTTCAGAAAGCCCGCAGCTTCATCCTCCAAGTCTGCGACTTTCTCGCTGTTCGGATGCTCGACAAACAGGAAGCCTTCCGCGTTTTCAAGAGAACGCTCAACTTCCATCCCGACAAACTCGATCTCGCCAAGCTCAAATACGACACCTTCCTCGACTACTACCTTCCCGAATCTCCCGTGGAATGCCATCGCGGGCATCTGCGAGTGGACGACTACTACGTCAAGGTCTTGACGCTCAAGGAACCTTCCGCCCAAAGCTTTCCGCTCATCTTCAAACGACTGCTCGAAGTGGAAGCGAACTATTACATCGTCACGGAATGGAAAAAGGAAGATTCCGGCAAGATGCGCCGGGTCATTCAAACCAAGCGCCGCCATTTTCACAACACTAAGCGCTCGTTCGTGAGCCAGGTCAACATGAACGACGCGGCTCCACAGGATGTATTGCTCGACGATTCGAAAGAGAGCCAAGTTCGGGAACTCGGTGAAGGCATCAAGGAGATCGAGCTGCACGGGAATTACTTTGGCCAGTTTTCGCTCACCGTCGTGATTTACGACCTGGACATGGCCAAAGTAGACCGGGCGTGCGCCGACTTCTACAAGGTTTTCAGCGTCCACGATGCGCAGCTTTACGAAGAAAAATATAACCTCCTGAACGCCTTTCTCGCGGCCGTTCCCGGCAATCACGTCTTCAACCTGCGTTCCCTGTATCTGCTCAACACCAACTATGCGGATTTCTCTTTTCTCTTCACCCTTCACTGTGGCGAGCCTCGCAACCTCCATCTCCGGCAGGAATATCTCGCGGTTCTGGAGACCAACCACCACACCCCCTACTTCTTAAATCTCCATTACCGCGATGTCGCCCACACGATGATTCTCGGGCGAACGGGTGCCGGGAAGAGTTTTCTTTTGAACTTTCTGATCACCAACCTACAGAAATATGATCCGCACACGTTCATCTTCGACCTGGGCGGCAGTTTTGAAAGCCTCACGCAGCTTTTCGGCGGCTCGTATGTCCGCGTCGGCCTTGAATCCGGGGATTTCAAGATCAACCCGTTTTCGCTGCCACCGACGAAGGAAAATCTCGATTTCCTCGCGCTCTTCCTGAAAGTGTTGATCCAGGGACAGAGAGCGGGTGAGCTTGATCCTGGCACCGAGCGCGATCTCTTCCACCAAGTCGAAAACCTGTATGCGGTAGACCCGGCGCTCCGCACGCTGGGCGTGCTGGCGAACACGCTCGGGCACGACATATCGAGCCGCCTCGCCAAATGGACCCGAGGCGGCCAGTTCGGATTCCTCTTCGACAACGCTGAGGACACCATTTCGTTCTCGCGCTTTCAGTGCTTCGACTTCCAGCGCATGAGCCAGTACCCGGAACTCCTGGAGCCGCTGCTCTTCTACATTTTGCATCGCGCCAATGCCGTCATCGAGGACCGTCAAATCTCATCCGTTTTCAAAGCCTTCTTCATCGACGAAGCGTGGGTGTTCCTCAAGAATCCCAGCATTCAACGGTACGTCGTCGAGGCCCTCAAGACGTGGCGGAAACACAACGCCGCCATGGTGCTGTCCACCCAATCTCTCGATGAACTCAAGCGCTCGGACATCCTCGACGTAATCATCGAAAGCTGCGCCACCAAAATCTTCCTCGCCAACCCCGATATGGACCGCGATCTCTACCGCCGCCAGTTTCACTTGAACGAAACCGAAGTCGAACTCATCTCGGGCCTCATCCCCAAGCAGCAATTCCTGATTAAGACGCCGGAGCTGGCGAAGGTCGCCAATCTCACCGTGGACGCCAAAAGCTATTGGCTTTATACGAACGACCCTTACGACAACAAGAAACGGAAAGAAGCATTCGAGACCTACGGCTTCGAACGAGGTCTGGAAGTTCTCGCGGGAGGACAGCCGTGATTGCTCATTGCTTTCTCGAATCGTGTATGGCGGAGAGCGACGCGCTTTACGTATTCCTGCCCTCCGCGCTCGCGGGATTCGCGACCGCAACCATTTTCCGTGTCCAGTTGTTAGTCGGGGGTTTTTCCCGTCGCGGCCAAGGTTCCCAGCAACACCGATCACTCTCAAAAGGAGCAAGTCAATGAAACAAATGTTTCAGACTCGGTTGCGCAGTTTTTTCTTTCGCGTGTTCGCCGTCCTGGCTGTGGGCGCAGTCGTTTTCAACGCTTCGCCCACGCACGCGGCAACGGAAGCAACGGCGCGTGTCGTGAAGTATTCGAAGGAAGACATTGTTCCCGTCCGCGCCAAGCTCCGGTTTTCAACGCTCATCGTCCTGCCGGAGGACGAGGAGATTCTCGATTTCACCACCGGCGACAAAGAATTTTGGGTCATCAACGGGGCGCACAACCTCTGCTACGTCCACCCGGCTCAGGCCGGCATCCGCAGCAATCTGAATCTCATCACCGCGAGCGGACACGTGTATTCGTTTCTGCTGACCGAAATCAGCAATCAGCCGAATGC
>JBAUEH010000116.1:0-4528 GCA_049678505.1 Candidatus Acidiferrales bacterium
CCACTCTCTACTTCCACATTGCTAAGACTTGGTGGTTTCCGGCGGCGATCACTCCCGTGGGCCATCAGATCGATCAGCAATTCTTTGTGACCTTCATCGTCACGGGAGTCGTCTTCGTCCTTGCCCAGTTAGCGCTGGCGTGGCTGGTCTTTCGGTATCGAGACCAAGGGCGCAAAGCTCGATTCGTTCGTGGCAATCACGGGCTCGAAGTTGTTTGGACTACCATCACACTGGTGGTTTTTGTTGCTCTTGGTGTCATGGCCGCTCACGCGTGGGGCGAGGTTCATTTCGGCGGGCCTCAGCCCAACGCGCTCCAGGTGGAAGTCACCGGCGTGCAATTCCAATGGGAGTTTCGCTACCCAGGGCCGGACGGAAAGTTCGGTCGGATAAACGTGAAAGACATTGACGCCTCGGTTGGCAACCCTCTGGGCCTCGATCCAAGTGACGCGTCTGGCAAAGACGACATTGTCGCTTCGGATTTGTATCTTCCTGCCGGCCGTCCGATCGAGCTCATGTTGCGCTCCCAGGACGTCATTCACAGTTTTTTCGTTCGCGAGCTGCGAGTTAAACAGGACTGCGTCCCCGGGATTGTCATTCCGATTCATTTTGAAATTGACAAGACTGGCGATTACGAAGTCACGTGCAATCAACTTTGCGGTTTAGGACACTATCATATGCACGCGATGATGCATGTGATGTCCGAAGCCGATTTTGAACAGTGGGAACAGAAGCAGGAGGCGCAAAACGCTCAATGAGTAATGATTCGCAATCTTGCTGTTTATTGCTGCGGCGGAGAGAGTGTCGATGAGCGCGCACGCTAGCCCCATCCATCATTCCGAGGCGCCCAAAGGCTGGATCCGCCATTACATATTTAGTCTCGATCATAAAATCATCGGGACGCAATACATCCTCCTCGGATTGTCTGCCGTGACCATCGGGATGATTCTGTCGCTCATCATGCGCCTTCACCTCGTCTGGCCAAACGCACACATCTGGGGATTCGCCAATGGAATTGTCTCGCCCGAAGATTATCTTCGCGTCATCACCATGCACGGAACCCTGATGGTCTTTTTCGTGCTGACCACGGTGCCGCAAAGCGGCTTTGGGAATTATTTCCTGCCGATTCAAATTGGCGCGCCCGACATGGCGTTTCCCACGCTCAATATGCTCTCTTTCTGGACCACTTTTCTTGCCCTGATCGTCCTCCTTGCCTCGGCTTTTGTGCCTGGCGGAGCCTCCATCAGCGGCTGGACGTCTTATGCTCCGCTCAGTGCTGTCGGAGAAATCGCCGGACCGGGATTGGGCCTCGGGCAAACGCTGTGGGTGGTCAGCATCGCTCTCTTCTGCGGCGGTTCGCTCATGTCCGCCATTAATTTTCTGGGAACGACCATCGATTTGCGGACAAAAGGCCTGTCCCTGATGCGTATGCCCCTTACGGTTTGGGGCTGGTTCATCACCGCGTGTCTCGCGCTGCTGGCGTTCGGTGTGCTACTGGCGGCCTGCATACTGCTGTTGCTGGATCGCTTGGCACAAACGAGCTTCTTCATTCCTGCAGACCTGAATGTCAGTGGGGTCGTGTTGCATCACGCCGGTGGCTCGCCTTTGCTTTGGCAGCATTTGTTCTGGTTCTTCGGCCACCCGGAAGTCTACATTGCGATTCTGCCTGCCATGGGCATCATTTCGCACATCCTGTCGACGTTTTCGCGCAAGCCCGTCTTCGGATACAAGGCGATGGTTTATTCGCTGACCGCAATCGGTTTCCTGAGCTTCGCGGTTTGGGGCCACCACATGTTTATCAGCGGTATGAACCCCTATTCCGCGCTGACCTTCTCGATTCTGACTCTGGTCATCGGAGTCCCATCAGCAATTAAAACCTTCAACTGGCTCGGAACGCTATGGGGCGGCAGGATCCACTTCACGGCATCCATGCTTTTTGCGATTGGTTTCGTTTCCCTGTTTGTCACCGGAGGCCTTTCCGGCATTTTCTTGGCGCAGCCGGCGCTCGACCTGTACCTGCATGCGACGTATTACGTCATCGGCCATTTCCATCTCATCATGGGCGTTGCGGCTATCTTCGCCATGTTCGCCGCCACTTATTATTGGTTTCCCAAGATGTTCGGCCACATGATGAACGAAACGCTTGGCAAAATTCACTTCTGGTTCACATTCTTGGGCGTTTACTGCATTTTTATGCCTATGCACTATCTGGGTTATGCAGGCGATGCGCGGCGGTATTCAAGCATCGAGTCCGTGAACTACATGATCCCGCTGCATCCGGTGCACATGTTTATCAGCATTTCTGCGTTCATCACCGCTGGCGCGCAATTGCTTTTTTATTTCAATTTTTTCTGGAGCATCAAGCATGGCAAGCCTGCTGAACGGAATCCCTGGCATGCCACCACGATGGAGTGGTCGGTCAGCACTCCGGTGCCGCACGACAATTTCGCGGGCCATTATCCAACCGTCTATCGCGGACCCTATGAATACAGTGTCCCGGGCGCTGCGGACGATTTTATTCCTCAGGATCTTGCCCCCGAACAAGTGGCCAAGGCTTGATAAGCTGAAATCACATGCCCCACCTAACAGCCACAGATGAACTTGAAATCATAGGATCAAGCGGAGGCGCAAAACCGCCTGCAGGCTCCGGCGGGGATGGAGACGACGGACGCCGGGGAGGAGGCCCTTCCGGAATTCCGCAGCGCGTTTATGTGACCGGCATCACCATTGCCATGGGCGGCATTTTGATGTTCTTCATGGCCCTGGTCAGCGCGTTCATCGTAAGAAAAGGTCTCGGTGGCGATTGGCTTCCGTTCGCCATGCCTCGGATACTCTGGCTGGACACAGCGATTCTCCTCGCCAGCAGTGCGACGCTGATTCAGGCGCGGCGGCTGTTTAAGCGAGGCGACAGCGGCGGATTTCGCCATTGGTGGGCAGTCACAACCGTACTTGGGCTGCTTTTCTTGGCCGGACAACTGATCGCATGGCGGCAAATGGTGGCCGGAGGTTTTTACCTTGCCACAAACGCGAGCAACAGTTTTTTCTATGTGCTTACCGCAGCGCACGGCCTTCACCTGATGGGAGGCATCGCCGCGCTCCTTTTCGTTGGCTGGGGGCGATTGCGCCGGCTGACGCTAACAACTGGCACGGAGATTGTCGGCTATTATTGGCACTTCTTAGACGGATTGTGGGTGTTTCTCTTCCTACTTCTATTGTTAGGACGGTGAAGCTTGGCTGAATTGGACATTGACGCTGTTGCCGGAGCAGCCTGGGGTGGTGGCGTAGCTCCATTTGCCACAAACACCAAGAAACTGGGAATGTGGCTGTTCCTTCTTTCCGACTCGCTGACGTTTTCGACGGCGATTCTCGCGTATGCCTACGTTCGGCTGGCAAGCTCGAATTGGCCGCGACCGTTCGAAATTTGGCCCGCTATTGCCAATGCCACGTTTCTTACCATCATCCTGCTGTCGAGCAGCTTGACTATGGTAATGGCGGTTGCCGCCGCGCACCGCAGCCAGATCGGCAAAACTGTCATATATATCCTTTTGACGGCGGTGGGCGGAGCCGCATTCGTAATCTTGCACTTGATGGAATGGTTTCGGCTGTTCGCGGAGGGGGTTACGCCTTGGGGCAACAAATGGGGCGATCCATTATTTGGCGGGACCTTTTTCGGCCTCACCGGCCTGCACATGTTGCACGTTTCAATTGGCGTGATTTATTTGTGTATCATTGCCTTTGGTTTCGGCCGGAGAAAATTCAATGCCGATCACGTTGAAGTCAGCGGGCTTTACTGGCACTTCGTCGATCTTGTCTGGATGTTCATTTTTCCGATGGTCTATCTGATGTCCGTCAACCTGAAAGGCTGAGGAGCATACGACCGATGAGCGCGCATGAAGCAACCGCAGTAGCGACGCACCAGCCCGGCTCAAAAAAGCTTTTCCTCTGGGTCTGGTTCTGGCTTCTTATTCTTACAGGCATCGAAGTTCTGCTGGCGTACCTGCGGCTCGAGCCGCAGATCATGCTCATTCTTCTTGTTGGCCTTTCCTTGATTAAGTCGGCTCTAATCGTCGCGTACTTCATGCATTTGCGGTTTGAGAAGATTGGGCTGTTCCTGATTATCGTTCCTTCATTGGTCTTCTGTCTTGTCATGATTTTGATATTTGTTTTCCCGGACAGCATGCGGATTGTGGCTCTTCACAGCATGCATCCATGATGGAACTGCCGGCGTTTCGGTGCCATATTGTGGTAGAGTAGCGATAGGAAGATTGACGAAGATGCGGAAAATTCTGCGAGGTTTGTCGGCAGTTGCCGTCGCTTTCTCCGGTACATTGCTTTGCGCGCACTCCGCTTTTGCTCAGGGTTGCGCGCTTTGCTACAACGACGCCGCCGCAACTGGGCCGCAGGGCGAAGCTGCTCTTCGGCACGGCATTTTAGTCCTGATGATCCCTCCCATGCTCATCTTTGCGACCGTGTTTGGAATCCTCTACCGGCGCCGCAATCTGCACCACGATGCGTTTCATCCTGCAGCCAC
>JBAUEH010000117.1:0-34282 GCA_049678505.1 Candidatus Acidiferrales bacterium
GCTGAACGGCAGCGCTTATCCAGAGTGGCTGAGGGGACAGGCCCGACGAAGCCACAGCAACCTGGTCCGAGAACCAAGGTGCTAACTCCTGCCCGATGGGGATAGATAAGATCCTCGGCTGATCGAATCCGATCTACTGAAGATTCTGACCCCCAACTGAATCGCAACGGCGAAGAACACTGGCCCAACGGGGCTTGTGTTTTTTTGCGTTCGCGGCACGCGAGCGTGTTTGCGTGGAGAACGTTTATTTCTCCATGCAGGCGCGAGCGTCCTGGAAAGCGCGATGCTTTTTTTGCGCAGCCAGGAGGTTTTTCAAAGGTGTCCGCGGATAAATTCGCAAGTGATCGGGTAGTCGTGGTCAAGCTGGGCGGATCAATTTTCACGGGTCCGATTTCCTATCGCTGCGCGGCGCGTTTCATCGGCCAGCGGCTCGCTGCAAATTTCGAAGAAAATTTGGTTGTGGTGGTGTCCGCGCAGAATGGCGCGACGGATGCGTTGCTGCAGGAGGCTCAGGCGATCGCCGCTGAGCCGGGCGATGCGGCTCTGGATTTACTTTGGTCGACGGGCGAATTGCGCTCCGTGGCGCGGCTGGCGCTGCATTTGCAGGCGGCGGGAATACGATCCGCGGCGTTTGATGTGCGGCAGACGGGATTGCGCATTGCAGCGCGCGGCCTGGGCGTCGCGAGAGCCCAATTCGATCCTACGAACATTCACAGGGCACTTGCTGCGCATCGCGTGGTGATCGTCCCCGGATTTCTGGCGACGGACGATTCTGGCTCGGTCGTGACGCTGGGACGCGGCGGATCGGACCTGACCGCTGTGCTGTTAGCCGCAGGGCTGGGGGCGTCGCGGTGCGAATTGGTTAAGGATGTACCTGGGTATTTCGCGGACGATCCGCACCTGAATGCCAACGCGCAGCACCTTCCTTACCTTTCGTTTGCCCAAGCACTTGCGATGGCGGAGAACGGATGCGATTTGGTGCAGCGGCAAGCTCTGGAAGCAGCGGAGCGATGTGATTTGCCGATTGTGGTGCGCAGTCTGGAAGAAAACGCGCCCGAAAGCTGGATTACCGCAACAGTGGATGCCGAACAAAAGGTCCTCGCGCAAGCGAGGATTCAAGAAATGAACGAATCGGACTTGAGTCCTGTTAGCACAGGCAGTTGAAACACTCAGGAAACTGAGATTCTTTGAGAGGAGAAATAAGATGGACTTCGCAACACGAACGATTCATGCAGCGCAAGAGACAGAACCAGGGACTGGTGCGTTGATCGCGCCAATTTTCCAAACTTCGACATACGAGCAGCAGGCTCCCGGGGAGCATCGCGGCTTCGATTATTCGCGCACGAATAATCCCACGCGGTCGCGGCTGGAAGCGGTGCTGGCCGAACTGGAAGGAGTGAAGCACGCGGCGGTGTATGCGTCCGGACTGGCGGCGGAGAACGCGATTTTTCAGGCGTATTTGAGGCCGGGAGATGAAGTTGTGATTCCGCTGGATACGTATGGCGGAACGTATCGAATCTTGAATCGCGTGTTCCGGCCGATGGGCTGCGAGATTCGGCAGATTGACATCGCCGCAGCAGCGCTGGAGTCGGCGATCACGCGCAAGACGCGGCTGGTGTGGATTGAGTCGCCGACGAATCCGCGGCTGTTGATTTACGACATCGAGGTGATCAGCAGGCTGGCGCATGATCGCGGGGCTTTGGTGGTGGTGGACAATACGTTTGCGTCGCCGTATTTTCAGCAGCCGTTTCAGCTAGGCGCGGACATCGTGGTGCACAGCGTGACGAAATATCTGGCCGGGCATTCGGATTTGATTCAGGGAGCAGTTCTCGCCAAGGATGCCGCGATTTTCGAGCCGGTGAAGTTTCTGCAGAACGCAACGGGCGCAGTGCCGTCACCGTTCGATTGCTGGCTAACGCTGCGCGGGCTGCAAACACTCGAATTGAGAATGCAGCGGCACGCGGAAAATGCCGAGGCAATTGCGGACGCGCTGCACAAGCATCGCCTGGTGCGTCGCGTTTATTTTCCGGGGCTGCGCGAGCATCCAGGACACGAGATTGCGCGCCGGCAGATGAGCGGCTTCGGCGGAATGGTTTCGTTCGAACTGGAAGGAACGGCGGAGGAAGTGACTTCGTTTGTTTCTTCGCGGCGCTACTTCACGCTCGGCGAGAGCCTGGGCGGAGTGAAGGCGCTGGTTTGCCATCCGGCGCGGATGACTCATGCTTCGATTCCGGCGGAAGAGCGCGCCAAGCTGGGGCTGTCGGACACGCTGATCCGGCTTTCGCCCGGCTGCGAGAATGCGGAGGACTTGGTTGACGATTTGAACGAGGGCCTGGAGCAGATCGAAAAGACGCGGAGTGAGAAGCACGTTGCGGCGGCTGTGGCGGGATGAGCGCTGATGCAAAAGTAGAAGTTGGAGTCCTCGGAGCAACAGGGGCGGTGGGCCAGCAATTTGTGGCAATGCTGGCGAACCATCCCTGGTTTCGCCTGACGTGGCTTGCGGCGAGCGAGCGCTCGGCGGGAAAACGTTATGGCGATTTGCCGTGGCGGCTGGCTGCTCCGTTACCGGACGATGCGGCGCGGCTTGAGGTTGGGCCGCCGGAGACGCGCACGGCTCCGAAGATTGTCTTTTCCGCGCTGGATGCTTGCGTGGCCGGAGAAGTGGAGGCCGCGTTCGCGTCGGCAGGACACGTTGTGCTGAGCAATGCACGCAATTACCGCATGGATCCGTGCGTTCCGTTGCTAATCCCGGAAATCAATCCGCAACATTTGGCAGTGCTTGCACGGCAGAAAAAACAGAAAGGCTGGAGCGGCGCGGTGATTACAAATCCAAACTGCTCGACGATCTTTCTGGCGCTGGCGCTTGCCGCGTTACGCGAGTTCGAGCCTAAAAAAGTGGTGGTGACCACGCTGCAGGCGCTCTCCGGCGCGGGCCATCCGGGAGTTGCGTCGCTCGACGCGGTTGGCAACGTGATTCCGTTCATCGCAGGCGAAGAGGAAAAGCTGGAGAACGAAACGACGAAAATCCTTGGGGGATTCTGCGGCGAGGAATTCGAGCCGGCGCCGATTGCGATTAGCGCGCAGACGATGCGAGTGCCCGTGGTGAACGGACACACGGAAACGGTTTCGGTGGGATTTAGGAATTCTGTGCCGCGCGACGAAATACTGGCGGCGTTCGAGAGATTTGCCGGCAAGCCGCAAGCGCTGAATCTGCCGCATGCGCCGCGCCGCGCAATCGTCTATCTGGATTCAGAGGACCGTCCGCAACCGCGCCTGGACGTGGAACGCTTTGGTGGAATGGCGGTGCAAATCGGGCGGCTGCGCGAATGCCCGGTGCTGGGGCACAAATTTGTTCTGCTGGGGCATAACACGATTCGCGGCGCTGCCGGCGCGGCGCTGCTGAATGCTGAATTGATGCACGCCGAAGGGCTGTTGAATTAGGACGCAGCCGAACAGCTAGTCAGCGCGCATCCGGTTTAGTTGGCGGCTCAGGCTTATCCGGCTTCTCCGTCTTGTTGGCGGGGGCGGCCGCGGGAAGACGCTCGGCTGATTTTGGAAACGACGTTGGCTTGGCCAGGCTTGGTGAGTCGTAGATGGCGTTGAAAAAGAA
Source organism: Candidatus Acidiferrales bacterium (assembly GCA_049678505.1). Classification (GTDB taxonomy): domain Bacteria; phylum Acidobacteriota; class Terriglobia; order Acidiferrales; family UBA7541; genus DAHUXN01. Next base: position 3,611 of record JBAUEH010000117.1, read on the forward strand.
TTTGTAAGTTCCGTGAGACTGCGCGCGCCACTGCGGCTTAAATCCGAAAAGATAAATGCGCCCGTTGCCGTAGGCGACTTCGAGGGCGGCAGCTTTGCCTTCGATGCGTTCGGGATGGAGCAGGTAACCGCTCGAGAGCGGGCTGACGTCTTCGGGATAAGAAGCGAGCACGGCGCCGCGGAAATCTGGCTTGGTGGCGAATGCCGGACCGCGCTCAAACATTACGTCAGGATCCAGGGGCAGGCCCCACACGCCGGGGCGAGTCGCGTCAGGAATTTCGACGCGCAAGAGCGAACCGGAGCAGTAAAATTCGTCGGGCTTAAGATTTGCCAGCACGTTTGTGACGGGTAAGCCGAATTGGTCGATTACAAAGAGCGAGGCGTTGTTGAAGGCAATCAACGTGCCGCCGCCTGCGACAAATTCCCGCAAGGATTCGACGCCGGTTTCGCCGAGACCGCCGGCATATTCGCCCGGCACGGAGCCTGCAGGGAAACCATTCAGGATTTGGTTGGGCTGAGCGTCGGGCAAAATGATGGCGTCGAATTGCTCGAGGAGATGGCTGGCCTGCATGCCTCCGTTGCGAATGGTTATCGGCGCGAAATCGTAGTTCTGCAGGATCCAACGGGTCCATCCTTCGTCGATGTTCGGAGTCCAGGAGCGGTAGAGGCCTACGCGAGGCTTTTTGGTTGCGATGACATCCTCGGGAGCTTTTTCAACAGCCCGAATCGATAGCGAAGTATCGGTGGAGAGGGCGGCAACGCGATCGTGAGTGGCGCCGGTCACGACGACCGTTCCGGGCTGTATGCCATCCGCTGCGGAACCAGTTGTAAAGCTCACGTGGCCGCCTGCGGCGAGAATTTCATTGATGGCTTTGAAATGTCCGTTGGTGCGCGGATCAAGAAGAAAAACCGGCCCCGAGCCTTCCATGCTTCCTGCCGGTGAGGCAAATTGTTCAAGCAGTTTCAGGTTCGCGCGCTCGCCGGAAGCAACGGGCTGCAGAACTGCATCCGCGTCGACGCCCATTTGCATGGGAAGAGTCCAACCAGCGACGTCATATGGCTTGATGGGTGCGCCATTTTCGCGCAAATCGGGATATTTCTGAGGCTCGAAGAGTTCTTTTACAAGCCCGGCGAAGGGCTGGTCCATGAGAATGACCCATGAGCCAGCGGGGTATTTTCTACCGTTGGCGGCGAATGGCTGCATGGCTTGATGGACTTCGATTCCGTTGATCATTAACTTCTGGACGAGGGTGGCGGCTTCCGGAAGATCGCGCTGCTCGGTGGGAATCACATAAGCGAACGGCGGATTTTTCTGGAAGCGTTCGATGTTGTCGCGGCCGGTTTGATATTTGTTGTAGAGCAATTGCTCGTGATATTTCGCGGCGGTATCGAGCACGGACATGGAAGCGCCGACCATGTAGCGCACAGCGTCTCCCAAGCGCCACCATCCTCCGGTCCATGGGCTGCTGTAGAAAACCTGCGAATCGAGCGAGCGAAAATCCTGAGGGAAATCGCGGACAGTGTAGAAATGAGGCGTAGCGTAATCGTAGAGAGCCGTTTCGGTGAAAAATGAAATGGAGTTGCGGAAGATGCCGGTGAAGTCCTGGAAGCCTGGATACCAGTTATCGAAGCCGACGCGATTGATGGCGCCGGGCATGTCGTGTTCGTCGAGATAAGCGGCCATGTCGATGCCGAAAGCATTGAGCCAGCGCATGAGGATTGGCTGAATGTTCGAAGAAATCGGTTCGACAAAGGGCGGAATGAAAATGCGCGCAGGAAACGGCGCGGTTTGGTGCTGCGTGTAGAAGACTTCAGGATTCCAGACGAGTTCTTGGCGCGTGACTTCCTGAGATTCGAGCATGTTGTTCATGTAGCCATCGCGGTTGTTATCGTGGCCTACGTACTCCTGAAAGAGATCCGGCAGCGGGCTGACTTCGTAGGATGTGCCGAGATTCTTGCGATACCAGGCGACAACTTCGTTTTGGCCGTCGGGGTTTAGGGTAGGCCACAGAACAAGAATGACGTTGTGAAGGATGGCGTCGATCTCAGGATCGCCCTGAGCTGAAAGAAGCTTATAGGCAAGAATGATGGAGTGCTGGGCTCCGGCGACTTCGGTGGAATGCATGCCGCCGTCAATATGAACGAAGATCTTGCCCTCGCGAGCGAGCGCTTTCGCGGCGGAATCGTCGAGGCCGCGCGCCCAGGTGAGCTGCCGGTTGATGTCTTTGTATTTGTCGAGTTCGGCGAGATTTTCGGGGGAAGAAATCAGCGCGATTTCCCAATCGAGGCCGCGCGTGGTTTTGCCGACGTTGATAATTTTGATGCGATTCGACGTTCGCGCGAGCTGCTGGAAATAGGCGCGGGATTCGTCGTAATTGGCGAGATAAAAGTCGTCGCCGGGCGTATGGCCAAGAACGGACACCGGCGTAGGAATTGCTTGCGAGGCGGTTGCCGCGTCTTGCGTTTGCGGAGCGGCGATTGATGGAAAGAGGCAGAAAGCGAATGCCGCGAAGATAACAGCTGGGAGAATTCGTTTTATGTATTGCATGAAGCGCACTCTAACTATTTAGAACGAGAATGTAAAGTCACGTCAAACAGGGTGAAGGCTGGTTGCGGCTTGGCGCACGTCAGAGTTTTCACGTTGAGTCGCTTGGTCGAAAGGGACACCCAAGTTCTTTCGAGCAGTTTGCAATTCGATGATTGAGGCATCAGCACTTATTCCTACGACAAGCTTCCCCTGCAGTCCCAGTACTTTCCCTTATGGCCACTTCCGAGAGGCGGCATTAGCCTCGCAAGTGAAGTCTCTTGCTTTTTGAGGCGGTCCAGCCTGTGCCGACCCGGCGGTCACACTATTCGCGGCACATTTGATGTTCAGGTTGACGCTACAAATTTGAAGAAGGAAGAGGAGACATATATGTCAGGCGAAGCTACTAAGAAACAGCAGGAAGATCAGGAAAAACAGCAAGAGAATCGCAGCCAGCAAGGTGGAAGTCAGCATAACCCGCAAGGCGGCCAGCAGAGCGGTCACGAAAGCGAACAAGACCGACGCGAACGTGAGAGGAAAGAGCGCGAGAAGAAAGAGCGCGAAGGTGGTCAACCAGGCGGCGGACAGCGCGATAAGCGATAAGTTGACGTTGTCCGAATCGTGCTGGTGGTTGGAAATGGGAGGAAGCGAATGGGCTTCTTCCCATTTTTATTTGCACGTAACCACCCCAGAATGTTCCGTCAGGAATGTCGGCTTCGCGGTTGCAAAGCGTCAATGGGCAAAAGATATGTTAAATCCGGTAGACAAAATTACGTCGTTGGGCACTGTGCCGGCAATCGGCGGATTGGCAACGTAGTTGTCGCTCAACGACGTTTGCCAGCCAAGCCATTTTTTGATCTTAGTCACGACGGCGGTATTCAGCGAAAAACTGTATTGGCTTATCTGATTCAGGGTGGGATAAATGATGAATGTTTCGGTAAAGACCGTATTCGCGCCAAACTTATGCGTCAAGGCTTCGCCTGCTGTAACGCCGGGAAAATTCCTAGCAATGCTGACGCCAGTGGGCATAGTGATCGAAGCGCTGCTGCTGTAACTCTCCCGCGTGTAGTTAATGCCCAAATTTACATCGAAAGTCGTCTTGGGCGTATTGATCACATGCCAGCCTACGCCGCCTGAATAGATTCCCTCTAAGTCGAGGCCCTCCAGCGCGTCATGAGTAAAGGCGCCGCTGGCGAATACAAACATGCGCGTGGTGATGTTTTTATCATAGGTAATACCACCCATAATTTCATCAGCGGTGACCCCGCCCGGCGTGCCGGCAGTCGAGGTTCCACTCGTTGAATAAATGGAAGAGGCAGACAGCTTGAACTCATCGGAAAGCGTCTTTCGGTCGCCGGTGAACGCGGTGTTGAGATTGGTGGTGTCGCTATTGCCTCGTGCGAGCGCGAAGCCAATGTTTACCGCCCCAATCCAATCGTTGAGCAGGCCGGGATGCAAGCTCTTTTCGTAAGCCTGCTCGTCTTCTTCGGAGCGGACGATGGTGATTTTCGCAAGGGGTATGTCGACGTCACCGGCTGTCGTTGTGTGAACAACTAAGTTGGCGCCATCGAAACTAACTGTGCCGGTAACCGTCTTCTTATCCGGCGTAGTTACGTACAGCGGCTTGTCGCAGGTCAATTCCTGCACAGCGGTCCACTTTACTTTGATCTCTCCGGCGGCATCGGTTTTCAGGGTGATTTCCTGGTTATCCAAAGCGGTGATGGTTCCGGTCAGATGGTCGCCATTTTTAAGAGTAAGACTGTCAGCAAAAGCGGCTTGTGCGATAGACAGAGAAGCAATAATGATTGCTAGAACGTACAAAATCCTCATTCATTCCTCCGAATTGCGTGGCTGGCGGGCTTTCAGGAGTCTAGCAAGAATTGGGAAAATCGAGAAGCCACACGACTTCATCCTACCTCCCATTCTCGACTTTTGCGGACTGGGGCCGATTGAAGTGCGACGAGTAAGCCGGATAAGCACGCAAGACGAGGCGCTGTTTCCGTCAAGCTCAGGCATTCGCCTTGCGCGAAGTGTCGGCCGGATTCTGAGGCGCGGCAGCGGATGGCCGGGCCGGGCCCTCGCCCGCACCAGTGCGCTCGAGCGCCGCGGCGATTTGTTCGAGATCGGCCGAAGTGAGTTGGAGAGTCGCAGCGCGAATCCAGCCATCGACCTGTTCCGGCGAACGCGCTCCGACAATCGCCCCGGTGACGCCCGGCCACGCGAGCGTCCACGCCACGGCCACTTCAGATACGGAGGCGTTGTGACGCTGCGCAATCGGGCGCAGCGCATCGCGCAAACTGAGGTTCTTGCCCAGCTTGGGCTGCTGGAACTCTTCGGAACGCCTGCGCCAATCATCTTTGGACATTTTCGCCATGCGATCGGCAGAGAACGATTCCGTGAGCAATCCGGATTGCATCGGGCTATAGCAAATCACGCCAGTCTTGTGCCCGGCGCACCACGGGATTCCTTTTTCGGCAACTTCGCGGCGGATCAAGGAGAAGGGCGGCTGCAGAGAATCCACATGATGGATCGGTTCGCAGCGTTCCATCAGGGCCGCGTCGAAATTACAAACACCGGCAACATGGACCTTTCCTTCGCTGATGAGCTGAGACATGGTGGCCCAGGAATCTTCCACGCGCGTGCCGGCTTCGTCGGGCCAGTGAAATTGGTAAAGGTCGATGCGCTCGACGCCGAGGCGGTGAAGAGAGGCTTCGCATTCCCGGCGAATGGAATCGGGAGTCAAAAGGCGCTTGCCTGGCTCCATGCGCTTGGCGTTGTCCCAAACCACGCCGCATTTGGTGAAAACCAGCGGGCGCTCCGACGGCGAGAGTTCGTGCAGGAATTTGCCGACGAGTTCCTCGGAATGGCCGAGGCCGTAAACCGCGGCAGTATCGATCCAATTTATTCCTAACTCGATGGCATGACGCATGGCTTTGAGCGATTGGGCGTCGTCCTGGGGGCCCCACGAAAAGGCCCAATCACCGCCACCAATCGCCCAAGTGCCAAAACCAACGGTCGTGATCTCCAAACTGCTCAAACCCAAGGTGCGCTTAGACAGATTCATGGTTCACCTCGCTTTGCTTCATTCGTGTTTATATTTGATTTCATTCTAGGCGCAGTGGTGGCAATTTTGAAGGACCAAAGACGGGAGGCACGGCAATAAAATCAGGAACGGCTTCGCAGCGAACGCTACTGGTTACGCGAAACCGACGCAGTTTGTATTGCGTCCTGTAAGCGAGTAATGCTTCGCTGGTATATACTCGCACTTCCTTCAGTCGAGTAATTTTGAGGAGAAATCGATCGTGAGAAATCCTTGCCGAATGGCTTTCTTGTTTGTTGGCGCTTTTCTAGTACTAGCGACGCTTGTATTTGGGTTCTCGAAAGCAGCGCTCGCGCAACAGATCGACCAAAGTCTTTTCGGCGGCATGCATTGGCGCATGATTGGGCCGTTTCGCAGCGGGCGCGCGGTGGCAGTGACCGGTGTGCCGGGCCACCCGGACGTGTTCTATTTCGGCGCCGTAGATGGCGGCGTGTGGAAGACGATAGATGCCGGCCGCGTGTGGGAGCCGGTGTTTGACGCGGAAAAGATTGCATCGATCGGGGCGATTGCCGTTGCGCCTTCCGACACGAATGTGATTTACGTCGGATCGGGCGAACCGGACATGCGCTCGGATATTACCTATGGCAATGGAATGTATAAATCCACGGACGCGGGCAAGACGTGGACGCATATTGGGCTCGAAGACACGCGTCAAATTGGCGCGATTCTCGTTGATCCGCATGATGCAAACCGCGTTTTTGTTGCGGCGCTCGGTCATTCCTACGGGCCCAACGCGGAGCGAGGCGTTTTTCGCTCGACCGATGGCGGTGCAACGTGGAAGAAGATTTTGTTCAAGGATGAAAATACGGGCGCGATTGACTTGGCATTCGATCCGCAAAACGCAAATACGATTTACGCCGCGCTTTGGCAAACGCGGCGGCCACCGTGGAACGTCTATCCGCCATCGAACGGCCCCGGCAGCGGACTTTACAAATCCACGGATGGCGGAGACAACTGGATGCAATTGACGAGAGGACTGCCTACTGAAGGCCTCGGCCGGATCGGCATAGCGGTGGCGCCAGCGGATTCCAATCGTGTCTATGCCGTCGTGGACGCAAAAAATGGAGGAGTCTACCGCTCGGACGACGCGGGGCAGACATGGCGGCTTGCCGACAACGAATCACGCATTTGGGGCCGGGGATGGTACTTCGGCGGCATCACGGTAGACCCGAAGAATGCGGATGTCGTCTACGTGATGAATACTTCGACCTATCGCTCGACCGATGGCGGCGGGAGTTTCACGGCGATCAAAGGCGCGCCGGGCGGCGACGATTATCATACGCTCTGGATTGAGCCGGATGATCCCAACCGAATGATTTTGGGCGTCGATCAGGGAGTTATTATCAGCATTGATGGCGCGAAGACATGGAGTTCCTGGTATAACCAGCCGATCGGCCAGTTTTATCACGTCGAAACGGACAACCGATTTCCGTATTGGGTTTACGGAGCGCAGCAGGATAGCGGCGCCGCTGGCACGACCAGCCGCAGCCGCCACCGGGGAATTACATCTTTCGACTGGCTGCCGCTTGAGGTGGGCGGGGAGAATGGCTACATCGCGGCCGATCCGCTGCATCCGGGTATCGTCTTTGGCGGAACCGTGACGCGCGAAAACGTGCTCACGGGCGCTGTTCAGCAAGTGACGCCGTCGCTTGCGCATCCGGGAGACTACCGGCACACATGGACACAGCCGCTGGTTTTTTCGCCGGCTGACCCGCACGCGCTGTATTTCGGCACGCAGGTTCTGTTCAAGACTACGGATGGCGGGCAGAGCTGGCAAATCATCAGCCCGGACTTGTCGCGGGAAAATCCCGGCACGCCTTCCAATCTCGATCCGACAACGGCGAGCGACATCGACGGCAATGGCAAGCACGGGCTGATCTACACGATTTCGCCATCGCCATTGAACAAGGACTTGATTTGGACGGGAAGCGATGATGGCAGTATCCACGTTACCAGTGATGGCGGACAAAACTGGCAAAACGTCACGCCGTCGATGCTGACGCCGTGGAGCAAAGTGACGTTTGTTGAGGCGTCGCACTACGATGCCAATGAGGCGTTCGCGGCGGTGGATCGCCACCGGCTGGACGACCTGAAGCCCTATATTTATGTCACGCGCGATGGTGGCAAGAGCTGGCAAGAAATTGTGACGGGCATTCCCGACGGCAGCTACGTCAACGTCATTCGCGAAGATCCGGTGCGGCGCGGGCTTCTCTATGCGGGAACGGAAACGGGCGTGTTTGTATCGTTCAACGATGGCGGGCAATGGCAGCCGCTGGAATTGAACATGCCGACGGTTTCGATCCGGGATATCAAGATTCACGATGCCGATCTGGTGGTGGCAACGCACGGGCGGGCGTTTTGGATCTTGGACGACGTCACTCCATTGCGGCAGGCGTCCGCGGAAGTCGCGAATTCATTTGCGTATCTTTTCAAGCCGGAAACGGCGTGGCGCGTGCGTCCGGGCTCGGACGAAGGGACGCCACTGCCGGCGGAAGTTGCCGCGGGAGAGAATCCTCCGGACGGAGCGATTCTGGATTATTACTTGAAATCGGCGCCTCAGGGTCCGGTTACGCTGGAGATTTTTGACAGCAACGGCAAACTCGTTCGACGTTACTCGAGCGCAGACCGCGTTCCCGTGATCGATCCGAAACAATTGGATATTCCTGCGGCTTGGGTGCATCCGCCTGAACCGCTCTCGGCAGCGCCGGGCATGCATCGTTTTGTTTGGGACTTGCACTATCCGAGCGCGGGGGGCGGAAGGGGCCGGGGAGGCATGGCCGCAATGGCTGCGATGTTCGGTTTTGGCGGAGGACCATGGGTAGTTCCGGGTGAATACACGGTGAAGCTGGGGGGCGATGGCCGCACCGCGGAGCAGCCACTGACGGTGAAAATGGATCCGCGCGTACAAGTGTCGCAGGAAGATTTGCAGAAACAATTTGACCTGGCGCAGCAAGTCCTGGCAAAAACAGCTGAAGTTGACGCGGCGTCACGTCAGGCGGAAAGCGTGGAGGAGAAGCTCAGGGCGCTTGCGCCGCAGGCTGCCTCGCACCAGGCGCAGGCGCTGGCCCAGAGCATTGACGCCCTCGATAAGCAGGTAGCGGCAATTCTGGGACCTCCGGCTGCGAACCCTCTTGCGGCGAGCGAAGGAGCGACCGTAACGGACCGGACCACTCTGCGTTACATTGCCGGCGAACTGGGACAACTGGAACGAGTGGTGGAGAGCGACGATGTAGCTCCCTCAGCGGATGCTTCGGCTGCCTTTACGCAGGACGGTCAAATTGCTGAGGCGGCACTGGAGAAATGGCAAGGGATCATTTCGACCGATTTGCCGACGCTCAACGAAAAACTGCGCCGCGCGCATCTGGAACAAATTGAAATTGGGGCACCTTCCCCTGGCGGACCGAGAAACTAAGTGATATAGAGGTACCAGGGGTCTCGGTGCTAGGTTATGAGCCTGAAGGTTTTCGCTTCCGAAGTGCTGTCCAACTTCTACACGACTGCGGCGGTTGCGCCTAGTTCCAGTCATTTGGCGGCGGCCATGGTCGCACCGCTGCCGCTTTCGGAGACACTGGTTGCGGTCGAGTTCGGCGCGGGCACGGGAGCGATGACGCGCGCCTTGCTGGAAGAGTTGCCGCGCCGGGCGACTTTGATCGTTTTCGAAATCAACACACGTTTTATCAATTATCTCAAAGCGAACTTCTCCGACCCTCGACTGATTCTGATCAACGAAAGCGTGGAAAGGATCGAGCCGGAGCTTCGCCAGCGCGGCTACGATCATGCCGACGTGGTTGTGTCGTCGCTTGGCTTGGGATTCATGTCCGAGAGCCAGCGCCGCAATATCTTTGAAGGGCTCATGCCTTTTGTGCGGCCGCACACGGTGCTCACGCAATACCAGTACATTCACAGCATGCAGTTCGCGAACGGGCGGCTCAGCCGGCTCAGCTTGCGCCCGCTGCTGAATCATTATTTTTCGTCGGTAGAATCGAAAATCGTTTGGCGTAATGTGCCGCCCGCCTACGTGTATACGTGCCATCCGCAGCGCCACCGGCATTAGAGGTCCCCGCTTGATTTGAATAGAAGCCGCTACGCTTGTTGACGCGATTCAAGCGCGAGGACTAGACTGGGATTGCCCAACCGAATACATCCGCTTTAGAGGCATCCGCCATGGCCAGAGTCACCAACCTGAACATAAACGGAAGGGAATATACGATTGATGCCGACGCGACGCTTTTGAGCGTGTTGCGCGACCAGCTTGACCTTACCGGCACGAAATACGGCTGCGGCGAAGGGCAATGCGCCGCTTGCACGGTTTTGATCGACGGCAATCCACGGCACTCTTGCAAGACGCGCACCGGAGATGTGGGCAAGAAAAAAATCACGACCATCGAAGGCTTGGAGAAAAACGGCGAATTGCATCCGGTGCAGCAAGCGTTTCTGGACGTGGATGCGATGCAGTGCGCCTATTGCACTTCCGGCATGATTTTAGGCGCGGTAGCCCTCCTCGAACACAATCCCCATCCGAGCCAAACGGAGATTGTCGAATACATGAACGGCCATCTTTGCCGCTGTGGGGTCTACCAGCGCATTACCGAAGCGATCCGCTTGGCGGCGACGCACACGAAGGAGAAAGTGTGATGAGCGGGGAAAATAGGAGTGACACCGCTCTGGAAATTGAGCGCTACGAAGCGCGAGCGCTGCCGCTGCACTACTTTTCCATGGATCGCCGACGCTTCATGAAGTCCATTGGCGGCGGGATCGCAGTGTTGTTAGTTGCGAAGGAAGCGCTGGGATTACAGGAATCCGGCCGTGGACGCGGTATGCAAGAAGAAATGCCGCGCGAGATTGATGTATGGCTGCACATACGTCCAGACGGATCGATCATGGTTTTCACCGGAAAAGTCGAAATCGGGCAGAACATAAGGACGTCGCTCTCGCAGACGGTCGCTGACGAACTTCACGTTTCTCTGGACGCGGTCGAAATGGTGATGGGCGACACGCAGCTCACGCCCTTTGATATGGGGACTTTCGGAAGCCGGAGCACACCGCAGATGGGCACGCAGCTCCGGCGCGTGGCAGCGGCGACGCGCGATGTGCTCGTCGGGCTTGCGGCCAAGCAATGGAACGTGGGCTCGAACCAGCTTGTGGCCGCTGACGGGAAAGTTTCCGACCGCTCGGGGAGCCGTTCGGTCACGTACGCCGAGTTGGCGCAGGGCCAGTCGTTTGCGGAAATGATTCCCGCCCAGGACCCGGTGACGCCGGCGACGGAATGGAAAATTGCCGGTGAGCCAATCCATAAGATTGGCGCGCGCGATTTTGTTACGGGCAAACACAAATACACGCCGGATTTGAAGCGCCCCGGGATGCTTTATGGAAAAGTGGTGCGGCCCATCGCGTTTGGCGCCACGCTCACGGACGTGGATTTGAGCGCGGCGAAAGCGATGGCGGGCGTGGTTGCGGTGCGTGATGGCGATTTCATTGGCGTTGCCGCGCCGGATGAACTGACCGCTGAACGGGCGGCTGCCTCCATCAAAGCGGAATGGAAGACCACGCCGCAATCGTCGAGCCGTGAGCTTTTCGATTATCTGAAGAAGAACGTAGAGACAGATCCCCAGGAAGAGAATCGCTTTCGCCAGACAAAAGGCTCGGTGGTCGACGCTCTTTCGTCAGCGGCGCATCGCTTGGAAGCGACGTACACGATTGCGTATATCGCGCATTGCCCGCTTGAACCGCGCGCGGCTCTTGCCGAATGGGACGACGGCAAGGTGACGGTTTGGACCGGAACGCAGCGGCCGTTTGGCGTTCGCCAGGAGCTTACCGAGGCGTTTCACCTGCCCGACGACAAGGTGCGCGTTATCGTGCCAGATACCGGCGCGGCATACGGCGGAAAGCATTCCGGCGAGTGCGCTGTGGAAGCGGCGAGAATTGCGCAGGCCGCTGGACGGCCGGTGCATTTACTGTGGACGCGCGAAGAGGAATTCACTTGGGCTTATTTCCGTCCGGCAGGCGTGATTAAAATCAAAGGCGGTGTGAGCGCCGACGGCACGCTCACGGCCTGGGAATTTCATAATTACAACTCCGGAGCAGCCGCGATAGCGACGATGTACGAAGTTCCGAATCAACTGACGGAGTTCCATCCGGTAAACGCACCGCTGCGGCAGGGTTCCTATCGTTCGCTCGCGGCGGCGGCGAACCATTTCGCACGCGAATCGCACATGGATGATTTGGCACAGGCGTGCGGGATGGACCCGCTGGAGTTCCGCATGAAGAATTTGCAGGACGCGAGGCTTCGGGACGTCTATCAAGCGGCGGCGCAGCAATTCGGATGGCAAGGGCGGAAGAAAACGCCGGGACACGGCTTTGGCATGGCTGGCGGAATTGAAAAGGGCGGACACATCGCTACCTGTGCGGAGGTCGCCGTCGACCGTTCGAGCGGTGAGGTGCAAATCGTTCGCGTCGTCGAGGCTTTCGATTGTGGCGCCGTGGTGAATCCGGATGGCTTGAAGAATTCCATTGCAGGCGCCATTACCATGGGAATCGGCGGCGCACTCTATGAAGCGATCGAGTTCGATAATGGACGGATTCTGAATCCGCACTTCGCGCAGTATCGCGTGCCGCGTTTCAAAGATGAACCAAATATTGACGTGGTGCTGGTTGATCGCAAAGATCAGCCGTCGTTTGGAGCAGGCGAGACGCCCATCGTCGGACTAGCGCCTGCGGTAGGCAATGCTATCTTCGATGCGATTGGCGTTCGCCTTCGCTCGATGCCGATGCTGCCCAGCGGCAAGCTTCCGGCGAACACTTAATCCGTTCGGCCGAGACTCAGCCTCAACTTTTTCTGCGCAACCACGCCATTCTTTCATCCGGCGAGAACCGTTCAATCGCATAACGCAGCGAGGTCCGCGGCATTCTGTGTGCGTGGGCGCGCAGAAAACGGTTCAGCGCGGACAAGTCACGCTTGCCGACTTCACGCAGCATCCAGCCGCTGGCTTTGTGAATCAAGTCCTCGCCATCGTTTAAGAGCATTCGCGCGATTTTCAAGGTGGTGTTGGTTTGGCCTTGACGCGTGAACCACCACGTGGCGACGATGGCGATGCGACGATCCCAGAGCCGCTTGGAGCGCGCAAGTTCATCCAAGATTCGTTTGTTGCGATGGAGCAAGTAAGGGCCGACGATGTAAGGTGCGCTGTCGTCCACGCCATCCCAGCTGCAAATGTACTTTCGATTACGCATGTAGAAGTCAAAGATTTGTTCCTGCGCGCGATCATCTCCGGCTTGAAATTTCCTTACCAGGATTGCATGGGCTAGGGACCGTTCGTCGTGGATGCGCGATTTCATTAATTCGCGCACGGCGCTGAGCGGCAGGGTTTGATACTGGCGGGCGAGAGGCCGAATTTTTGGCGTGGTGACGCCAAGGAAAACATCATCCGTTTCTTTGAAAAAGCCGCGATGAACGCGGGCTTTGCGCGGATCGGCCAACGCGCGAAGCGCTTTTCGCGCTCCCGCGAGAGTGATCCGTTCCGGCGGCAAGCCGGCCTTCTTAGGCAAACGGCGCATGGTGCCAGACGCGCATCAAAGGGCTCGCTATTTTTTTCTCGCGGATTGCATCTGGAGCTGCTTCCAGTTTGCCAGCAGCGCGGTCAATTTTGTTTCGAGCTCCCGTGCCGCCGCAGCCTGCGCTACGGTAGGAGCCGCGTCTGCGCCATCAATTTGCGTATAAAGCTGCGCGCACTCGAGATTGAGCCGGGTGAAATTGTCTGCGCCTCCTTGCGCGCCCCCGAATCCGCGCGGTCCGGAACTTCCGGCAAGATCAGCAGCTTTTTTGTCACGCGCAGGGATTTGTTCTTCTTGGACTCCACTGGATTCGCCGGCTCCGTTTTTCAGTTCTTGGCGGAATTTCGCGATCTGTTGAATCGCATCGAAGCTCCGATCCATACCGGAAGTGAGCTGTTGCTCCAGGTCGAATTGCGCCGTGAGGGCAGACGGTGTCACATGGACGCGCGGATCTTCTTTCACCGTGATGGTTTGGCGGTAAGTTTGCGCGCCAACGGTGAGAACCACGGTGTAGACACCGGGCACCGCGCGCGGTCCCATAGGATAACTGGGCGTGTCGTGTGCAACAGCGGATATGGGATAGTCGTGCATCAGGCTTTTTGGCGCCGTGTAATGAAGGTCCCACACCCAACGATGCATTCCTGGTTCGGCAGACAGGATTTTCGGCCAGCGCACCCAATAGGTCGGAACCGCCAGAGTTTTTGCAAGACTCTCGGCGGTAAATGGCATCTCGTCGGCGCTGGAGTAAAACCGCACAGGCCTATTTGTGGCGTCATAGATACCGATGGCGACTTTCCCTGTCTGAGCGCTTTGCAGGTAATAATCGATAATCGCGCCGTCCGGAGGATTTTTCGCCGCGGGAAGTTCCGGCGGCAACGGAGTGTCGGTGTTTGTGTCGCGGCGATAGCGGTAGGCCGGCGCGGGTTTGAATAGATAGGCGTCGGCCTTCTGAACGGCGTCAGTGATCTGCCGTAGCAGAGTAATGTCATCCAAAATCCAGAAGCCCCGGCCATGCGTGCCGACAAGCAAATCGTCGTCGTGAATCCAAAGGTCGCGCATGGACGTGTGCGGCAGATTCAGTTGCAAGGATTGCCAATGATCGCCCGCATCGAACGAAACCCACACGGCGGTCTCAGTACCCGCGAAAAGCAGATTTCTGCGAACGGGGTCTTCGCGAACGGTGTCAACAGGCTCATTGCCAGGCAGCCCGTCGACGATCAGTTGCCAGTGTTTTCCGCCATCATCAGTGCGATAGATATAGGGTTTCATGTCGTCGATGCGGAAACGGCTGACGGAAGCAAAAGCAGTGTTTACGTCGTAATGCGACGCAACGATTTGCGTCACTTTGCTCCACGGAGTCATTTCGGGCGGAGTTACGTTGTGCCAGTTCTTGCCGCCATCATGAGTTACCCAGATGTAGCCGTCGTCCGTGCCAGCCCAGAGCAAATTGATATCTTTCGGTGATGGACCGAGGGCGTAGATGGCGCCACGCTCTTTATCAGCTTCCGGGCTGCTTGCGGCCATATCGCCCAAACTTGCCGGAATACCGGGATGCTCGCGGGAAAGGTCAGGGCTGATGGTTACCCAGGAATCGCCGCCATTGACGGTCTTGAACAGAACGTTTGTGGCGTAATACAAGACGTGGGGATCGACAGGCGAAAACATGATGGGCTCGGTGCGGTCGGCACGATATTCCGGCGATGCAGCCGCAATAGGCGTAATTTTCTGCACTTGCCCAGTAATCCAATCGAATTTTGATACGTCGGTCCGGCCAGCGCCATAAACGATGTCTGGGTGCAAGGGATCGGGAGCGACGTACCCATATTCCTCGACGCCGACAGGGTGCCAGTCCCGAAAATTGATTTCTCCATCATTCCCCCGGCTGGCAATTCCGACTGAACCGCTTTCCTGTTGCCCGCCATATACGCGGTACGGAAATTGGTTATCGGTAATGACGTGGTAGAACTGCGCGGTTGGTTCCGCGTACCAAGAGTTGCTCCATGTTTTTCCGCCGTTGACGCTGATAATCGCGCCCTGATCGGCAGTGAGAAGAATGATGTCCGGATTATTAGGATTGATCCAGATGTTCTGGTAATCGTCCCCGCCAGGAGCGCCCTTAAATGCGGTCCAGGTTTTTCCGCCGTCGGTCGATTTCCATGTCACGGTGCTGGTGGTGTACAGGACATCGGGATTCTTCGGATCGACTTTGGGAACGGGAAGGTCGCCGCCGCCGATGCGCATGGTGGGACGCGGATCGGTCGTCGTGCGAGTCCAAGTTGCGCCGACATCGTCCGAACGGTAAACGCCGACGCCGCGACCGGCAGCGACGGTGGCATACACGCGGCTGGGTTCACTTGGCGCGATGGCAAAATCGGCCTGGATGACTTTTTCGGGAAGGCCCTGTGTGAGCTGCGTCCAATTCGCGCCGCCATCGGTTGATTTGTAAAGACCGCTATTGGGACCGTTATATTCATTGCCGTCTTCCCACGGGCCGGAAACCGAATCCCACAAAGACGCATAAACAACGTCAGGATTCTGCGGGTCGATCTGGACGTCTCCCCCGCCGGTATACTGATCTTTGTAGAGGACCTTGTCCCAGGTCTGCCCGCCATCCGTCGTGCGGAAGATGCCGCGCATTTCGCTTGGACCATAGGGATGGCCGACTACAGCGACGACCACATGATTTGGGTCGCGGGGGTCGATGGCAAGCTGCGCAATTTGCTCGGCGGCGTCGAGGCCGAGGTGCACCCAGGTCTTGCCAGCATCGGTTGACTTGTACATTCCGTTGCCCACGGAAAGGTCTGGCCGCTGCAGACCTTCGCCACTGCCGACATAAATAATGTTTGGATCGGAGGGAGCGACTTCGAGTGCGCCGACCGATTGCGTAGGCTCAGCATCAAAGATCGGCTCCCAGGTTTCGCCATAGTCAGTCGTCTTCCAGACGCCGCCATTCACCTGGGCGATATAAAAGACGTTCGGCTCGCTCGCGACGCCGGAAATGGCTCTGGTGCGGCCGCCACGGAACGGACCTATCATCCGCCAATGCATTTCTTGATAGAGGTTCTCGGGATATTGCTGCGCCGACGCAACTGGCGCGAAAGAAGCGAGGAACATTGCGAACAGAGCGACGAAGCCGATTCGGCGAAATTGGTTCAATTTGCACCCCCGGAATTTGGCGGGAAAACAAAAGAGCATAATCATTCCTGGTGGTTTGGCGCAAATGAATTATTCTGCGCCGCTAAAGGCGTATGCTTTTCGGAGCAAATCGGTAAAGTGGCGTAACCCGGGAGATCGGAGGGCGTGGTGGCCGATACAGCTAAGAGTCCAGCGATTCGCAACATCTCCGACACGGCGCGTTGGGTTGCGTTTTACCGCGCCATGGAGACCGAGCGCCCCGATGCAATCTTCCATGACCCGTACGCACGCAAACTCGCCGGCGAACGCGGCGAGCAGATCGTCAATACGCTGCGAGGAGGCAGGCGGCAATCGTGGGCGATGGTCGTCCGCACTAAGCTTCTGGACGATATTTTGCTGCGTATTCTGGCCAGTGAGTCCATTGACGTCGTCATGAACCTCGCCGCAGGTTTAGACGCGCGGCCGTACCGCCTGGCGCTGCCTGTGGCCTTGCGCTGGATCGAAGTCGACCTGCCGGAGATGATCGATTACAAAAAGGAAGTGTTGGCTGGCGAAACGCCGCGTTGTCAGCTCGAGCGCGTCACCATGGACCTAGCGGATGTTTCTGTGCGCGGTCAGCTCCTCGCACGCATCAACACAGGCGCGCGCCGCATTTTTGTGATCACCGAGGGTCTGCTTGCGTACCTCGAGCAAGAGCAAGTCGCGGCGTTGGCACAGGATCTGCATCAAGCCGATCACTGTCAGTATTGGGTGACGGACCTGGCGTCGCCCAAGGTCAAGAAAATGATGGAAAAACATTGGGGCAAGGAACTAAGCGCTGCGGGCGCGCCGATCAAGTTCGCTCCCGAAGAAGCCGAGGGATTCTTTCGTCCTTACGGCTGGAAGAGCATCGAATTTCACGACTTTTATCAAGCTTCGCTGAAATTCAATCGTACGATGCCTGGTGCATGGATAATTGGCGTCTGGAAACGTTTGATGCCGCGCCGCACGGAAAAGATGATGAAACAGTGGCGGTCCGGGGCGGTGTTGTTCCGTCGCGTTTGAGACTTGGAAGTCCGCACGCGCCGACGGAGGCGGGTTTTTAGTGGTTTCCCGGCCGATGCGCGGGCGGCTGCGGAGTTTCTTGGGCCAAAAGACCGAAGACCGCGACTCCGTTCGGCGTTCCCACGTAGACTTTGCCGGCGGCAATCATCGGCGTAATGAATTTGTTTCCCGTAATCTCATCGCGCCTGCGCTCTCGATTGCTGTTGTACAGTTCGTGAGCAAGATTGCTGGCGTCATAGGCGTGCAAAACGCCGGGAGTGTTGTTTTCCACTGCCCAGACAATGGCGTCGCTTATGCCATTCGATGAAATGCTCGGCGTTGCTCCCGGATAACCGAACGTAATGGCGGTCTTGGATGCCGCCGGGGTCATAATGCGCGCATGCTCGAATTTGAAGGCCCTGATAGAATCATCCACAGCGCCATAGTAGAGGGTATTGTTGAAATAGGCCGGCATGGAGTAGACACCGCCGCTGCCGCCCAGGCCGTTAGAATTCTCACTGCCGGTGCTGGGAACCTCCTGATATATCGCGTTGTCGTTATCGGGATTGAATTTTCCCATGGAGTCGCGGTCCACGAGGTAAATGATATTGTCCTTGCCCGCGCCCACTGCTAAGTGACGAACTTTGCCGGAGCTGTCCGTCATGTCAGGCACGACCAATGTACCTCCCGAACCGAGATCCAGATCCTTGCGTGATTCCTCAACCGTGTTGTGCATGTCGAAATAATCGGCGACGAAGAGTTTGCCGCTGGAAACTTCGAGCTTCAGGAAAGCATTGCCGAAGTCGCCTTTTTCCGGGAAGCCTTGCGCATTCAAGGTTGTTTCGAACGAGCCATTTCCGGCAAGAAGATAAATATTCCCCGATTCATCGACGGCAGGCCCGGCGCCAGCCATCCAAAATGCACCCTCGCTGCCGTTCGCCTCGATGTTCAGGACGGACGCTCTCTTGAGCGTGGTGGCATCGAATCCGATGATCCATCCCGTATAAGGATCGAAATCGCAGTGGGACGCCCAGCTTGTGTAGACGACGCCGTTGAGCAGCAGAAGCCCGCTGCGCTCCTTGTATTGTTTTGGATCGAAATCAACTTGGCCGCTCGAATTGGGCAAAGCAGAACCGGGGAAAGTTGCCACGATTGTCTCAGGGCCGCCATTCACTTCCGTCCCGGTCACCAGGTCCAGTGCATGCAGGCGCTGATAGTATTTTCCAGAGCTGTCCTTCGACATGGCCACCACGTACATAGTACCGTCAGGACCGCCGTGGAGATCGATCACGGGCGTTGCCGTGACGCCAATCTCTGGCGTCACCTGGCCGCATCCGCGATTGTCGCTGGGCGTTTCGTCGGGTCCGAGTAACGACACCTGCCATAGTTTCGCGAAGGTATCGGCATCGAAGGCGTACGCAAGGTCATGCTCGGTGACCACGAAGATCACATTGCGCTTCGCGCCGCCGATCCGGAGGTGCGAAACGTATAGCGGCTCGGCATCCACCAAGCCCTGCACGGGAAGGAATCCTACCTTGCCAAATTCGCGTGGGTTCACATTGCCGGGTTTCAGGATGGTCTCATTGGCATTTTCCCCGGTACGTGCGTTGTCGTCATGATAGGTAAGGACATTGACTGGGCCAGGAGGCGTTCCTGGGGAAACGGCTGGCGCAGATGCCGCTTTCAGCGGGTTATTTGGTGGAGTTTGGGACTTACCGCATCCAGCGGGGATGCAGGCCGCGGCAATTACAGCAGTGATGAAAGTAAATGTAGATGTCTGGCGTCTCAAAGCCAATGTCCGTAGAAGATTGTAATTGGGCCCCGCAGCAAACGTAAAGCCTCACCTAAGATGCCAAAGAAACGCTTTTCGTTACCAGAATTTGTGGTGAATGCCGGTCGGAGCCTTCTCATCGGAAAATGCAGGGGATGGCTCCGTTGCTCACGTCCAGCCGTTTGACTTCTCTGTCTGTGGAACGGAAAATGGTTGTCTACCGATTCGGGGGGAGGGAGCAACGTGGCCCTCACCTTAGACGCGGAGAACCGGACACTTGCAAATGACTTCTCGGGCTGCAATCTCGGCGGGCACTCCCACGAAGCGTGAAGAACGCGTCCGCGCGGCATTCTACCGTGGCGAGGCGCTGACGGTCGAAAATCCGGTTTATGTTGGCGCTCTCCGTGGCCTGGCGGATGAGCTTCTGCGCCAAGATACGGGACTTGGCGATTTGACGGTCGATGCGCTGGGAATCGGCGGCCACGAATGCGCGGTTGAAATTCGCGCCAAGGAAGCCGGTGTTGCGGCAGGAATTAGCGAGGCACAGTGGCTTTATAACCGTGCAGGGTTTGTTACTTCAAACGGCGTGAGCGATGGGGACTTCATCGCTGCGGGCGATGTCTTCCTGCGCGCCGAAGGCAATGCCAAGGTTTTGTTTTCCCTGGAGCGCGTCATTGTCAACTTGATGCAGCGCATGAGCGGGATAGCTACGGCGACGCGCCGGCTTGCCGAGGCCGCAGGGCAGCAAGGGCCGAATGCGCATGTAGTGGCCACCCGAAAGACGCCCTGGGGATTGCTTGACAAGCGGGCGGTTCACTTCGGCGGCGGCGGAACGCATCGCCTGAGCCTTGGCGACGGAATACTAATCAAGACCAATCATTTGCTGCTGGCTTCGGACGGTGGCGCGATTGGCATGGAAGACACCATTCAACGCGCGTGGAAAAATCGCAAATCGGCCGCATCTTTCGAAGTGGAAGTCACGGCCGCAGGAGAAGCCGTTCTGGCCGCACGCGTACTTCGTGATTTGCAGACGGATGGTTCCTGTCCTTGCATCCTGATGCTGGATAATTTTTCTGCCGCGCAGGCCGCAGCGGCAGTGGCGGCGCTGCGAGAGCACGATTTGCACGACGCAGTTCTTGTCGAAGCCAGCGGAAACATTGCCGGAGCTTCGCTTGCTGCCTATGCGGCGGCAGGCGTGGATGCAATTTCCATCGGCGCGCTGACGCATTCGCCGCGCGCCCTCGACTTGAGCGCTAAGTTAATTCCGGGAGCGAGGTGATCTGTCTGTGAGCGAAGCCGCTATTCCCATTCCGTTCGAGGAACGCTATTCCCTGCCGCCGGTTGAGGTGATGGATGATTCCCCGGCCGAAATTCGCGCGAAGCAACAGCGTATCGCCCGCTTGAAGGAAGAGCGGAACGCGGTGATCCTCGCACACAATTATCAACGCGACGAAGTGCAAGAGATGGCGGATTTTGTGGGCGATTCACTGGGCCTCTCCCAACAGGCCGCTTCGACGCCCGCTGACGTCATTGTCTTCTGCGGTGTGCATTTTATGGCTGAAACAGCGGCCATTCTTTGTCCAGATAAGATTGTTTTGTTGCCGGACTTGCGTGCGGGATGCTCTCTCGCATCAACAATCTCCGCCGAGGAGCTTCGCGCGTGGAAGGCGCGGTATCCGGGGGCCGTTGTCGTAGCTTACGTAAATACTTCGGCCGAGGTAAAAGCCGAAAGTGATTATTGCTGTACGTCGGCGAACGCGGCAAAAGTGGTGCTTTCGATTCCCGCCGATCGTCCGATTCTGTTCGTGCCGGACAAATTCCTTGCCGCAGCCGTGGCTCACCAAACGGGAAGACCGAATATCATTCCCTATCCGGGATATTGCCATGTGCATCGCACGATTCGGCCGGAGCAAGTGCTTCGGATGATGGACGAATATCCCGATATCGAGTTGCTGATTCATCCGGAATGCGGGTGCGTCAGTTCTTGCATGGCCCGCGTGGCGGATGGAACGCTTCCGAGTGAGCGGACCTTTTTCCTTTCCACCGAGGGCATGATGCGCCACATTGGCAATTCGGCAGCCGAGGAATTCGCCGTCGGCACAGAAGTGGGAATGCTGCACCGCTTGCGCAAGATGTCGCCGGATAGGTTATTCCGTCCCGTCAATCCTGACGCCGTGTGTGAGTTTATGAAAACCATTACGCTTGACCGCGTGCTGCGCTCGCTGGAAATTCTTGAGCCGCAGATCCGCGTGCCTCAGGAAATCGCCCGCCGCGCCAGATTGGCTATCGACCGCATGCTTGAAATTGTCTAGAACTCATTTGGCTCTAGTGGACAGTGAGAACAACGTCGAAGGTGGCGGTGCAATTTTCGGACGGGTCGTCAGAGACGGTTTTGGAGACGGTGCCGCTCTTGATGTGGAACTCCAAGGGCTTCTTAGGGAAATTGGGCAAGCCGGTAAAATTGGCCTTGCCGTTGCTGTCAGTGCTGACCTGCAAATCGGTTTTACGCATGTTCATGAAGCCGTAGCGCAGCTGGACGGAGATTTCGGCGTTGTAGAGGGGCTTGTTTGCACCGTCGCGAATGGTGAAGTTGGCGGTGCAGGCACCCACGCCGCCGTCGATCTTTGGGACAGCCTGAGTACTTTGATTCTGGGCAGGTTGATTCTGAGTAGCTTGATTTTGAGGATTGGCGCCGAAAGCGGCGCTGCAAACGCAGATAAAAACTGCCAGACAGAAGATTTGCAAGAGCTGGACGGGTACGCGAACCATCAGGAATAGCCTCCGTAAAAAAGATACGCCGGTGAGGGCGGAGTTGCAAATTGCAGTGCGGGGACCTTCATGAAATGGAAAGGCAACCCACCCTTCGCGACGCGCTGACGCGCGCAAGAACGCGAAGGATGGGGCACCCGCCGATGCGCTGAGAGAAAAAGCGAGCCGGCGACGCAAAGTACAACTGCAGAATGACAACGCTCTGTATACCGCATCAATCGCAGACGGGGCGTACGAGAAAGTGACTTGGGCGGAGAGTTGGATTAGAATGCCGGGCAGCATTTAGGACCTCCGCGCGTTCCCCGCGAGCGGATAGCCTCAAGGCTCAAGAAGTGTGAATCCCTGCAAAGGGCCGGACATCGAAGGGTAGATGAGCATGTTCCAATTGGTATCGGCGGAATGGGTGGCCGAGCGGCTGGAGTCGCCGGAATTTCTGGTGATCGATCCGCGGTCGGTGCTGCGGTACATGTCCGGGCATCCGAAAAATGCGGTGAATTTTCCGGTGGCGAAGCAGCGCGACGCGGAAGGGCGTTTGCTGGGCACGGAAGAACTGGCGCGGCGGCTGGGAAATGTGGGCCTGGACGCGCGGCACACGCCGGTGATTTACGACAATGCGGATGGGCGCAGCGCGGCGTTTCTGACGTGGATGCTGGCGCACCTGGGGCGCACGGACGTGCACGTGATGGAAAGTTTTTGGGAGCAGTGGGTGGCGGAGGGGCGCGAGGCGTTTTACCGGCCGGTGCAGGCGACGGCGCGGGAATTTACAGTGAAGGTGCGACCAGAACTGCGGGCGACGGCGGCGGAGGTGCAGAAAAACGCGGCGAAGCTGGTGGATTTGCGGACGGCAGACGAATTTTCAGGAAAAGCGGAAATCGATGCGCGGCCGGGGCGGATTCCGGGCGCGGTGAATTTGAGCTGCGAGCAGATTGGCGTGAACGGGAGAATTTTGAGTAAACCGGAGCGGTTGGAGGAATTATTCGCGGCGCGGGGCGTGACGCGAGGAACAAACGCGATTGCATATTGCCGTACGGGCGTGCGAGCGGCGCTGGGGTTTTTGGCGCTGGCGCAGATGGGCTACAACGTGGCGCTCTACGACGGATCGTATGCGGAATGGAGCGGCAGCGGCTTGCCGATCGAAAGCGATTTCGAAAAAAGTGAAAAGGGAGAAAGCGCGCATGTCTGAAAAGAAATTATTTCCGGTGACAGTGGTGGGAAGCTGGCCGCGGCCCGCATGGCTGATTCAGGCGCTGCGGAAGCGCCAAGCTGGCGAAGGAACGGAGCAGAAATTTCAGGCGGTGGCGGATCGCGCGGTGGTGGAATGTTTGGACGCGCAGGAAAAGGCCGGCGTGGACATTCCGACAGACGGAGAGCAGCGACGCGACAATTTTTATTCGTTCGTGGTAGAGAAGCTGGGCGGAATGCGGCTGATGAAAGTTTCGGAACTGATGGACTACATGAAGGACCGCGCGCGATATGAGGAGGTGCTTCGGGCGCTGGACGTGCCGGCGTTTGCGATCAAAAGCCCGATCGTGGTGGGGCGGCTGACGGAAAAAAATGGACTGGCGCAGGATGAAGTGGACTTCGCGAAAAAGTATACGAAGCGGCCGTTGAAGGTGCCTCTGCCGGGGCCGTACATGCTGACGCGCTCGAGCTGGTTCGAGGGGCTATCGGATAAGGTTTACGGCGCGCCTGAAGAGCTGGCGAAAGACGTGGTGAAGATTTTGCGCAAGGAAGTGCTGGCGCTGAAGGCCAAGGGTGTAGAGTTCGTGCAGTTCGACGAGCCGATCCTGAGCCAGATCGTTTATGGGGCGGAGAGCACGGAAACGTTTATGTGCGCGGCATTGCCGAACCGGCGCGATCCGAGCGATGAATTGGAACTGGCGGTGCGGCTGATGAACGAGACGACGGAAGGAATCGACGGGGTGCGATTTGGCGTGCACGTTTGCCGGGGAAATTGGAGCAGGAAGGAAGAAGTGCTACTCAAGGGAAATTATGGGCCGATGCTGCCGTATTTGATGCAGATGAATATTCATCAACTGGTGCTGGAGTTTGCGACGCCGCGCGCGGGCGAGCTGGAAGTGTTCAAGGAATATAAGAATGAAAAGGAAATTGGGCTGGGAGTGGTGAATCCGCGGACGGATGAAATCGAAAAGCCGGAGCAGATTGTGGCGCGAGTGAAGGAGTTGGCGAAATTCTACGATCCGGAAAAAATATTCCTAAATCCAGATTGCGGATTTGGGACGTTCGCGGAGCGGAACGTCAACACAGCAGAGATTGCGACGCAGAAGATGGCGGCGATTGTGGAGGCGGCAAAGCAGCTGAGGGGGGAGTTCCAGGGAAAAGCGGCGGCCCAGTAGGCAGTGGCGAGTGATGAGTGATCAGGAAAACTGAAACCAAGCAATAACTGAGAAGGAGAGAAAAATGGCGGATACGAAAATGTCGGAAGAAAAACTGAATGGGCTACGTCCCGAGAAGCTGAATGAAATACTCTGCTCGATGAAACAGCCGGAAGTGTTGAAAGGCATTAGCGGACCGTGGAAGTCGCGGGTGGTGTGGCAGGACGGGTTTCGCGCGAAGGCGTACATGCGCACGCACGCGTCGGAGATGGACGAACCGGGCGGGTTGGATGCGACGGACCTGGCGGCGAGCGCGCATGAGCAGCTTCTGTCGGCGATTGGCGCGTGCATGACGGTGGGATTCGTGCTGAACGCGACCAAGCGGGGGGTGAAAATCCACGACCTGGAGATCGCTCTGGAGGGGAATTTCGACAATATATTGAAGTGGGCGGGGCTGGATGACGCGGGGAACCCAGGATACCGCGGAATCAAAGCAAAGGCGTTTGTGCGCGCGGACGCGGATGAGAAGACGCTGCGGGAGATTTGGAAATTGGCGGTGGATGGGTCGCCAGTGACGCAGACGGTGGTGCGCGGGACGCCGGTGACGACGGAATTCGAAGCGGTGTAGTGAGGCACCGTGCTATGGAAACTCATCCGAGCGCGGAAGGCTCGCCGTGGAGGCGGGCCATTTCGTGGTGGAGGCGAAACATTCCAGGAGCGGAAAAATGAAAACGATAGCGGGATTTCTGATGGTGGCGCTGGGATTGTTTGCTGGCAGTATGCGAGCTTCGGCGCAACAGACGCGGCCAATGGAAGTGGCCGCGCCAACGATCGCGTCGGTGATGCAAACGCAGCTCGGAATTGTGGAACATGAATTATTGCCTGCGGCGGAGGCAATGCCAGAGGACAAGTATTCGTTCGCGCCGACGAATGGTGAATACAAGGGCGTGAGGACGTTCGCGCAGGAAGTGAAGCACGTGGCCACGGTGAATCTCGCGTTTTTCAGCGCGATTCTGGGGCAGGCTCCGCCGCCAGGCGTGAGCGCGAACGAACAGATGAATGGGCCGGACGATATCCAGACGAAGGAGCAGATTGTGAAATATCTGAAGGATTCGTTCGCGCTGGGGCACAAGGCGTTTGCGACGCTCACGGCGCGGAATGCGGTGACTCCGCTTGCCAAGCCGCCCATGTCGTTTTTGAATACGCGGCTGGCGCTGGCGAGCTTCAGCTGCACACACGCGTTCGATCATTATGGGCAAATGGTGGAGTACCTGCGGATGAATGGGATCGTTCCACCGGCGAGCAAAGGGCAGCCGCCAGCGAATCCGTCAGGCAAGTAGGCCGCGCAAGGCAAAATCGCAGAGGCTCAAACATCGTGAGTGAAGATGCCTGCCAGAAGGCCAGCGCTACAAAGGCAAGAACCGCACACTTTGATGCGCGGCACTGCGTGTGATGCAAAACGCTCAAGATAGGGTACCCGCCGGACGAGCGCTACGGCAGACGGTGCCGGGTAAACTCCAGGCCGTTGCTACAAAGCCAAACAAAAACCACAGGGTCCCAAACATCCGCGGATGGGAGCTACAGATCGCCCAAGGGCGCGGAGAGCTAGGGCGTGTATTTGTGGAAGACTTTGCGGCGGATGTCGGGCCAGAATTCCTTCAGTTCGTTGGATGCGCCGTCCCACATGATGAGCATGCCCCAGGTACCGAGATTGCGGGAGACGGTGCGGTCTTCCGCTGGATGGTAAATATTGGAAGCGGCGGTGGCGGCGGCATTGCCGATGATTTCCGAATAATTGAAGCTGACGCTTCCAGAATCGGTGAAGGTCACGAAGAGGCGGCTGATGGAATAGACCACACGACGGGTAAAGCGGCCTTTTTTCATTTCATAGTAGCGCGGATCTTCGCGCAGGATGGTCGGGAAAACAGCGACGGTCATGTAGGTGCCTATGCCGTTGTCGCCGAACTCTTCTCCAAAGCGCTCTCCGTAGGCGCCCCACCCTTGGCCCCATGATTTCGGAGAATCATTGGCTTGGTCTACGGCGGCAAGAAATCCGACGAAGGGAACGGTGAAAGGGTCAAAGACTCCAGCCGTAGCGAGACTGAATTTCTCGTGGGTGGTGAGCGGCGGGAGCTTCATGGCGTCTTCGACTACGTAGTTGGGCATCGCGTCGAAGAAGCGGTCGTTGACGGTCCCGGTTTCCTTCTCGACTTCGCTTTCCTTCTTCTTCCTTTCCTGCTCACTCTTGGCTGTTTGCGACTGGGGAGTTTGCTGAGCGGATGAAGAGGGAGGTGATTGCTGCTGCGGCGGCTCCTGCAGAGCGGTGGTTGCGGAAGCCAGAACCAGGGGCGCAATGAGAAGCAGAAAGAACAAAAGGATTGGTCCGTAATGTCGCTGGCTCATGGTCATCGATTCGTCTCTATAACGGCGCTTTACTCGCTCGCACTGCCTTCCGTTAGGGCGTGGCAGGGTTGGCCGGTCCGTGTCTATGGGGCTTCGGCGTCAACTTCGGAATGACGAATTCTTGCAGGAGATTGTCAGCGGCGGTTGCGGCTACTCCCACGGCCGTGACTTCAAAAGTCAATCCCACACCATTGCGATTTTGCGGCGGATAGTAGAGGTTTGCGATGCCGCCTGAGGCGAGGTTTCCGAGGATACTGGAATAACTGGGCTGCCAATGTCCGTTGTCGCCTTTACAGATGACCGCGTTGGCGACCGCATACATAATCCGCGATCGCTTAGTGCCCGTTCCCTTATAGAAATAACGCGGATCTTGTTTGAGGATCGCCGGCAATATGACGCTTCCGAAGAGCGTGCCGGTAGCGAAGTCCGCATAGGAGGCGCCGTAGCGCTTGGCATAACCTTGCGCGCCTTGGCCATATCCACTGAAGTCATTATCGGCCTGCTGAAGTCCGGCAATGGCCCCAATCAGTGCAAAGGTAACTGGATCCACCGCGTTTTTCCAGGAAAGCTCGAACTTTTGTTTTGGGTCTAGAGGAGCGGCATCGGGGACGTAGCTAACATAGAAATTGGGAACGATGCCGAGCACACGCTGCTGCTCTTGAGCCTTAATCTGCTTTTCGGCCACTACGGCTGTGGGTTCGACGCGCACGACTGTCATAACAGTAGCAAGAGTCAACGCGAATTGCGGAACAATGTAGTTCTGACCGGAAGCCAGGGTTCCCGAATAGGTTTGCGCGGCGAAGACGTTCGCCGTAATGGTGAGCTGGAAGGGCCCGGGAGCGACGTTGGGAAAGGAGAATTTTCCATCGTCGTCCGATAAAGTCTGTTGCTTGGGGGATTGATCGTCCCGTGTAAGCGTCACCTGGGCTCCGGCGATGGCATTTCCATCTTTGTCGGCTATGGTGCCGCTGATGCTAGCGGTCAATTGCTGATCGGGCGGCTGCTGCGCCAGGGTCGGAGAGGCAAAGCAACAGGAAGCCGCAGCGATAGCAGCGAGAATGAACGGGAACGTCCAACGACCCGAGGTGATCTTCCCCCGATCGCCTGTGCGCCGGGGAGCGGAAAGGGCTCGTTCTTTTTCCTCGCTCGGTCTCTTCCTCATGGGAGGGTCGACTTCCCGCGCATGGTCATGGCACACAAACTCGCATCCAACACAGATGACAAAGGGGGTTAGAAGGTTTCTTCGCGGCTTTCAAAACGGAAATATGGGTCGATAGCGCGAGCCGCACGAGCAAAAACGAGAGGATTGGGGTGCGAATTGGCCTGCTCATGGTCATCATTCATGTCGAAACCAATTGTTGCAACTTTCCCGCGAAAAGCTAGAAGTTATGCAGATACAGTTTCCAGGCTTTCGACGTATCGGCGCGCCGAGATTGCTACGAAATAGCCGCACACCTGGAGCGCGGCGCGCCCTTCTTTCGTGGACACAATTTGGCGCAGGGGGGTATACTCCCGAATCGTTTGTTTCATGGGTGTGTGTTTCATGGGCTTGATTTTCGCGCACGCGTCCGAAGGCGTGTGCGCAGACATGCGCGCGGAAACTTTCGCGACCGGGTTTGCGTACTGGAAGGGAACGTTCCACAGAGGAGAGATTTGATGAAGAAAGCAATTGTGGCCGTGATGGCGTTGCTGCTCGCGGGAATCTGCTACGCGCAATCAGAACCGGGGCCGCTGCTGCTGCAGCAGCCAACGATGACCAAGACGCAAATTGTGTTTGCGTACGGCGGCGAGCTGTGGAGCGTGGGCCGAAACGGCGGCGACGCCATCCGACTGACGACGGGCGTGGGGATTCAGTCGGACCCGCATTTTTCGCCGGACGGAAAATGGGTGGCTTTTACAGGAGATTACGGCGGGAATCCAGATGTGTATGTGGTTTCGGCGGACGGGGGAGTACCGCGGCGGCTGACCTATCATCCGGCGCCGGACGAGGTGATGGGGTGGACGCCGGATGGCAAGAACATACTTTTTGCTTCCAGCCGGGACAGCTTCGCGGGTGGAGCGGGCAACCTGTATACGGTTCCCGTGACGGGAGGATTGCCCGAGAAACTGCCGTTTCCGCTGGCGTTCGAGGGCTCATATTCGCCGAACGCGGAGGAAATCGCGTACCGGCCAGTGGCGTTTCCGTGGGGGACGTGGTCGCATTATCGCGGCGGAACGGAATCGAAAATCTGGGTAGCCAAGCTATCGGATTCAAGCTATGAGGAAATCCCGCGCGGAGACTGGAATGAATTCGACCCCATGTGGGTAGGGGACAAGATTTACTTTTTGTCGGATGAAAAAGGGCCGTTCACGCTCTACGAGTACGATACGGCGACGAAAAAAGAGACGAAAGTAATTCCGAACGACGGGTTGCCAATCAAGGAGGCTTCGGCGGGACCGGACGGAATCATCTATTCGCAGTTCGGGTCGATTCATATTTACGATCCAGCGAGCCACCACGAGCACGCGGTGACCATTCACGTGGCGGGCGATTTTCCACAAGTGATGGGGCATTTCGACAGCGTGGAGAAAAACATTTTGTCGGCAGGGATTTCGCCGACCGGGGTGAGAGCGGTTTTCGAGGCGCATGGTGAAATTCTGACTGTGCCGGCAGAACACGGGGGCATTCGGAACATCACTAATTCGCCGGCAGTGGCAGACCGGACGCCAGCGTGGTCGCCGGACGGCAATTCGATCGCATACTTTTCCGACGAGTCGGGCGAATATGCGCTGCACATCAAAAATCAAAACGGCATGGGCGATGTGAAAAAGATCAGCCTAGGCGAACCGCCGTCGTATTTCTATGACCCGAAGTGGTCGCCGGACAGCAAAAAGATCGCGTACACGGATAAGCGGCTGAACGTGTGGTACGTGGATTTGGACAAGGGCACACCGGTGAAGATTGATACGGATGTATTCGAAACACCGGAGCGGACGCTGGACCCGTCGTGGTCGCCGGACAGCGAATGGATCGCCTACACCAAGCTGATGGAAAATCACATGCGGGCGGTGTTCGTGTATTCGCTGGAAACGGGAAAAAGCACGCAGATCACGGATGGAATGAGCGACGCGCGTACGGCGGTGTGGGACAAGAACGGCAAATGGCTTTACTTCACGGCGAGTACGAACGCCGGACCGACGACGGCGTGGCTAGACATGTCGAGCTACGACCACACGGTGACACGGAGTGTTTACGTCGCGGTGCTGGCTAAAGATTTGCCATCTCCGCTGGCGCCGGAGAGCGATGAAGAAAAAGCATCGAAAAAGCCAGACGCGGCCGGCGCGGAGGCAGAAAAAGGCAAGAAGGAAGAAACACCGAAGGTCACGATCGACTTTGAAAATATCGGGCAACGCATACTGGCGCTGCCGATTCCCGAGAAAAACTACGTGGGAATTATGGCGGGAAAAACAGGCGAGCTTTTTGTTGCGGAAATGCCGCCGGGGCAGGAAGGAATCTTTGGGGAGCAGGCAGGAATCGACATCACAAAGTTCGACATGAAAACGCGCAAGACAACTCCGGTTATTTCGGGTGTTCAGGACTTCGACATCTCCTTTGATGGCGAAAAGCTGCTTTATTCGCAGCAGGGGCACTGGGGAATTGCCGCGACTGCGGCGCCGGTGAAACCTGGCGAAGGCGTGCTGAACATGGCCGACATGAAGGTGTGGGTGGACCCCAAGGCGGAGTGGAAACAGATGTTTCACGAGGTTTGGCGAATCGAGCGGGACTTCTTCTACGCGCCGAATTACCACGGGCTAGATTTGGAGAAGACCGAAGCGGAATACGCCAAGTATTTGCCGGGGCTGGCGAGCCGGGAAGATGAGAACTTCCTGTTCAATCAGATGCTGAGCGATCTGAACGTGGGGCACATGTTCGTGCGTGGCGGAGCAGTTCCGGTGGTGCCGCCGGTGAGCGTGGGCCTGCTTGGCGCGGACTACGCGGTTGAGAATGGGAGATACCGGATTAAGAAGGTCTACTACGGCGAGAACTGGAATCCGGACCTACATGCGCCGCTGACGCAGCC
>JBAUEH010000118.1:0-37976 GCA_049678505.1 Candidatus Acidiferrales bacterium
GGATTGGACAGCCGGTCCGTGGCGCGCCATCTGGTTTCCGTTCGAAATTTCTTGCGATTCTGTCAAGCGGAGGGGTCCATTGCGGAAGATCCCTCGGCTTACGTGGAAACGCCAAAGTTCCGCATGCGGCTTCCGGCCCATTTGAGCGTCGATGAAGTGAACCGCCTGCTCGCGCAGCCAGACGTGACGACTGCCGTGGGCATGCGTGACCGCGCTATGATTGAGTTGTTGTATTCTGCCGGGCTGCGCATATCAGAATTGGTAAATCTGCGCTTGAGCGACCTGCAGATGGAGACCGGCTGCGTGCGCTGTATCGGGAAAGGCAATAAGGAGCGCCTGGTTCCCATGGGACGCACGGCGATTACGGCAGTAAAGTCGTATCTGCATGGGTCCCGCCAAGCACTCGCTGGCAAGACAGCCTCGCCTTATCTGTTTCTGAATCGATTTGGCATGCGCATCGGGCGCATCGGTTTTTGGAAAAAGCTTGCGGAATACGGCAGGCAGGCGGCACTCCGTTTGAAATTAAAGCCGCATATGCTGCGCCACAGTTTTGCGACGCATTTGCTTGAGCGGGGGGCTGACTTGCGGTCGGTCCAGCTCATGCTGGGCCATGCAGATATTTCGACCACGCAGATTTACACGCATGTGGTAAAGGACCGATTAAAAGAAGTTTACAAGCAGCATCATCCGCGGGCATAGAAGCAGAGTTGCGCTGGGAACAGCGCGATCAGGGAACGCGTTTTGAGATTTGTTGGAGGCGGAATCATCCATGCCTGACTACATGTACCTATTGGAAAGCCGGCTATCACCCGAGCAGCGTGCCGTGCTGCTTCGCGTACAGGAACTTGCCCGCGCGCAGGATTCGAATGTGTATCTGACGGGCGGGGCTGTCCGCGATCTGATCTCGGGCATGCCGCTGCGCGATTTGGACTTCACCATTGAAGGCAATCCTGTGCGCATGGTGCGGGAACTCGAGAAGGGTGGGGCGCGCGTCGTCCTGGAAGATGAGCGGCTGCGGCACTATGAATTGATCTTTGCGGGCGAGGTAGACGGCTCGATTTCCGCGGCGCGGGACGAATTCTATGCACGCCCGGGCGCCAAGTCGGAGTTGCGATGGTCGACCGTGATGGAGGACTTGCGGCGGCGCGATTTTTCGATCAATGCAGTAGCCATCTCGCTCAATCAGGCTTCGCGCGGATTGTTGCTGGACCCCACCAATGGGCTTGCCGACCTGGAACGGCGCGAGGTCCGCGTGCTCTCCATTCACGCATTCACCAATCAGCCGATTCGCCTGCTGCGCGCCTTGCGATTCTGTGCACGCATGGGTTTCAAGATGGAGACGCGAACTCAAGAGTGGTTCGATTTGGCAATCGAGCGCGGCCTGCATGAAACGATTGACAAGCGAGCGGCCGGCAAAGAAGTGATGGACATCGGCCGCGAAGATGCTGCGTCCGGCATTTTGAAGCTATGGGAATCTCACAAGATGCTCGAGATTATTCATCCGAAGCTGCAACGTAGGCGGCCGGATTACGAAGGCCTGGCGAGATTGGCGAAGGCCAAGGAAGGGTTCGTGGCCGTTGGAATTCGCGGCCGGTACAAGCTATCGACCGTTTTTTACATTTTCCGCAGGCTGGAGCCGCGGATGGCTGCCGTGCTCAAGAGTCTGGAAATCTCCGCCGCCGAGGCAGCCAAAGTTCTTCACCTTCCCCATGAAGCCAAGAAATTATTGCAGGTTCTTCGAGGAAGCAAGACGAAGACGGCGCGGCAAGCATACGAAGTCATTTCCACGACGCCAACGGATCTTCTGGTATTCATGACCGCGGAATTTCGAAATCCGAAGGCCGCGGGCAAAATTCGGAACTATCTGCAAAAGTGGCGCCCCATGCGGCTGAGTTTGCCGTCGGCGGAGTTGGAAAGCCTGGGCGTGGCGCGGGGCCCGAAATTCGACAAGATTCTGGAGCAGTTTTTCGATCTTCAGTTGCGCGGCCGAGGCAAAACTCCGCCGGACGTGACGAAACTTCTGAAGCAACTCGCCGGCATCAAGGATGAGCCCAAGCCGAAAGAGGAAAAAAAGAAAAAGCGCGGCAAAGCGCTTGAGAGCGCCGGAGCAAGCCGCGCAGTAAAACGCGAGTCGGCCGCTGGGAAAGAGCCTCCGCCAGTCATCAAGGCAGCGGAGCCAGCCGCGGCCAAAACGGTTGCTCGCGAGGTCAAAGGCGGCGCGAAGAAGCGTCCCCATGCGCTGCCGGCACGCAAAGCGGCGGCCAAATTATCTGCACAACGAAAGAAGTCAGCGCGCCGCTGAATCCGGGGCTTTTGGCTGCTTGCCTGCGACGATTTATTTTTGGTGTGCATTGTTCCGTCATAGCTAAATCGGCGGCGCCGGATTAAAATACCAACGCAATGAACTCCCCAGAATTCGTCCACTTACACGTACATACGGATTACTCGCTTTTGGACGGCGCTTGCGAGATTGGCGAGTTGACCGCGGAAGCAGCCAGGCAAAAAATGCCAGCGGTTGCTGTCACCGATCACGGCAACCTGTTTGCGGCGGCGAACTTTTTCCATCAGGCAGCGACGTGCGCCGTCAAGCCGATCATCGGCTGCGAAGTTTATGTGGCGCCGGACAGCCACAAGAACAAGAGCGCGGATGCCGAGCGCTCGAATCACCTGGTGCTGCTTTGCGAGAATGACGAGGGGTATCGGAACCTCATTCGCCTAGTTTCCACAGGATTTCTGGACGGCTTCTATTACAAACCGCGCATCGATCACGAGCTCTTAGCGAAGCACAGCCGCGGGTTAATCGCTCTTTCCGCGTGCTTGCGTGGCGAAGTCACCGAACATGTGCTCGAAGACAGGCATGAGCAAGCGCGAACGTCTGCATATCGGTTGCAAGAGATTTTCGGGAAGCAGAATTTCTTTTTGGAAGTGCAGGATCAAGGGCTCGATGTTGACAAGCGAGTGAACCAGGGAATCGTCCATCTTGCGAAGGAAACGGGCATACCGCTTGTAGCCACCAACGATTGCCACTATTTGACCCGCTCCGACGCGCACGCTCAAGAAGTGTTGCTCTGCATTCAAACCGGCAAGACCATGAGCGAGACGAATCGCATGCGTTTCGCGACGGACCAGTTCTATTTCAAAACCGCGCAGGAGATGGCCCAGGTTTTTCGTGAATTGCCGGACGCGCTTTCGCGCACGATGGCGATCGCGGAACGCTGCCACGTGAAGATCGATCGCATGCAGAATCCGTTCCCGGAATTTCAGGTGCCGCCGGGCACAACCACCGATTCGTATTTCGAGCGTGTAGTGCGTGAGGGCTTTAGCGAGCGCGTGCCGCAACTCGAACGGCAGGAAAAGGAAGCGCGCTTGCGGCATCCGATGGCGGTGTACGAACAGCGGCTGAGCGATGAAATCGAAATGATCAAGAAGATGAGTTTTTCCGGATATTTCTTGATCGTATGGGACTTCATTCGTTACGCGCGCGCGCAAGGAGTGCCGGTGGGTCCGGGCCGCGGCTCGGCGGCCGGGAGTTTAGTCAGTTATGCGCTGCGAATCACCGATGTCGATCCGCTGCAATACGATTTGCTGTTCGAACGCTTCTTGAATCCGGAACGAATATCCATGCCGGATATCGATATTGACTTCTGCATGCGGCGCCGCGGCGAAGTGATCGATTACGTCCGCCAAAAATACGGCGAGCAGAACGTCGCACAAATCATTACGTTTGGCACGATGGCGGCAAAGGCGGCGTTGAAGGACGTGGGCCGCGCCTTGGACATGCCGTATGGCGAAGTCGATCGGCTCGCGAAGCTCGTGCCGAACCAGTTGAATATCACGCTAGACGATGCGCTAAAAGGTCCGTCGCCGCTCGCCGCTCAGCGAGATAAGGACGAACGGGTCAAGGAATTGATCGAGGTGGCCCTTCGGCTGGAAGGCCTCGCTCGCCACGCCTCAACGCACGCTGCCGGTGTGGTGATTTCTCCGCGGCCGTTGATGGAAATCGTCCCGTTGTACCGTTCCTCACGCGATGAAATCACGACCCAGTACGACATGAATGCGCTGGAAAGAATCGGTCTGCTGAAGATGGATTTTCTCGGGCTGACTACGCTGACCGTACTCGACGACGCGGTCGCGTTGATCAAACAGAATCGCGGCGTGGAAATTAAACTTTCCGAGCTGCCCCTGGACGACGCGGACACGTACGCCATCTTTGTTAGAGCCGACGTGTCGGGCATCTTCCAGTTTGAGTCGCACGGCATGCGCGAGATCTTGCGGCGCTATCAGCCCACGCGGCTGGAGGATTTGACGGCGCTCAACGCGCTGTACCGTCCGGGTCCAATTCAGGGCGGAATGATCGACGATTTCATTGCGAGAAAGCATGGAAAGAAGAAAGTCGTTTA
This sequence comes from Candidatus Acidiferrales bacterium, assembly GCA_049678505.1. GTDB lineage: Bacteria > Acidobacteriota > Terriglobia > Acidiferrales > UBA7541 > DAHUXN01. The sequence goes on from JBAUEH010000118.1 coordinate 4,401, forward strand.
CGACTTGCCGGAGCTTGAGGAAATTCTGTCGGAGACTTACGGAGTGATTCTCTATCAGGAACAAGTCATGCAGATTGCCAATCGCCTGGCCGGGTTTTCGCTGGGTGAAGCCGACATTCTTCGCCGCGCGATGGGCAAGAAGAAACGCGAAGAGATGGCTGCGCAGCGCGAGAAGTTCCTCGCCGGTAGCGCGGCGCGCAAGGTTCCTGCGAAGAAGGCGGAGAAGATATTCGATTTGATGGCGGAATTTGCAGGCTACGGTTTCAACAAGTCGCACTCCTGCGCCTATGCGCTGCTGGCGTACCAAACGGCGTATCTGAAGGTGCATTTTCCAGTAGAATTCATCGCCGCGCTGCTCACGTCGGAAACCGGCAACACGGAGAAGGTCGTGAAATATATTCACGAGGCCCGCGGAATGGGTATTCGCGTCCTGCCGCCGGACGTGCACCAAAGCAGCCTGTATTTCACGCCCGTCGGCGAAGATATCCGCTTCGGCTTAGCCGCGATTAAAAACGTAGGAGAGAACACGGCGAAAGCTATCTGTGAAGCTCGCGCCGAGCGCGGCAATTTCCCCAACATTTATGGATTCTGTTCGGCCATCGATTCCAAGTTCTTGAATCGCCGCGTCCTGGAAAGCTTGGTCAAAGCGGGCGCGATGGATTGCTTTGGCGCGCCGCGCGCTCGCCTGTGGTCCGCCATCGAGGGCGCGATGAGTCATGGCCAGAAAATGGAGCACCAGCGAACCGTGGGACAGCACGGGCTTTTTCTAGCCGGCGCAAATCAAACGCCTGCCGACGATGCGCAAAACCTTTTGCCGGAAGCCGAAGATTGGAGCGAGGATCAGCAACTCGCCGGTGAGCATGCGGTCCTCGGCTTCTACGTTTCAGGACATCCTTTGGCCAAGTACGCGGGGCGCTTGCACGATTTGGGCGTGGTCGAGCTGGGAGCACTCGAGCAGAAACAGAACGGGGAAGAGTTAGTCATCGCGGGCATCATTGTGCAAACGCGGCCTATGCGTTCAAGGAAGGGCGCGCGGTGGGCTATTTGCCACGTTCAGGACCAGACGGGCGGCGTCGAAGCGCTCGTGTTTCCCGAAGCTTTCCAGCGCTACGAAACTATACTGAAGGGCACCACGCCGCTGGCCATGCGCGGACGCGTCAGTGTCGAAGACGCGGGAACGCGGTTCGTTGCTGCGGACATCCGTTTGTTGGAGCAGCTCCCGGACAAAAAGGCGGATATCATGCGCGTGCGCGTGGACCTTCGTGCGTTAGATACGAAAACGATGGACAAGTTGCAGGCGCTCTTTGCGGAACGGCCCGGCCGCTGCCGCGTCGCGTTCGAGCTGATCTCGCAGGACGGAGTCACGGCAACGCTGGAAGCAGAAAGGCGCGTTGAGCCGGCTCCGGAATTGGTCGACCGAGTGCGAGCGATCTGCGGACCAGACTCGGTCGCCGTACTTCGCGCCCAAAGCGCCTAGCGAAAGATTATCGTCACAGAGGAACTATTTTGAGTCCAAAGCGGCGCAAACAGCACGAACTGGATGAGCTTGAGCACGACGTGGACGATCTGGTGCGCTTGGCTCCCGGAAACGAAAAGGCGGCGCAGGAACTCGCGCGTTTGCGCAAGGAAGTCAGCGAGCTGAAGCGCGAGTTCTACTCCCACATGGGAGCCTGGCAGAAGTTGCAGATTGCGCGTCACGCGCAGCGGCCCTACACGCTCGATTTGGTTCCACGCCTCTTTGAAGGCTTCAGCGAGATTCGCGGAGATCGCGCCTTTGCGGATGATCCGGCGATTGTTTGCGGAATGGCGAAGTTCCATGGACGCCCAGTGATGATCATCGGCCACCAAAAGGGCCACGACACCAAACAGCGCGTGGCGCGGAATTTCGGTCAAGCGAAGCCGGAGGGTTACCGCAAGGCTCTGCGTGCCATGCGGCTAGCCGCAAAATTTGGCCGGCCCATCTTGGTCTTCATCGACACTCCGGGCGCGTATCCGGGCGTAGATGCCGAAGAGCGCGGCCAGGCCGAGGCGATCGCCCGCAATCTGCGCGAAATGGTGCGCCTGCCTGTCCCCATCCTGGTTGCCATAACGGGCGAAGGCGGCTCGGGCGGCGCGCTTGCCGTGGCCGTCGGTGATCGCATTCTGATGCTCGAGCACGCCGTGTACTCCGTGATTTCGCCGGAGGGTTGCGCTTCCATCACGTGGCGGGACGGCTCCAAAGCGGAAGTCGCCGCCGAAGCCCTGAAAATCACGCCGAGGGACCTGCTCGAGTTGGAGCTGATTGACGAAATTATCCCGGAACCAGAAGGCGGGGCGCATACGGACCATGACGCGGCCGCAAAGATGCTTGACGAAGCGCTGACTCGAGTGCTCGATGAAGTATCCAAGCTCTCACCCCAGGAGTTGATCGACCAGCGCTACCAGAAATTCCGTCGCATGGGCCAGTTCTTCTGATTCGCTTTGCCGCCGGATGCTCTGGAGTTCGAAACTTCCAGCCACATTCCACCGTATCATAAAGTAGAAGGCCTGCTAGCAGGCAGGGAGGCAACGATGTTTTGCGATCAATGCGGTACGGAAGCAGCCGCGGGCGTGCATTTTTGCACCAACTGTGGTCGTCCATTGCAGGGTGCAGTTGCGTATCAGCAAGTAGCCGCGGCCCAGCGTGTGCCCGTGTACGTGGTCCCTTCGAATCGTGTCAATTCCCACATACGCATCCTTGGAATTCTCTGGATCGTTGCGGGAGCGCTTCGCGCACTCGCCGTTGGATGGATTTGGTTCGTTGGCCGCATGGTTCTTCCGGCTGTGCTGAACCAGTTTGTTCCCCACTTTGTGATGGGTGATCCTCTCAGCAGAATCGTTCAAGGCGGTTTAGCCTTTGCGTCGGGACTGCTGATTCTCCAGGCCGCGCTGGCGTTTTTCACGGCGTGGGGATTGCTCGAGCGTCAGAGCTGGGGCCGCATCGTGGGGATCGTTGCGGGTATTCTCGCGCTCTTGCATATTCCGTTCGGCACGGCGCTGGGTGTTTATACTTTATGGGTTTTGCTGCCAGCTTCGTCGGAAGCGGAGTATCGCAATCTCGCGCGCGCCTAGCGATTGCTTGCTCAGAGCTTCATGCCGCGACCGGCGTGGGGCGTTTGCGATTTGGACACTTTTTCCACTTGCGCTAGTTGCTGACCCGTGTTCCGTGACGTACTGTGATGGCCATGGAACAGACACGGAACGAAGGCGGGTCCATGGCAACGGCGGAAATTTTTCGTCCCTACGAGCGTTTGGTCGAAATTACGGTGATGGGGAAAACCTTCCTCGTGCCGGAGCGAAACTCTCTTCTGCGGTGCTTTCAGTTCATTAGCCCGGAGACGATTCCGTACGGTCGATTTTGCTGGAACCAGGAGTGTCAGTATTGCCGCGTGAGCTGCCAGTTGCCTGACGAAGACCAACCCAAACCCATCCTCAGTTGCAAGTTCATGGTTTCAGCGGGAATGAACATCACTGAGCTTGCTCCCGAGCTTGAGTTTTGCCTGAAAAGCAAGCTGGGGACCTGAATCTGCATCCGGGCGCGGTCATTCGCAGTGTATTTTCTCGGACTTACCCCTCAGTAAGTCTGCGGTTGGCTGGTAGTGACTCAGTTTCCGATAACCGCGCTACTCAGGCATAAGAGACAGAATGGTGCACCTTACCTCGACGGACACAGCTTCGATTTCTTGACACCTGTACAGAGTGCATTGCGGATCGTGTCAAGTTGCGAAGGTTCCTTAACTGCGAGTACCTGCGGTTGCCCATGTTCGACCGCATAAATCACTGTGGTATCACTGACGATCCGGTCCCTCTGATCAATCGCTAGACATCTCACTGCGATGTTGGCGAAGCCGTTGTCAATGAAATCGCCAAACCCAAAAAGACAATCGTGATTTGTATCGTCCTCCTCGCTGAGGGGCTCCCCATTGTCCCCAACTATTATTGAGTCGCCTTCACTGCGACCCCAGCTGCGCAGCTCCCACCCGCCGACTGCTTCATCAAACTGAAATGAAGCTAGAAGGCGGTCCGCTTCGCATTCAGTGCAGCTCCAATAAGTGAAGATGATGTCGGGAACCTTAGATGGCTCGAAGCGTGCGAGCTTGTTGAGTCTCCAAAAGGAGAAGCCTTTACCAAGTCCCTTCTTCTTTCCTGTTCTCAGGTCGTAATTGAATGGCTCGAAATAGTCACCATATTTGGAGGTGGCTGTCTCGCGCTCATGATCAACACGAGGGCCCACGATTGGAACACACCAATGCGGCTGATCTTCTTATACGTCATCGCCACCACTGACTTCACCTTCTCCGGATCATCGGGCTTCAATTCCTCCCCAAAGGCCGCTTTGATTTGCTTGTAGAGTGCAACGTCTTTTGTTGTGGGATCAAGCCATCTAAAGCTGGGCTTCGAGCTTTCAGCATTCTTGGCCCACAGTGAATAAGAGACGGCGAGTGCGAGAAACAGGGTGATGAGACGTCGGTCCATGGCACCTAGTTTACTAGCTGAGGCGCACGCGCTGCGCCTAGAGAATGGCTATGTACGCAATTTGTAATCGTAACTCCCGATTAGTCGGATCATCGGAACTACGCCACTAAATCAATCTGAGTCACTACCGGTTGGCTGCTTGTGTCTATAATAGCCTCCGAATTGTGGTAAACTTCGTGGTTACAGACACAAGCCTCTGGGAGTTCCAATGAGCGCTCGAACGAAATTTTCTGCTGGGGCAATTATAATTGTGGGTACTTTAGTGTGGCTTGGCTGGGTTGGCGCTTCACAAAGCAAGACGTATTACCACACCATCAGCGAGCTCGCTGCACTGCAGGGGCCTGCTCTCCATCAGAGAATGCGCGTGAGCGGAAACGTGGTGGATGGATCGATTGCGCATCATCCGGGCCGCATTGATTTTACGCTTACCGAGGAAGGCAAGACGCTGCCGGTAAGCTACGTCGGAGATTCGCCGCTTCCGGACACGTTCAAAGGCGGCGCGCAAGCTCTGGCCGAAGGCAAGTTGATGCCCGACGGCCGTTTTGTCGCCGATCAAGTGCAGGCAAAGTGCGCGTCGAAATATCAAGCGACACCTGGCCAGCAACCTATGGCTGATCCGTCGAAATCGCAAACGCAAGCCCAACCCCAGCCGCAAAGCACGGCCGAGCCTCGCACGTAAAGGGAGCACGATAAGTCAGTGGACGTCATTGGCTCCTTCGCACTAATCCTGGCATTGCTTGCGGCGGGGTACGCCCTCGTCGCAGGAATCATCGGTATCCGCACGCGGCGGCCGCTGATCATCAAGAGCGCCCGGAACGCTGGTCTGGCCATCTTTCCGTTGGTCACGCTGGCTGTCGTCAGCCTCGTCACACTTTTCTTCCAAAACAATTTCTCCATGGCGTATGTGGCGGAGCACAGCAACCGCGCGCTTCCGAGTTTTTATAAATTCGCGGCGCTGTGGGCAGGCCAGGAAGGCTCGCTGCTCTTTTGGAGCTGGTTGCTGTCGATCTACGCATTCATCGCGCTTTTCTCCAATCGTAAAAAGCACCCGGAATTGATGCCCTACGTGGGCGTCATCTTGGGCGGCATCCAATTATTCTTTCTGATTTTGAATAATTTTGTCTCGAGCCCATTCAGTCTGGTCGGGGCGATTGGCGCTACGGGAGCGCCGCACGTGGTTGCGCTCGCTGACGGCCATGGCTTGACCCCGCTGCTGCAATATTCGGAGATGGATATTCATCCTCCGATGCTCTATTTGGGCTATACCGGATGCACCGTGCCATTCGCATTTGCGCTGGCTGCGTTGCTGGGCAGATACCCGGGAGAAAAATGGATTCATATCACCCGCAAGTGGACGATGGTTGGCTGGGCCTTCCTAAGTGTCGGAATATTGCTCGGCGGCCACTGGGCCTATCAGGTCCTCGGCTGGGGCGGTTATTGGGCGTGGGACCCGGTCGAGAATGCGTCGCTGTTGCCGTGGATTACGGAGACGGCGTTTTTGCATTCCGTGATGATGCAGGAAAAGCGCGGCATGATGCGCGTGTGGAACGTTTGGCTGGTCTTCATCACGTATATGCTGAGCATTTTAGGGACGTCGCTGACGCGTTCCGGCGTGGTGAGCTCGATTCACGCGTTTGCGCAGTCGTCGATCGGTTCGTGGTTCTTCTCGTTTCTTGCGATTATTTTCGTGGTGTGCCTTGCGGCATACTGGAAGAATCGCGATTATCTGCGGACGGATAACCAACTCGATTCTGTCGTCTCGCGCGAATCGAGCTTCCTCTTCAACAATTTGATTCTGCTGGCTGCGTGCTTTGCGGTTTTGTGGGGCACGCTCTTTCCCGTTCTTACAGAATGGGTCGAAGGTAACAAAATCACCGTTGGACCTCCGTTCTTTAACAAAGTCAATATCCCCATCGCCCTATTCCTATTGTTTCTTACCGGCGTCGGACCGCTTCTGGCATGGAGGCGGACTTCGCTTTCCAGCTTGAAGCGCAATTTCGCATGGCCGCTCGGCGGGGGACTCGTGGCGGGAATTGTCGCGTTTGCGCTGGGCGACCGGAATTTTTACGCGCTGATGTGCCTGATTCTTGGTGCATTTGTCACGCTGACGATTTTCTCGGAATTTTTCCGCGGCGCGCGCGTTCTTTCCGCCCGCAGCGGAGCGAATTTGCTGTCGTCGGTCGGTCAATTGACCATGCGCAACACCCGCCGGTATGGCGGCTACATCGTTCATTTTGCCATCGTGCTGATTTTTATTGGAATATCGGGCCAGGCGTTCAACCAAAATGTGCAGCGCAAGATGGAAGTCGGCTCGCGTTTGAATATCGGGCCGTACACGCTCGTTTGCCAGAACCTGGATTCCACCGCGAACGGCAACTACACCGCCGAGCGTGCGACCATCGAAGTATTCGAAGGGAAACGCTCTTTGATGATGCTGTTTCCTGAGCGGCGCTTTTATCTCGCGAGCGAAGTGACGCAAACAGTCGTGGCGCTGCATTCTTCTCTCGCGCGGGATCTTTACGTGGTTTATGCGGGACGCAGTCCGGAAGACAATAGTCCCGTGATCCATGCGTACCTCAATCCTCTGGTGCGTTGGATTTGGCTGGGAGGTCTGGTGCTGGTGCTCGGAACGATTCTTGCTCTGATACCAAACCGCCAGCCGCAAATCGTGCTGCACACGGAGCGCGAAACGGCGCCGGTTGGCGCGGCAAGCGCGGGCCTCCCGGTACGAGTGGCTCACGGAAATGACTGAAATGCTCAAGCGCGGCAAATTCGCAGCCCTCGCGTGTTCTTTGACTCTGGCGATGGTTTGCGCGCGGCCAGCGCACGCGCAGAGCGAGCGCGCAAAGGCGTTGGGCACGAAGGTCATGTGCATGTGCGGCGGCTGCAGCGACGCGGCAGGGAAGTGCACGCACATGGGCGGCGTATTTGCCGGGCCCTGCGAAACAGCGCAGAAGGAACTGAAGGAAGTTGACGCACGCATCTCGAGCGGCTCGTCGGACGATCTGATTCTGCAATCGTTTGTGCAGGAATACGGCCCCACGGTGCTGATTTCTCCGCCCGCCAGAGGATTTGATCTTTGGGCGTGGCTGATGCCGATCGTCATGCTTCTTGCCGGTGCAATTCTCGCGGTGCTCATTGTCCTGCAATGGAGGCGCCGCACGGTTGTCGCGCCAGCGCCGCGAATCTCAGCAGAGCTTCTGGCGCGTGCGCGTCATCAGATGGCGGCCCACGGAGATGCGGAGTCCGATGACTAGCCAGGCGATTTTCGTGGCGTTGTGCTGCGCCGCAATAGGAATCGCGACGCTTTGGTTCATCTTCGGTGTAAAGCTGGAGGCGTACGACTTCGCGCCGCATCGCTCGCGCCTCGATCAATTGCTTGAACGGCGCGACACAATCTACGAGAATCTGCGCGACTTGCGCTTCGAGCATCGTGCTGGCAAATTCTCGGAGGAAGATTACGAGGCAATGAAGCGCTCGCTGGAAATCGAGGCCGCGCGCGTTATCGCGGACATGGACAAGCTGACCGGTGGAGCGCCCACGCCAGCCACGCGGCAGGCCATGTCGGAGAAGACGCGCGGATAGCCCGGCTGAAATCTAAAAAAATGCACACATCGACGAAATCGCAATTGTACAAATCAGCGTACCAATCATGGATGGCGCGTTGCGTGGCCGTCAGCGCGGCGCTCCTGTTTTTCAGCGCAGCCGTGCCCGCGGTGGCAGGCACTGTTTCCGGCACCGTGAAGAACGGAACCACGAACCGGCCCGTGGCCGCTGCCGACGTTATCCTGCTTGCGTTGCAGGGCGGCATGCAGGTTGTCGCAACGGTGAAAACGGACGCGTCGGGCCATTTCACCATTACGAATGACGCGCTCGGGACTGCCCCCATGCTTCTGCGCGTTCCTTACAAAGGTGTCCTCTACCATGAGCCCGTGCCGCCGAATACGCCTTCGGTTGAAATTGAAGTGTACGAGCCGACCCGCGATCCGCATTCCTTCACCGTGACCACGCGCGCCATCATTCTCCAACCGAAGGGTTCGGACCTGGCCGTCGGCGAGGAATACACCATTCAAAACCAGACGAATCCGCCGGTCGCCTACTACTTGAAAGACGGCACCTTTCGATTCCAGCTTCCCCAAGGCGCGCAGCTCAATCAGGTCTCCGCTTGGGGCGCCACCGGAATGCCCGTGATCCAAGGCACGATCGATAAAGGCAACGGCGTGGAAGCGGTGGACTGGCCGTTTCGTCCCGGCGACAACGGCGTGCGCATTTCCTACCAAATGCCGTACACGTCCAATCAGGCCACCATTCACGCTTCGTCGGTCTATGACGTGCAGCGCGTCATCCTCGCCGTGCCTCCCGGGTTGCAAGTTTCCGCCGCTGGTTTCTCGCCCGCGGAAAGCGAACAGGGATTCGACATCTACACTCGCGACGCGGTGGCCGCAAATACTCCGGTGGCGATCTCGATTTCTGGCACAGCGGCCGCGCCCGCGCCCGGTGGTAATGATGCACAAGACCCGTCGGTCAATTCGCGGGCCGATGGCGCTGAGGCAGCGGCAACCACGACGCTGCCGCCACGCCTCGACAACAACGTGAAATACATTCTGGTCGCCGGATTTGCGGGACTATTCTTGCTGGGCGTGATTTTTCTCTGGCGCCGACCCTCGGTGCAGACCGTGCCCGCAGCCTCCTTGTCCCATGACGTAGCATCCGTCGCGCCGCCCGCGCGAATCGCGCCGCCGTCAGTTACTCCCGCCGTGGAGAAAGTCGAGCGCGAAGCAACGCGCAGTCTGGATGAGTTGAAGGAAACCCTGTTCCGCCTGGAACTCCGCCATCAGGCCGGCACCATCAGCGAGCAGGACTACACTCTTGAACGTGAGCGCACGCAAAAAATCTTGCGTGATCTTCTGAACGGCTGAGCGCCGCACCTTGGCCGCAGCATCCTCAACCGCTTCTCTCGGCGTCACATTCGAGCAAATCGAAAAGCGCTACGGCGCATTCGTTGCGCTGCGAAAAGTTTCCCTGGCCATCGCTCCCGGCGAATGCGTAGCTCTCCTCGGTGCAAACGGCTCGGGAAAAACAACGCTTCTGAAGATGGCGGCTCTGCTTGTTCGCCCCACGTCCGGCCGCGTGATTTTCCCCGGCGCCGGAACGGACGCAAAGGCGATCCGGCGGCAAATCGGCCTGGTGGGCCACAACATTCTCGTCTATGACGAACTCACGGCTCGCGAAAACATCGAGCTATTTGCGCGCCTTTACGAACTCGAGCGCCCGCGCGAACGCGCTGCCGAAGCCCTGGAAGCCGTGAAATTGGCAACGCGTGCCGATTATCTGGTGCGCACATTCTCCCGCGGCATGCGCCAAAGGCTGGCCATTGCCCGCGCGTTGCTGGCCTCGCCGGTGCTTTTGTTGTTGGACGAACCGGCCGCGGGTCTTGACCAGCAGGGGCTTCTTTGGCTTGCCGCCACGCTGCGAAGTTTGCGCGCGCAGGGCCGCACCATCATTATGAGCACGCACGCGCGAAACGAGGTAACAGACATCTTCACGCGCGCCGTCGCCATTGCCGGAGGGCGCGTGGAACGCGACACGGGCGCCAACGGTGACCCCCGTCCGCTGCTCGAAGAACTGAAAGTAGGCGCGTGATGGAAGCCGCCCGCGTCGCTGCAATCATTCTCCGCAAGGAAATTCGCGCCGAGATGCGCACCCGTGAACTGCTGCAAACAACTGTCACGTTCGTCATCATCGTCGTCGTGCTCTTCAGTTTCGCCTTTGAACCCTCCGCCGCGGAGGCGCGCCGTTACGGCCCCGGCTTGCTTTGGATCGCCTTGCTCTTCGCCAGCTCATTGATGCTCAACCCCTCGTTTGCGAAAGAGCAAACCAACGACACGATTTACGCGTTGCGCATGGCGCCGGTCAGTCCGTTCTCGATCTACCTGGGCAAGATGCTCGCGAACTTGCTTTTTCTGGCCATCACGGAAGCGATACTGTTACCGGTGTTTGCCGTACTCTACAATGTTTCGCTATGGCCGGTGATTGGACGTCTCGTCATTGTGCTGATTTTGGGGACGTTCGGCATCGCCGTCACCGGCACCGTTTTTTCTGCTATAGCCACGCAGGCGCGCATGCGCGAAGTTTTGTTGCCGCTCTTGCTTCTGCCGGTATTGGTTCCGTTGCTGATCGCCTCGGTGGAGGCCACGGCGGAATTGTTCGCGGAAACTCCGGTCCTCGACCGCACATGGCTCGCGGTGCTTGTAGCATTCGACGTGGTATTCTTCGCAACGGCATGGATGCTGTCTGATTATTTGCTGGAGGAGTAGGAACCGCGTGGGCGAGCGCAGAGAAGGGCATTGCGAAGCCGTAACCAGAAGCCGATGAGAAACCGCGCAACTCTGACCATTATCATCGCGGCCCTGTTTGCTTTCGCGGGCTATGCCGTCTTTTTCATCGCGCCCGACGAAGCCACCATGCACGCCATCCAGCGCATTTTTTATTTTCACGCCTCGTCCGGCTGGGCGGCAATGGAAGCCACAGGCATCGTCTTTTTCGCGAACGTCGCATATCTCTGGACGCGCCAGCCCAAATGGGACTGGCTCGCCGTCTCGGCGGTGGAAGTCAGTCTGGCATTCTGGTCCGTGATTCTGATCACCGGCCCGATTTGGGCTCACCCTGTCTGGGGAATTTGGTGGGCTTGGGACTGGCGTCTGACCCTCACACTGGTGCTCTGGATTCTCTACGTGTGCTACCTCATCCTCCGCACATTGGTTGCGGATCCCGAACGCCGCGCCGCCGTTTCCGCCATTTTTGGAATTTTCGTTTTTCTCGGCGTCCCGCTTGATTATCTATCAATTCGCATCTTTCGCACGCAGCATCCGCAACCCGTCTTGTTCGGCGGGCCGGATTCGGGCCTCGACCCCACCATAGCCAAAGTCTTTTTCTTCTGCAGCGCCCTAATGACTTTTCTGATGATCATTCTGGTCGTTCAGCGCTATCGCCTGGAACGTCTGAAATACGAAGCAGAAGAAATGCGCCTCGCGGTCGAAGAGCGCGCCGAGATACAAGATCGAAATAGTGAAGTGGAACGCCGTACCGCATTGGGAGGATAGTTATGCAGAATTTTTGGAGCCTGTTCGCGGCCTACCTGGCCTTTTGGGCGATTTTTTTCATCTACGACTTCACCGTAGCGCGCCGCCTCGCCCGCGTCGAGAAAGACCTTGCCCAGATGAAGCAGCAGATCCGCGAACCGTAATACCCGGAAACGCATGGTGGGTCAGTTTGAATTTTCTTGATCGTGACACAAGGAGTCAAAATTCAAACTGACCCATAACCGAAGCGAACCGCGTGGCTGTGCGAAAAAAAATCGGCGTCGTTCTGTTTCAGCTCGGCGGCCCGGACCGCCTCGAAGCCGTCGAACCATTTCTGTACAATTTGTTCTGCGATCCAGAGATCATCAATTTCATGGGTGCAGGCATCGCGCGAAAGCCACTGGCCAAGCTGATTGCTTCGCGCCGTGCGCAAGTCGTTCGCGAACATTACGCGGCCATTGGCGGCGGCTCGCCCATCGTTGAACTCACCAATCGCCAGGCCTGCGCTCTCGCCGCAGCGCTCCAGCCGGACGTTGACGCGCGCGTGGTTGTCGCCATGCGCTACTGGCATCCGCTTACCGAAGACGCCATCGCCGAGCTCCGCAGCGAATCGCTTGAGCAATTGATTCTGCTGCCTTTGTATCCGCACTATTCTTTTGCGACGACGGGCAGCAGTTTGAAGGAGTGGCAGCGCCTTTACCGTGGCAACGGCCTGCCCGTGCGCCCGCCCGTGAGCCCTTTCGTGAACCCTTTCGTGAAAATGATCAACGATTTTCACGACAATCCTTTGTACATCGCGGCGCTCGTCGAGCGCGTCAACGAATCACTCCGCGCATTGGAACATCCTGAAGGCGTGCATTTGCTATTCAGCGCGCACGGCCTTCCTCTTAGTCTTGTGGAAAAGGGCGATCCGTACCCTGGCCAGATCGAAGAAACAGTGAAACTGCTGCTCGCCGCCGGCGGCTGGTCCAATCCGTCCTCTTTGTGCTATCAAAGCCGGGTTGGACGCCAAAAATGGCTGGAGCCGTCGCTGACCAGCACCATCGACAAATTGGCGCTCAGCGGGGTCCGGCGCCTCCTCGTCATTCCCATCTCGTTCGTCACGGAGCACATTGAGACGCTGTACGAGATCAACATCGAAGCGCGCAAGCAGGCGCAGGAGCGGGGCATTGCGGAATTTCATATGATGGCCTCCCTCAATGATTCGCCCACATTCATCCATGCGCTGGCCGATTTAGTGAAGACAGCCGCTGCTGTGTGACTCGTTCGCTGATGGAACGGAGTGGCCGTTTTCGCGCAAACAAGTGGTGAGAAACTCTTGACAGCGCGGGACGCTCATCATATAAAGATTCTTTGCTGCGCGCTTCATAAGCATTCATCTTTTAATATTGCGCGTGAAGCATTTACTACCCGATGCCGGAAAAAGCTGAGTCGAAGACTGCTGAAAAACATGGCGCTCCCGCAGCGCCTCTCGCCGCAACGAATCCCAATTCTTCCGATACCCGAAAGAAGGATGTTGACCGCACCCGCCGCAGATTCATTTGGACGTTCCTGTGGGGCTACCTTGGCGTTAATTTTTTGATGTTCTTGCGCTATTTCTTCCCGCGCGCGCTTTTCGAGCCTCCTGCCCAGGTCAACATTGGCGTGCCAGCTAGTTTCCAAATGGGCGTGAATCAGCAGTTCCTGCAGTCCGACCGCATCTGGGTCCGCAAGGACCCCGGAAGAATTTTTGTCATTCGGGCCATTTGTACTCACCTGGGTTGCACGCCTGATTGGATGCCTATGCAAAATATTTTTCACTGTCCTTGCCATGGCAGTGAATACGACATCGATGGAATCAATTTCGCCGGTCCTGCCCCTCGGCCCATGGACCGCTGCGCGGTGCAACTACAGCCGGATGGAACAATCCTCGTCGATACCTCCACTTTGTTTCTCGACGAGCCTTATGCCGGAATCGATCAGTTCAACGATCCAGGCGCATATTTGAACGTGTAGCTCTTTTTTCAGGATTATGGATTAAGGGAGAGACCCCTAGCATGGCAGATGAAGGGCAAGGGAATGGCCGTAAGACCCTTCTCGACGACGTAAAAGAAAAGGGCAGGGAGCTCGGCGAAGTCCTCAAAGTCAAGACTCGCGAGCAGATCGAAGAGCTGAAGAAGCCTCAGGAGACTCAGCTCTACCGTTCGATCTTCCGGATCAAGCACGACGAAGAGCCGCGCAACCGCGCCCTTTCGACGCTCAATAATCTCTTCTTCCACATCCATCCCGCAAAAGTAAATCGCGACGCCACTCGTTACGGTTACACCTGGGGAATGGGCGGAATCACGTTTTATCTGTTTATCGTCCTCGTGTTCACCGGCGTCATGCTGATGTTTTATTACCATCCCACGAAGGTGCAGGCGTTTCGCGACATTCTCTATCTCGAGAACGACGTGCCCTTCGGCCGCCTGCTGCGCAACATGCATCGCTGGGCCGCTCACCTCATGGTTATGGCCGTCTGGCTTCACATGTTTCGCGTTTTCATGTCCGGCTCATACAAGCGCCCGCGCGAGTTCAATTGGTGCGTTGGTGTACTGCTTATGGTTCTGACGTTGCTGCTATCGTTCACCGGCTATTTGCTGCCCGATGACCAGCTCGGCTTCTGGGCCGTTACCGTGGGAACAAATATGGCGCGCGCCACGCCTCTGCTCGGCAACCAAGGACCGTTCGGGGCGCAGTTGGGCATGACTCCGTACAACGACGTGCGCTTCGCGCTTTTGGGCGGCTCGATTGTGGATGCGAACGCGCTGCTTCGTGCCTACATTTGGCATTGCATTGCAATTCCGTTGATTGCTTCGGTCTTCATGGGTGTGCATTTCTGGCGCGTCCGCAAGGACGGCGGCATTTCAGGTCCGTCCCCTGTCATGCTGGAATCCGAAACCGAGGCGTAAAGCAACTTCGGTTGCCGAGTCAGGTTTCCGAAGTACCGCCTGAGAAAATCGGGCGGCAGGTGAGCGCAACCAGTGAGCGTTAACAATGTTTGGTGATTGGCACCAGCTCTGGGTCATCATTTCCACGCCGGATAACATTCCCATCGTGGCCATGCTCGGTCTTGTGCCATTTTTTACCTGGTTTGCCTTCCATAACATGCTGGCGAACGACCGGCTCATCGCGCGGCTTGAAGCTGATCCGCAGCTTGCGCGCACGCACCATCGGACCACCTATCCGTACAGTTCGCGATGGGAGCGCGAGCTGCACACCAATCCATTCCTGATGCGCAAGGAGCTCCTCGCCGCAATTATTATCACCATCATCTTGATGATCTGGGCTCTGACCCTTAATGCACCTCTGGAAGAGCCGGCCAATGCCAGCGTCACCATGAATCCGGCCAAGGCTCCCTGGTATTTCCTCGGCTTGCAGGAGATGCTCGAATACTTCGACCCGTGGATCGCCGGCGTGCTCGTGCCAACGTTGATCATCGTTGGCCTGATGGCCATTCCATTCATCGATGCCAATCCGCTCGGCAATGGCTATTACACATATCGCCAGCGGCGTCACGCCGTCTGGACATTCCTGATTGGATTCGAAGCCATTTGGCTCGTTCTCGTCTGCATCGGCACGTTCATACGCGGCCCCGGCTTCATGTGGTTCTGGCCTACGCAGACCTGGGACCCGGATCGCGTCGAATTCAGCGTCAACCGGAACCTCGATCAGGTTTTCGGCGTCAATGGCAGTTGGCTCGCTCACATTCTGCCTGCGGCTTGGCGGCCAGAGGCGGCCATCATCGCCCGCGCCTTCTTTGGGATTATTCCCATGATTGTCTATGGGATTGTGGCTGCGCTTTTTATTCACTGGATCTGCACGCGCACGTCATACAGCCGCAAGATTTACCGGAAAATGAGCATCTTGCAGACGGTCACCTTGTACATTTTCCTGATCACCATGCTGTTCGTGCCGGTGACGATTTTTCTCCGGCTGGTTTTCCGCATTAAGTACATCTGGGAGACGCCGTGGTTCAGCATCTAAACGCCACCTACTGTCACTTGAAGGAGATTGCGGTTGCCTGAACTTCAGCCCGACGATCCGATTAAGAGCCGATCGTACGCCAATGTCATTCTGATCGCGATTTTCGTGCTTTTGCTGTGCGTGACTTGGTCCTTCTACCAGGAGTTTATTGGCCTGCGCCCCTGGCGCTCGTACCAGAGCCGGTTCGCCTCTTCGTATTCCGGGTATCTGCAAAAACAAATCCGCGACCGCCAAGCGGCGGAAAAAACGGTAGAGTCGTCTGCCGAATATCAGAAACTCAGCGCAGCCGTCGAACAGGCCGAAGCAACCGCCGCCCCGCAAGATAAGGAAATCCAACGGCAGATCGATCTCGTCGACGCTCAGCGCGCCTCGATTCTTCAATTCTTCCAGACCGACCGTAGCCTTGTTGGCTCGCTCATTTACGACTACGAAGTTGTTCCCAACACAGCCGCCGACCGCAGCGAAAAGCAAAGCCATCTCAAGGCAGTTCAGGATGCCGAGGCAAAGACGTATTCAGTGGATTGGCCCACAGGTGACGGAAAAACGATAACAAGGAATCTCAATTACAATCAGCTCAACGATACCTTCAACCAATTGCTGGATGCAAAAGCCCTGCTGACGGCTAAAGAAGGCGACGTAGACAAGCCCGTAAAAGATGCCCGGGACGCGCTCACCGCCTATTCTGCCAACAAGCTCCCCGGCCTGAACTCCTCCCAATTGAACGGCCTGCTGAAAACCATCCGCGAAATGGACGTTTCGCTCATCCAGATCAATGTCAATCCGCCTGGCACGCAAATCAACGACATCGGCGGCGTCGGCCTCACCGACCGTTGCCAGTCTTGTCATGTGGGCATGAACCCTAAATACGTTCCCGCGGCGCTGACCCTCACGAAGGCCGATCTTGGCTTGCAGAAAAGCCACGACGCGCCCTTCACCAGCCACCCCGATCAGGAATTGTTCAAGTGGCACCCACTCGATCAGTTTGGGTGCTCACCGTGTCACGGTGGCAATGGACGCGCGCTCGACACCGTTGAACTGGCTCACGGCCGCTATGAACACTGGCTCTGGCCGCTCAATTACCCGCAAAACTATCAGGCTGGCTGCCAGCAGTGCCACTCGGCCGACGCCTGGACGGAACACGCCCCCGTGCTGAACGAAGCGAAAATTCTCTATCGTGACAGGGGTTGCATCGGTTGCCACAACTACGCTGGCTTCGACAGCCAAGGCCAGCAGCTTCAGGATACGGTTCGCGAAATCGCCAGCCTCGAAAAGGAAAAGACCGACGACAATCAGAGGATTCCTATCCTCAATAAACAGGGAGACCAAGCGCCCGATAACGCCACTGCGCAACGCCTCTATGCCGAGGCCACCAATCTCACCGTCGGCGTCAGCAAGCTCGACGCCCAAGTGGAACAACTCGACGAGTTGAGCCACAGCCTCCAGCAGGAAGTCAAAAGAGTCGGCCCGGATTTGAAGGAAGTGCGGCTGAAACTCCATCCGGAGTGGATTCCGTACTGGCTTGGACACACGTGGAATTTCGATCCTACGGCGCAAATGCCGCAATTCCGCCTGCAGCCTGACGAAGTTCAGGCCATCTCGGCATTCATCTGGCAACAAGGGTTAAAAGGCCCTGCTCTGGACAAGCAGACGCCCGGCGATCCGGCCAAAGGGAAGGACTTGTTCAATTCGCTCGGCTGCCTGGCGTGCCATTCCATCGGAGAAGGCGCGCAGAAAATCGGCGGCGACGTTGCCGACAATCTAAGCCGCGAGGGCGAAAAGGCGAATTACGATTACATCGTCCGCTGGATCCACAATCCGCGCGTGCGCAGCGCACCCTACGATCCCTATCTGCATCGTGACCTGACTCCGGAAGACTACGCCAAGCACGGCCTGCCCTTTGTTTTCGACGTCGATCATTCGCGCAGCCCGGTTGACGGCCATGAGCTCGTTGTCCAGCAGCAAACCATCATGCCGGACTTTCGCCTGAGCTGGCAGGAAGCTCGCGACATTGCCAGCTTCCTCATGACGCAAAAAGACGCCAGCTCTCATTACGATCCGGCGCCGTTTGTCAACGACACGAGTCTCTACGCCAAGGGCGAAACTCTTGTCGAACATTACGGCTGCGCCGGATGCCATGAAATCACCGGCCTCGAAGACGCTTCGCCCGTCGGCACCGATCTCACCCAGGAGGGCAGCAAACCCATTGGGCGTTTCGATTTTGCGCTTCTCTATACCAGGGCGCAGGATGGCGTTCTGCCGGACGGCCAGAAAGATCCGCGCGGTTCTTGGTATGATCTCAAGGGATTTTTCGACGAAAAGCTCGCCAATCCTGCCATTTTCGATGAAGGCAAGTACAAGCCGAATCCTATGGACCGGCTGCGCATGCCCAAGCCGAATATCGATACCCAGCAGCTCGATGCGCTGACTTCCTTCTTGCTCGGCAGCACGCAATCAACGCTGCCTCCGAGCTATCAATATCTTCCGACCGATCAGCGCCAGGCGATTCAAGAAGGCTGGTGGATCGTCACGAAATACAATTGCATCGGCTGCCACCAGATTGATATCGGACAGAAGAGCGTTCTCATGGGCTTGCCGCAGTATCAGGGCGACAATGCCATCAATCTGCCGCCTGTGCTCACCAGTGAGGGCGCGCGCGTCAATCCTGAATGGCTCAAGAGCTTCCTGGCTAATCCCTCGTTGAGCGCGACGGATCAGGATCGCGACGGCGTCCGGTCTTACC
The DNA here is from genome assembly GCA_049678505.1 of Candidatus Acidiferrales bacterium. Classification (GTDB taxonomy): domain Bacteria; phylum Acidobacteriota; class Terriglobia; order Acidiferrales; family UBA7541; genus DAHUXN01. The sequence continues at coordinate 22,722 of JBAUEH010000118.1, forward strand.
TCAAAGTCCGCATGCCCACCTTTTTCCTTTCCGACGACGAAATCCGCAAGCTCGTGCTGTTCTTTGGCGCGCTGTCTTCTCAGCAGCAGCCATTTATTCCCGAGAAGCTTGCTCCGCTGACCGACACGGAACGCGCTCTGGCTCGCGGCATTTTCACTAGCCCCGCAGCGCCGTGCTTGAAGTGCCATGCAACGGGCAATCCTGCGCACGACCAGAACGCCACCGCGCCCAATTTCTTGCTTGCAGGCCAGCGCCTTCGTGCGGCGTGGACCGAACGGTGGATTACGGAGCCTGCCACCATCATTCCCGGCACAGCCATGCCATCGGGCCTCTTTGTGCGTCAGGACGGCCGCTGGGTGTTCAACGGAGCGTTGCCTGCCGCCGGCCAGCATTACACGGGAGACGAAGCCGATCTCCTTGTCCGCTACTTATTTGAACTTACGCCGCAGGAGCAGGCTATGCTCTCCGGCCACACTCCTTCGGCCGCGAAATCAGGTTCCTCCAGCGCCAAAAAGTAATATCCTAGTTATGTGTGGCGTTGGCGAACTGAACAGGCGTCATCCAATTTTTCCGGCCAAGTTTAAATTCAGGAGGACTAATCGCGTTATGAATAAGAAAGTTGTTTGTTGGATCGCGGCAGTCGCATTCGCTGCTCTGGTGGGCGGCTGCAGCAAGAATCAAAATGAAACAGGACAGGAACAGCCCGCGGCGGCCAGCTCCGCCAAGAAGACTGTCGATATGTCAACCGTGGGTTCGATCAGCGGAACCGTTAAGCTCGATGGTACCGCTCCGAAGTACAAGCCCATCAACATGAGCGCAGACCCCTATTGCGTCAAAGCGAATTCAAGCCCGGCGTTTCCTCAAGAAGTCGTCACCGGCTCGGACAACACGCTCGGCAACGTCGTTGTCTACGTGAAGAGCGGCGCCGAAGACTATTCTTTCCCCACGCCGGCCGATCCCGTGACCCTTGACCAAAAGAACTGCATGTACACGCCGCACATCGTTGCCCTGATGGTCGGCCAGCAGCTTTCGGTCATAAATAGCGACGACACCACTCACAACATTCACCCCACGCCTGCCGACAACCGCGAGTGGAACAAATCGCAGCCGCCGAAGGCTCCTGCCATCACGGATAGCTTTGCCCGTCCGGAAGTCGCTATTCCGGTGAAGTGCAACGTCCATCCGTGGATGAAGGGCTACATTGCCGTCATGGCCAATCCGTTCTACGTCGTCACCGACAAAGACGGGAAGTTCGACCTGAAGAACCTTCCTCCGGGCACTTACACCATCGAAGCCTGGCAGGAAAAATATGGCACTCAGGATCAGACCGTGACCGTCGGCAATAAGGAAGACAAAACCGGCGTCGATTTCACGTTCAAAGCAGGCTCGTAACTATTCCCGATTGTCATCCCGAACCCGTTCGCCTGCCTTTCAGGCGAACGGAGTGAGGGACCTGCTTTCTCGGTTTCAAGGTTCAGTAGTCTTATCTGAGTGGCACAGGCTTTAGCCTGTGCGCTTTTTCCTTCGCTGTCGTATACTACCTCTTTGTATTTTCTTATTTCATAGGCAAGGACGATCGAGTTTGAGAGAAGCAGGGAATCGTAATCTTCATCGCTTTGCCGTCTTCACCGCGTGTTGCACGTTTCTCCTCGTCATCGCCGGCGCGCTGGTCACCAGCAATGAAGCAGGCCTCGCCGTTCCAGACTGGCCGCTTTCTTATGGCACGCTTTTTCCGCCCATGGTCGGCGGGATTTTTTATGAGCACGGCCATCGCATGATCGCCGGCCTCGTCGGAATTCTCACCATCCTCTTGGCCATATGGACGCAGCAGCGTGAGTCGCGCCGCTGGCTGCGCAATCTCGCGTGGGGAGCTCTGGGCTTGGTCGTTGCCCAGGCCGTTCTGGGCGGTATCACTGTAAAATTTCTCTTGCCTCCGCCGGTTTCTTCGGCCCACGCCACGCTGGCGGAACTTTTTTTCGTTACTGTTTTCTCCATCGCTGTCTTCACCGGCAAATGGTGGCAGAGCGGCTTGCCCCAGATCGAGGACACCGGTTCTCCCAAATTGCGCTCGCTGACTCTGTGGACTTCCATTCTGATCCTCGTCCAGATCGTTTTGGGCGCTGCCTTCCGCCACAACGCCTTCGGAATCGTTCCGCACCTCATCGGCGCCGTCGTCGTCACCGGCATGGTTTTCTGGACTGTGCTGGCCGTCAGCCGCCGTTTCAAATCGGTGAAGGATTTGCGCAAGGCGGCGCGCTACCTCGAGATCGCGCTTGGCCTTCAACTCGTTTTGGGAGGCTTCGCCTACTGGGCCGTTGTCGCCGCGCGTGATTCGGTCCAGCCGACCCCAATCTACGTAACCCTGACCGTCCTTCACGTTGCCGTCGGCGCTCTCACTTTCGCGGCCAGCGTTTTTCTGATGCTTTCGTGTTTCCGGATACTCACTCCCAGTCGCTCGCACCGGCTGGAAACTCCTGTGGAGCGGGCGCTCTCGTGAGGCAATCTTCATGAGCACAACTCGCGCCGCTTCGGTTCCCGCCATTTCCCGTTCCTGGGCGTACGTAGTGCTCACCAAGCCCGACGTCACCTTTCTTGTCGTGCTCACCACCATGGCGGGATTCTATTTGGGCGCGAACGGCCCAATCGATCCCGTAGCTATGTTCAACGCCGTTTTTGGCACCACGCTTGTCGGCGCCGGCACGGCCGCTCTCAACCACTATATCGAGCGTTCCAGCGATGCCAAAATGCGCCGCACCTGCGGACGTCCTTTGCCGCTCGGCGCTCTGCGTCCCGCGGAAGCTTTGGCCTTCGGCACTAGCCTAATTCTCGCAGGCGGAATTTACCTCGCTTTGTTCTCGAATCTGCTGGCGTGCTCGCTGGCCTTGCTCACCACGTTGCTCTATCTCGGCCTCTACACGCCTTTGAAGAAACACACCACGTGGGCTACGGCCATCGGTGCGTTTCCAGGAGCCATTCCGCCGCTGGTAGGCTGGGCCGCGGCTCGCGGCACGCTCAACGAAGGCGCGTGGCTGCTCTTCGCCATCCTGTTTCTGTGGCAATTTCCGCATTTCTACGCGATTGCCTGGATGTATCGCGAAGACTATGCTCGCGCCGGCATCCAAATGCTTCCCGTCATTGACCCGACCGGAGCGGCGACCTTCGGCCAGATTATTTTCACCGCGGCGATATTGGTTCCCGTCAGCTTACTGCCTTCGGTCATTGGACTTGCCGGCAGCAGCTACTTCTTCGGCGCGTTTCTGATCGGCTTGCTGCTGCTTGAGGCCAGCCTTTGGGCTTCGCGCTCGCGCACCAATGTCCGCGCCAAATGGCTGATGCACGCGACCGTGGCGCACATTCCGCTGCTTTTGGGTTTGTTGATGTTCGATAAAGTTGTGAAGTAGATTTCCGGTTGTGGGTTAGTTTGAATTTCTTTGCTCTGACTCTGTGTGCCGTAATGCTGTGGCATTCGTAGGGGCGGGGCAAGCCCCGCCCGACGCGACTCCCCGAGTCGCGCCACAGCCTTCAGAACGATGAATGAAAATTCAAACTGACTCGTTTCGAAATTTCTTGGAAAGGGCTGCAAACCTATGCTCGAAGTAGCCGTAATTGCTCTCGTCATGGTGCTTTTGTCCGTGCTTGGGCTGGTCTGGGATTTTGCCAGCGGCCTCATCACTGCGGGTGTGGATGGAATTCTTCTTTTGCTCCTTTGCCTGATGATCGGCGGCGTATTTTGTCTGCAACTCCTCTATCTCGGTTATGAGCGCCGTCACAAAGCATCCTCATCCGGCGGAAAGTAGCCTCTAGCTTTGATTCCGCTTCGCGCGCTTCCGCGCCTGAATGCCTTCCTGAACGGCGCGAGCGCCGTGCTTCTGTGCATAGGCTATTTCTTCATTCGCCGCGGCAAAATTCTCCAGCACAAAATTTGCATGCTGTCCGCCGTGGCCTGTTCCGCGTGCTTTCTGGCCTCCTATCTCTACTTTCATTTTCATGCCGGCCTGGTTCGCTTCTCCGGTCATGGCCCGATTCGTCCGGCATATTTCGCCATTCTCATCACCCACACGATTCTCGCCGTGGTCATCGTCCCGCTCGTGCTCATCACTCTGACATTCGCCTTGCGCTCCCGCTTCCGCAGCCACAAGGCCATTGCTCGCTGGACGCTCCCCATTTGGCTCTACGTCTCCGTCACCGGCGTCATCGTCTACTGGCTCCTCTTCGTCCTCTACAAACCCATCTTCTCCTCGTAGCTCGGCCTTACGATTTTACGTTGTCATCCCGAACCCAGCGCGCGTGTGCCGCGGCAAGCGGCCTGCCTGAAAAATGTCGCGCGATGGCGGTGAGGGATCTGCTTCCGCCTTTTTGGAGGGCGGCGTCTGGACACCGCTTCGCCACTCACTGTCAAACTCTAAATGGCTGACTCGACCTGCCCGACTTTCACGCTTTGCGGGTGCCCCATCCTTCGCTGCTGTTGCGAAGGGTGGGTTACTCACCTCTCGCATTCGCCGCCGTCTTTTCTTGTAACGCATCTGTGTGCCGCAGCGCCGTGGCCTTCGTAGGGGCGGGGGCTTGCCCCGCCCGGTGCGACTCCCCGAGTCGCGTCCCAGCGTCGCGTGCCACGGTTCTCAGAACAATGATTCAAAATTCAAACTCACCCCTCACCCGGTCGCGCATTGGCTGCAGATACTCTGCTGCTTCTGTTATTCTGTGGATTCAGGGAAGGGAATTGAATCGAACGAGAATTGGCTGTGAAAGCTCAGTTTGAATTTTCTGGATCGTGACACAAACAGCCGAAATTCACACTGACCCATTACAGAATTGGCTAAGGAACCCGATTTGACCGAAAGCTCATCACCACAACCTGCCCCCAACTCGCCACGCCGGCAGCCTTTGAACAACCGCTGGACCTACATCGTCTTGGGGCTGACGCTGCTCTTCGTTCTGATGCCGTTCCTGTTTTGGCGCGCCACTTGGTTCGGCCGCCCGCTCACCGACGCCCAGCTCGCCGACGCTTTACAACCCAAGAGCAATCCTCACGACATTCAGCACGGGCTTTCTCAGGTCTCCGACCGCATCGTGCAGCACGACGCAACGGTCAAAAACTTTTATCCCCAGGTGATCGCTCTTTCCTCAAGCCCGGAAGCCCCGATTCGCGCTATGGATGCGTGGACCATGGGCCAGGATAATCAGTCGCCGCAATTCCACGCCGCGCTGCTTCCCATGTTGAACGATCCCGACCCCACTGTTCGCCGCAACGCCGCTCTGGCTCTCGTACGTTTTGACGACACGAGCGGCCACACTGTTATCGTCGGCATGCTCAAAGCCGCCGCCGTCGATTCTCCATTCGTGGGGACTTTGCGCACGCGGCTGAAGCCTGGCCAAACCATGAATCCTGGCACGCTCCTCGCGCACATCCAGGCCTCCAGCGGCGAAAGGGAAGTGCGCTCGGAAATTCCCGGAACCTTGGATCGTTGGTTGCTATCCGATGGCGCTAATGTCACCGCAGGTGAACATATCGCCGCTGTATTTCCCAGCGACGACGTGGTTTGGGAAGCCTTGCGAGCGCTCTATTTGATTGGCGAACCCGGTGACCTCGATGCCATTGCGCCCTACGCGCGTGGCGGCGGAGATGCTCCGCCACAACTCGCCGAGCAAGCGCGCCTGACCATGCAGGAAATTCGTGCCCGCGCCGGCTCGCCCTCTACTTCGGACTCGCGTAACCCTTGAGTGACACGCAACCGTCTGCCAAAAAAAGGGGACTGTCATCCCGCCTGTTTACCATGAGGAACGAAGGGCTCTGAGGCCCGAAGGGAATCCTGTCCGTGCAACTCGCTCCGCCCTCCGGCTGTCATCCCGAACCCATCCGCGAATCGCGCGGATGGTGTGAGGGATCTGCTGTTGCCGTTGCTTTTCATCACCATCCCGCCTACCCTGAGGCACGAAAGGAGGCCAGTGCGACCGTTTAGTCCTTCGTTGTCATCCCGAACCCAGCACGCGCGGCCGCGGCGAGCGGCCCATATCAAAAACGTCGCGCGATGGCGGTGAAGGACCTGCTGTTGTCTTGCTTTGGCTGTTGTCATCCCGAACCCAGCGCGCACGGGCCGCGGCGAGCGGCCCACATCAAAAACGTCGCGCGATGGCGGTGAGGGACCTGCTGTTGCCGTTGCTTTTATCACCATCCCGCCTGTTTACCCCGAGGCCCGAAGGGAACCCTGCCCCTCGTAATTCGCTCCGCTCTCTCCGCTGTCATCCCGAACCCATCCGCGAATCGTGCGGATGGTGTGAGGGATCTGCTGTTGCCGTCGCTTTTCATCACCATCCCGCCTGTCCTGAGGTACGAAGGGAGGCCAGCGCGACCGTTCAGCCCTCCGTTGTCATCCCGAACCCAGCGCACGCGAGTCGCAGCGAACGGCCCACATCAAAAACGTCGCGCGATGGCGGTGAGGGACCTGCTGTTTGTTTCAGTTGTCATCCTGAGGAGCCTACTTCGCGACGAAGGATCTCGCCTCGACGCCTTTGTGTTGCTGCGGATCAGTTCTTCTCCAGCGCGCCGATAACCGCCAGCGTGAATTGCGCCGTCGTGGCGCTGCCGCCGACGTCCTTCGTCAAGCTTTTTCCCGCACGGTAAACTTTTCCCAGCGCCGCATCGATTCGCTTCGCCGCTTCCATTTCGTGAATATGTTCCAGCATCATGATCGCGCTCAGCAGCAGCGCGGTCGGGTTTGCAATTCCTTTCCCTGCGATGTCCGGCGCCGTGCCGTGCACTGCTTCAAACAGCGCGATCTCCTCGCCCAAGTTCCCGCTCGGCACCATGCCAAGGCCGCCAACCAGCCCCGCGGCGAGGTCGCTCATAATGTCTCCGTAGAGATTTGTCAGCAGCAGCACGTCGAACTGGTGCGGATTCATCACCACTTGCATGCACGCGTTGTCGACAATCAGCTCGCGGTATTCGATGTCCGGATACTTGCTGGCCACCTTGCGCACCGACGAAAGAAACAGCCCGTCCGAAAGCTTCATGATGTTCGCTTTGTGAATGGCGTGAATCTTCTTCCGCTTCCGCGCGCGCGCATATTCGAACGCGAATACCGCGATCCGCGTCGACGCGCGCTCCGTGATGATTTTCAAACTTTCCACCACGCCCGGCACTACCGTGTGCTCGATCCCCGCGTAAAGATCCTCTGTATTTTCGCGGACAATCACCAAATCCACGTCCGAGCAAACCGCTTTTACGCCCACGAGGTTTTTCACCGGCCGCAAATTCGAATACAAATCCAGCTCTTGCCGCAACCCAACGTTGATGCTCCGCGTTCCGCCGATAATCCCGGTTTCCAGCGGCCCTTTCAGCGCTACCTTATTTCGTCGAATCGACTCGAGCATCCCGCCATGCAGATAATCCGTGCCGCTGCGTTCCACATCTGCGCGCGCGGGCATCTCCTCCCACGCAATCTCCACCCCGGCCGCGGCGATGATCTGCTGCACCGAACGCGAAACCTCGGGCCCGATTCCGTCTCCTGGTATCAGTGTAATTGTATGTTTCATAAAGGAGTTACCATTGTAGGAGAGATGCTCGCCCTCCGCAATCGCCAGATCATCTCATCGTGGCCGCAACGTCATAGCTTCACAAATTTCGGTAGAGGGTCAGTTTGAATTTTCTTGATCGTGACACAAGGAGTCAAAATTCAAACTGACCCATTGCCCAAACTTCCGTCAACTTTCATCGCTTCGGCCCTCCCGGATAATCCCATGTTACGAATATAGATAGCTCGATTTCGCATTCGTTTCGTCAATCTGCTATAATGTCCGTGTAGGAAACGCTCAGAAGTGTTTACGTACGTAGCGGAGGATATCCCGAATGATTTCTTTAACGCCTGTCGCCGTCACCAAAGTCAAAGAGATTATTGCGCAGCAAACGCCTATGCCGACGGGCTTGCGCGTCGCCGTCGTGGGAGGCGGATGCTCCGGCTTCAGCTATCACATGGCTTTTGAGAACCAGATCAACGAAGGTGGCGACAACGTCTATGAATTTGACGGCCTGAAGGTCCTCGTTGACCAGATGAGCGAGATGTATCTCGACGGCATCTCCATCGACTACATCGAATCCATCGAAGGCTCCGGATTCAAGTTCAACAATCCCAACGTCAAGAGCACCTGCGGTTGCGGCTCCTCTTTCAGTGTCTAACTCGTAGCCATCGCAATCGCGTGAATTCAGGGCGCTCGGTGCCGTTTCCCGAACGCCCTTTTCATCTGGGCAGTGTCCTATTTGAACCGGACTGCTTGCCGACTCCAGCCGCTTGTCGGTTTGCACGCGCTTTGCGCGCGGCACGTTCCGGCCTAGAACATGAAGGCCGCAATTTGGAAGAGTGCGATGAAACGTCTCCTGGAGGGAGTGGAAAAGGAGCTTCGCTCAGCCGCCCGGGTTAAGCTGGGAGGCAGTCTGCAGCCATTCAGGCAACGTCTTAATCGCGATTGTGTCCCGCGCCGCTGCAAGCAGTTCCAGCGCGACTTGAACGCACTTCTCAACAGCCATCCCTCCTTGCGGGCCGCGACGAGACGATACCTCTCCAAGCGGATGCAATCTGCGTTGAAAGCGTCCGAACGCATTCTCAAGCGACTCGATAAACCGAAGAAGCCGGTCGTCAATTGAGATTGCCCCTCTGCCTTAAGCTGTCATCCCCAACCCGGTCGCCCGCCTTTGGCGAACGGTGGTGAGGGATCTGCTTTCTGCGTTTGCTCTTCTCTAGTCGCCCGCCACTAGTCACTACAACGCATCTCATAAATGGTTTTCGTCAGGGCACGGCTTCAGCCGTGCCAAAAAGGTTCGAGAAATCAGGGGTTTTAACCCCTGAGGCCCGCAAAACATAAGATCGCGTCATTATGAGTCAAGTTCTAGCCACTGCTTTTGAGCTCGGCTCACCACTCGTCACTTGTCACCAGTCACTGCCCTTATGTATGCTCATTCTTCGCCATGAAAATTGCCCTCGCCCAGTTCAACCCGACCGTCGGCGACTTTTCCGGCAACTCTTCCCGCATGCTGGAAATGGCCGCGTCCGCAAAATCCCGGGGCGCCGATTTAGTCGTTTTCTCCGAGCTTTGCCTCTGCGGCTATCCGCCGCAGGATCTCGTCGAGCGCCCTGCATTCCTTGAACGCAACCAAAAAGAGCTGAAAAGTCTCGCTGCTCGCATGCCCATGCCCGCAATCGTTGGCTACGTCGGCAAAGCGCAGGACGACATGGGCAAGCCCGCCGCCAATTGCGCCGCGCTCCTCCGCAATGGCGAAATCGTCTTCAAGCAGCGCAAAATGCTGCTTCCCACCTACGACGTCTTCGACGAGTCTCGCTACTTTCAGCCCGCGCGTTCGCAATCGAATTTCCCCTTTGAAGGCCAGCAGCTTGGCATCACCATCTGCGAAGACTGTTGGAACGACAAGGATTTCTGGAAGCAGCGTCTTTATGATCGCGATCCGGTCGCCGAGCTTGCGGGGCAGGGAACTACCATCCTAATTAACATCTCCGCCTCTCCCTACAATCTCGACAAGCGTAATCTCCGCATGGACATGCTTCGTTCCGTCGCTCGCCACTATCGCGTGCCGGTGATTTACGTAAATCAAGCCGGCGGAAACGACAGCCTTGTTTTCGACGGCTCCAGTTTTGCTTTTGACGCAAAAGGCAATCTCGCCGCGCTGGCGCATTCTTTCGACGACGACTTGGTTATTTTCGATTCCGTCTCGAACACCGGCGACATTCGCCCTCAGCCCAGCGACGAACTCGAAGCCGCTTATCGTGCGCTGGTCTGCGGCACGCGTGATTACGTGCGCAAATGCGGATTCCTCAACGTGGTCATCGGCCTCAGCGGTGGCGTGGATTCCGCTCTCGTCGCGGCCATCGCCGTCGACGCGCTCGGCCCCGAAAACGTCTTCGGCGTCAGTATGCCCGGCCCGTACTCTTCGCGGGGCAGTCTCGTCGACTCCGCGAAGCTCGCCGAAAATCTCGCCATCAAATATTCCGTGATCCCCATCCACGAAATTTTCCAGGCTTACAACAAAGCCCTCTGCGCCGCATTCGCTGGCCAGCCGGAAGGCGTCTGCGAAGAAAACATTCAAGCGCGCATTCGCGGCAACCTGCTCATGGCCCTCTCGAACAAATTCGGCTCCATGGTCCTCAGCACGGGAAACAAGTCCGAATACGCCGTCGGCTACAGTACGTTATATGGAGACATGGCCGGCGGCCTCGCGGTCATCTCCGATGTGCCAAAACTGATGGTCTACGAGCTCGCACGCCTCGTGAATCGCAAGAGGGAACTGATCCCCGATTCGACCATGACCAAGGCGCCGTCGGCCGAGCTTCGCCCAAATCAAACCGACCAGGACTCCCTGCCACCCTACGACATTCTCGATCGCATACTCAAAGCCTACGTCGAGGATCTGCGCACTCCCGAAGAAATCTCCAGCCATTACGAATTTCCACTCGCTCTCGTCCGCGATGTCGCCCGCATGGTCGATCGCAGCGAGTACAAACGCAAACAAGCCCCACCCGGACTGAAAATCACATCCAAGGCCTTCAGCGTCGGCCGCCGCTTCCCCCTCGCCAACAAATTCATCCCGTAAGCTTCCACTTACCAAAGGAAACATGCGATATCCATTGGTTCCCTACGGCTGCTCGCGAAATGCAAGATCAATTGGCATAATTTATTCGTACTTTGGCTGGAAACACCAGCGCCACGTCCCGCGTGACGCCCAGAAGCTGTTCTAGATCAAGGTCTTGAAGCCGTGGCAGAGCACTCAACCCGGCTACACCATTGAATCCATTTTGCTGAGGATTCTGAGACTTTCGTCGGTGATCCGTAAACTGAACGCCTGATAGGTCTTTAGTCGGAGCGAAGAAATCTGGCGCGTTGCTTCATCGGTCGCTTCCGGACAATACATGCAATACAAATCTTCGAGTTGCTTGCATTGGCCTATGTACTTGAAGCTTGCGTCCGGTACATCAATCGGCATGAACTGCCTAAGTGCGACAAACTGTGGCAGCGTTGCCAAACCTGTGTCGCCTACATTCCTGCGGCTCACTGCCAAACCTCGCAGCTTCGGCATGTTTCGTAAGGCGGAAAAACCGGCACTCCGCAGATTGTGGCAGCGACGCCCCCATACAAATTCGACCGAGGATGAGCGGCTCAGGGCGATGAAGCCGTTATCACCGGACACCGCGTCCTGGCACATCAGAAAGCGCAGGTTTGGCATAGACGCGAAGCATTGCATTGCTTTATCGCTGCAGAGGCGCGCACAACAGTCTAGCCAGCGCAGATTGGCGAGTTCAATCAGCGCCGACAACCCAGCGAACGTTACCTGCGAATTCGTATCGTCAAATGGCGCATGCCCCGTGGTGGCAAACAGATTCAAGGCGGAAAGCCCATCGAGCTTGCCAAGATGGGCCAGACCGGCGTCGGTTAGCGGAGCTTTCATGTTGAGCCACAGATAGGTCGGATGATGCTGGAAGTTCATGAGCGACAGATCGTGACGGCGATCCTTCCATTTCGCGAATAGAGGGAACTCTCCCAACCGTTCAAGCCCCCGATCGGTGATACTTGTTCCCGCAAAAAACTGCCGCAGGTGTGCCTTTCCGGAGACCGCCTCGACTGCGCCGTTGCCAGTCCCTGTTCCCATCAAATTCAATCGCTCCAAGCTCTCGCAATTCCTCAAGTGCATCAGGCCCGCATCGCTGATGTATTGCTGGTGGCAAAGGTCGAGAGTTTTTAAGTTTGGTAACCGTTGCAAGACCGCCAAACCACGATCAGTGATCTTGGTGCCGCTCAGAATCAAGTGTTCGAGTCGAGGCAAGCGGGCAATAACTTGGAGGCCCTGATCGGTAAGTGCTAACGAATTCTGCAAGTCGAGATACGTCAAATGCGAACAGCGAGAGACATGTTCGAGAGCCTCATCTGTAATCTGGCCCGCACCGCTGATCCCCGGAGTACGAGTTTCGTTTATTAGAGCAATGAGCGTGCCCCAATCTTGCATCATGAGTTTCTGTCGAGGCTCCACAAACCACGTTGCAGATTGCGGAATCTGCAGTTTTCTCCTTGCCACTGTACTGCCTGCGTTTTGCCTTGCGCCATTCTGATCGACGTAGAACAACTGGAGCGAGAGAGCCGTCGTCATAACTCTCCATGAGAACTGCACGTCGTTTGACGGGCGGGTGGCCTGGAGGCTCTTGTGCAAGGTCTTTGTCAAAAATTGCCTAAGACGGCGGCGAGCCGAATACAGCCTCGCCTTGACTGCGTTCTCAGTAATGCCCAGGAATTCGGCCGCCGAAGACTGTGACTGCTCGCCCATATAGTAAAGGAGGATCACGCTTCGTTCCGACTCTGGAAGCGCGCCGATGGCATCCCAAACGGCAGCCGCTGCAGCGCGAGATTCCAATTCGTCATGCGGTGAAGACCACGTTGAGCTTCGATCGACAGCAGTCTCCAGGGAATTCGATAACAGCTGGCGCTTTCGGATGATCCGATCGCAATGCTTGAAAACGATTGTGCGAAGCCAGGAGCTAAACGCGGCTGGCTCGCGCAACGTCGTCAATTGCCGATACGCGTCCAGGAAAGCCTCTTGCGCGGCATCCTCGGCGAGATGATGGTCCCTTAAGATCGATGCGGCGTAAGCAACCGCAACGTCCTGACATATTCGCACCAATTCCGCAAAGGAGAGCTCATCTCCTCGCTGAGCAGAGCGCACGAGGTCCGCTGTGCGCTCGTTTCGTGAACGGTGCACTTTGCTCCTGGTCTGCCGATCATCTCGTTTTGTCACGCGTCAAGCGCCGGTCGTCAAAGTGGTTCGAAAACTCATTGTCCCATTGTTTTTGCTCTTGGGCTGTCTGGGATGAGCGGTTCTAAACTGCGCGCAGGACCGATACGTCGCATCTCGATTCGCTCGTAGTTTCCCTCCCAAGTCCGCCCGCCGTCGGTGGAACGCTCAGCCACCATGGAATAGCGGTCTGGCTGGATGTCATAGTGGCGAATGTGCCAGATCGTTGGCTTCGGGCTCATCGAGCCAAAGTGTTGTTCCGTGTGCATCTCATTGCCAGCTCGGTGGGCGATGCCGCGATCCTGCAGGCCGACCCCTGGTCCGCCGTCGCCGGTCGAGACCACCTCCCACTGGTCAAGTGCAGCATTGTAAGCCATCAGTGTTGAGGACTCGAAGAACGTGCTGCCGTCGTCGTTCAGGAGCCGATCTTGTACCAGGATTTCGGGTCCCTTCGGGAAACGTACAGCGATTGCGAATCCGTGAAGCTTCTGATCCGGGCCGTTCGCAGTCTTGCGCACGCCGGTAAACTCCCAATCGCCGAGCAGGTAGTCGAAGTCGCCCTGATGTTGCCTAGAAAGAGCTTGCCTCTCATTCAGCGGAGTAGTGGGCGCCTGGGCATATCCGACTTCCGCCGCGCACAGCAACAAAAAGAATGCAGAGAGGGCAAGGTGACGAAATGTCATCGATGTTCTCCTTATCTTGGGGCATCTGTAGCGAAGCCCCGTCAGATAAGACCCATTCTGAAGGGAATTGGTGTGGAAACATTAACAGCCCCGGGCGTTTTGGTCGGTATTTACGCGACCGGCAAGGATTCTTGAGCCAGCTTTTTGTCTTTGGCTGCAACTCCCGCGCGCGATGTATCGTTCGTTGTTTGGCGAAACAGAAACGCGAGGGATAAGCCCGACGCTGTGCGCAGTGCAGCAGCTGCACAGTCTTTCGAGCAAATCACCGCTCGTGTTTCTTGAATTGTTCCTCTCGCGCGCCTCATCCGCGCGAGGTATCGCTTTTCACTAGCCACTCGCCACGAGCCACTGCCTTAAGGTATTCTCTTCGTTCCTTTTTGCATCTGAAAGAGGGCGAGGAAGTCATCTCTCGAACAAATTCCCTGCCGTATCGCAATTTCTATCGTTGAAAGGTACGCAATGATCAAACGCGCAATTTTTCTCGTTATGGCTCTTGCCATATCCGCCGCCGCGCAAACCAATCCGCCGGCGCAAAGCGCAACGGCCTCACCCGCCGCGAACGGCGCACTGACGGCAAAGGTCGAATCCTATCTCCGCGTCCTATTCGGATGGACCCCCGAGTACAAAGTGACACTCGGGGCCGCCACTCCATCTCCGATTCCCGAACTCGTGCAAGTGCCCGTTTCCGTCACTTATCAAGGTCACACAGACACGGGCACTGTCTACGTCACCAAAGATGGCCGATTCATGTTCCGTGGTGAGATACGCGATCTCTCCAAAGACCCGTTCGCCGAAACCCGCGCTAAAATAAAGCTCGGCGACTCGCCTTCCATTGGCCCCGCCGACGCAAAACTGACCGTCGTCGAATTCAGCGACTTTGAATGCCCTCATTGCCAGGAGCTTTACTCGATATTGAAGCTCGTCGAGCCGGAGTTTCCGCAGGTGCGCTTCGTCTTCAAGAATTTCCCGCTCGAGCAAATCCATCCTTGGGCCATGACTGCCGCGCTTGCCGGCCGTTGCGTCTACAAAACGTCCTCAGATGCATTCATGAAATTCCAGGACACCGTTTTCGGGAATCAGGACGCCATTACCGCCGACAACGCCTGGGACCAAATTACTTCGGCCGCCGTCAACGCTGGCATGTCCGCCGACGGGCTCCATTCCTGCATGACTGGACCGGAAGCGAAAGCTGCGGTTGACGCCGACATCGCCGAAGGAAAATCACTCGGGGTGGAAAGTACGCCTACGTTTTTCCTCAACGGCCGCCCCGTGATCGGCGGAGATCGCCAGTCCCTTGAGCAAATCATCCGCTTCGATCTCTCCCGCCTCCAAACCAAACCGTAGCCGTTGGTGCGAGTTCGATGGGTTGATTGGGTTGTCGTCGGTTGCTCATGCGGAACCACAGTACTTCGCGCCAGCGGTTGACCCACGCCTGGCGATTCTCGCGAAGCTATTCGCCGGAGCCGGCGGCAATCCTGGCGCGCCGGTCCCTACGGGCATTCCGCCGACGGCAGCCGCAGCTCCAGCAGGAATGACCAAACCGCAAGGCCCAACGGCGGGCGGCCCTCCGATGCCGACGGGAGCGAAGGCACCGCAGAGCGCGGAAAGCACATCCGACACGCCGCCGGGCGTAACGCCGCCGCTTTCAGAGCAAGAGTACGCAGCGAAGAATCCAGGAACGCCGACAGCGCCTTATATCGAGCCAAGCCTCAAGCAACGCATGCTAATGGGGATTTTCGCTGCGATGATGAACCAAGGCCAGCGCGGCTCGGGCACGCAAATGGAGAA
>JBAUEH010000119.1:0-5673 GCA_049678505.1 Candidatus Acidiferrales bacterium
CTGCCTTGGGCGCAGGAGGTCTGGAGTTCAAATCTCCACGCCCCGACCAAATCTTTATCACGCAGCAAGTTACAGAAGCCACATTTCTGCACTGGTGCGTCGCGGTGCAACTTGGGAACAATAAGAAAAATTCGTGCGGCAAATCAGCACGCAAGCATCGGGCAAACTAATGGAAACATTGAGAGCCTGAGCGGGCCGCCACCGCGTCAAGTAGGCGGCCCCGAGTTCGAGCGCACCTGCCTCGTGAACAGGCGCGTCTCTCTGATCCGTCACGAAAAGGCGGCATCAAAAGCGAGACAGAAATGTCGCAAGTCCACATGCAAAATCGATAGGGCAAAGCTGGTCCTGCTGAAGCGCCTGCTCCCCTGGGGTGAACCCTAGAGTGAGACAGTTTTCAATTGCTTCCGGTTCGCCGACAACCCGGGAGTTGATCGGTTCGTTCAGCGCGAACCCTGGAATCCTGCACTTTCCCCAACGAGCCTTCTGGAGGACCAGTCGACGCAGAAAGCCACCGGCGCGCAGTCCGCGCCTCCCACTGCGACAGCTGCATCGCAATCGAAGACTGTCACCTCTACAGATTCTCTCGTCCTCGAATTGCCGAACAATCAATGGTGGGAGGGGCCGCTGGAGTACGTCAGGATATCGCCTGACGGTAATTGGGCGCTCGTCAACCGCACCGGCTCCCAGAGCGGGGTTCAGCTCTATTCGTTGAAGACCGGCAGGAAGACCACTTCACACTGATGGCAGACCTGAACCGCGTGGACAACGCCGCGTTCTGTGGTCCGCACGGGACGTCACCGGCGGCCAGTTGCCGATGTGGGGTCCTGACAGCAGCCGAATCAGCTATTTTTTCGGAGGCATGCGTTTAGCGGACTGGGCGGTGAATTGGGATGATACGATGGTCGGAATCGATGACCGCAAGCTTCCGATGGTAGTAATCGGATAAGTAGAAATCTCACTGACCCCAGAAGTCTGGTTCTGGGAAGCGTGCGACTGATTCTTCCCGAGTAACGGGCAATTCGGAAATAATCCCAGGAGACCGGATCGCGCGATTACTTCTGGTTTGCCGACCATCTGCTCGCAATGCGGCTGTCGAGCATGGCCCTTTCTGCGCACACTTCTCCTTGACAGGAATCGCCGAGAAGCGCCGGAGCGACGGCGAATCAGGAAAGGGAATCCTGATCATTCGTTAACCATCCAGCGGCCCGTAGAATTTCCAACTCGGTCGGTGGTTGCGTTCTAGAGGTGTCTTGGTAATCGCGGCACGAACCATCTCAATGGGCATGCTGCTCTCCATGAAAATGGCGTCGTGGAAGGCGCGATTTGTCATCTTACCTGAGCCCACGAGCTCCTTGTGCAAAGCGTGGAACTGAAGCGCTCCCAGCATGTAAGCGCACTGATAAATGGGTTCATAAGAACCATTGAAGGACCTGCGCACCTCTGCTTCGGCATTGGCACGCTCGTGGCCGACGCGGTCTATCAAGAACTCCACGCACTGCTGCGCGGTCCACTTTCCCAGGTGGAAATTTAGCGAAAAAATGATTCGGGCGCAGCGATGCATGCGCCAGAAGAGCACGCCGATGCGCTCTTCGGGCGTACGATCGTAGCCCAGATCCCACATCAACATCTCCCAGTAAAAAGCCATACCTTCGATCCAGAACGCGGTGTCAAACGGCCTCCGATAAGGGCGATATCGCTCCAACATATAAAACTGCATGTGGTGTCCTGGAACGAGTTCGTGAAAGACGGTGCCCCGAGAGAAATAAATATTGTTGCCGCGCATGCTTTCGAGGCGGTCCTCGTCGGTCATGCTGCTCGCTGGCGAAGAAACATGGATCGTTTCACCGCCGGTGAAGAAAGGATTCACCAATTGCATCCGCGGCGTCATGGCTTCTTCCCACCAGTCTTGCCTCACCAGCGGCGGGATTGTTACTAAGTTATGCGCATCGATGAATGCGAGGGCTTCCTTTTCCTGATCCCGCACAAGGTAAATCATCTTGCCCGGTGCGACATAATCATTCTTCACTTTCTCAAGCGCCTTTTTCCACTCGTTGCCGAACCCGAGCTCGTTGGAGGCGCGCAGCATTTCCCGGTCGCACCACGCAAATTCCTTGTTGGCAATGACGACCAGATCTTCAGGGGTGTAGGCAACCATGTTGTAGCGCAATGCTTCGATCAACGCGTCGCGGCCAGCAGGCCCAACGCCGGAGAGATCGCCATTTTCAGCCGGAGGCGTAAACACGCGGGAACGACCACGCTCCCACTGCGGTGGGCTGTTTCCTTCGGGTTCGCTGTTTTCGACCGGAGGCTTGATGCCCGCAGCTGTGAGGAGCGCCCGGAGATGCTGATCTAACGCGGTGTCTACTGGCTTGTAGATGCCGTCCATCCACCACGCGAAATCGGGATCGTACAGATCATAGAAGTTGTACCACCAACGCAGCGTGTCTCTCAGTTCGTTGACGCGTGTGGCTGCTCGCGCCAACACAATGGCAGTTGGTTTAGGCGTTGGAATTGCGGATTGTGGCTTCGGGATTTCGCCAAGCATCTGGGTTAGCACACCAGCGGCTTTCTCCGCATCCATCGTTTCCATGCGGCGACGTGCGTCCTCCAACTCAATAATGTCCGCTTGATAGGAAATCAGAGGCGCGATTTCGGCGTTTTGCTTGTCCTCCACAGCCATCTGCTTTTGCTGGTGTTCGAGGTGATTGCGAAAAAGTGTGAAGTCCACCTTGCCGCTTTGGCTTAATACGTCGAAGTCGGTAGCTTCGAGCGACTGTATCTGACGGGCATAAAATTCGTCCAGTTTGGCCTTGCGAATCGCCGAACCATGCTGGGAATACACACGATTCAAATCGTCCAGATCGGCTCCATACCACTCGATCATGGGACGGAGCTCGCTCGAACCAACATCGAGCAACGATCCATCAGGGGCATGCTCGCAAGCACAGGCCCCGTCGTTTGGACGGTTTGCCGTTATGGATCGTCTGCCCTTCCACGTGGTCCTTGCCAAATGCAACTGCGTCTGGAAAAACGCTCGCACCAAGTAAAGCGAGCCCTCCCTTCAGTACGTTCCTTCTGCCGGATTCCGTCGTCATAATTTCGCTCCCCCGTTTCACCCTTAGCATCGCAAGATTGGGGCATCACTTCAGTGCACAGGTGCGTCCACATAAAGATGCCGCAAGTGAATTCCCATTCGTGCAATTGTTCCAACAAACCGGCTAACGTTTCACAGGCTACGAACTACTACCAGAACGTGTAGAAGAAATCTCCCAGATCAGAGGGAAATTTCGTGCCGTTTGGGCATGTGGTTGAGTCCGATGATCCTGTCCCGAACTTTCGAGCTCGCATAACGAACTAAATCGCCTTGACATATCGATATTCAGCATATTAAACCGTCACGCTGAGGGCTATAAGGTTTGTCTGATGTTTTTGGCGGCATTTTGGCCGCCAGGAGACGTTAGCCGTGATTCTCTGCGAGTACCGATTTGAAGCCCTCTATGCGCACGGAGACGACAGGTACCTCAATCTGTTTGCCAATTATCTGGATGTGTTATTTCGAGATGGCTGGATCGCGCATCAAGTGAAAAGAGACCCGGCGCTCAAAGGCTGGTGGCAACTCTGCCTTGCAAAAGATGGGGATTCGTAGTCCGGGAAAGCTCCGCCACGACATTGAATTGTATTATGGATCAGGCCGCAGCTTCAGTTCTGCACCTGTAAATCGAGGGGGGATTATAAAGCATGAAAGGATTCATAAGCGGGTTGTTGACCGTGTTCAGTATCGTTCTGGCTCTTGTTCTAATTTTTGTGTCGGGCAGGAAATATGCTGTGGCCCACAGCCGAACTGAGCTGGCCAGTCCGAACCGTGCCGACATCGGTGCTTGCCCCGGCGACAACACTGGATTGAGGTTGCCACACGGTTTCTGCGCAACCATCTTCGCCGACGGCATCGGCTACGCACGCCATATGGCCGTCGCACCCAACGGCGTGGTTTACGTCAATACCTGGTCCGGCCGCTATTACGGCAATAAGCCTCCGCACGAGGGCGGCTTCCTCGTAGCGCTACAGGACACGACGCGATCTGGAAAAGCGAATGTGATCGAGCGTTTTGGCGAAACGGCGCAAATGGGTGGAGCGGGAGGCGTTGGCATAGCTCTCTACAAGAATGCGATCTACGCGGAGATCAACGATCGAATTGCAAAGTATCCGCTGACGGTCGGCTCGATCGCGCCCAAGGTCGGCCGGGGCATCACAGTCGTTTCGGGATTGCCGCTGACGGGCGACCACCCGATGCATCCGTTCATCATCGATTCGCAAGGAGAGATGTACGTTGACGTCGCGACCCCGACCAATTCTTGCCAAGTGAAAAACCGCGTGCCGCAGTCGCCGGGCGAGGTTCCCTGCACCGAGCTGAAAACTCGGGGCGGTGTCTGGCGCTACGATGCAAACAAGACCGATCAGGTGTTTTCCGCGGCCGGACGATATGCCACCGGAATCCGCAATGCCGAAGGCCTCGCTTTCTTTGACAATCTCTTGTTCGCTACCCAACACGGTCGCGATCAGTTGTACGCCAACTGGCGGCAATTCTACAGGCCCGATCAGGAAGCCACGCTTCCGGCAGAAGAGCTGTTGCTGCTGAAGCAGGGCGGGGACTATGGCTGGCCCGAGTGCTACTACGATTCGTTCCTGCAAAAGCTGGTTCTGGCGCCGGAATACGGCGGCGACGGCAAGCAAATCGGAGTCTGCGCGAAGAAAATAGAACCGGTGGCCGCGTTTCCGGCCCATTGGGCTCCGAATGGGATGGTCCACTACGATAAGACGCAGTTTCCCGAGCGCTATCGCCAGGGAGTATTCATCGCCTTTCACGGTTCCTGGGATCGCGCGCCGTATTCCCAGGGTGGATATAACGTCGTGTTTCAGCCGCTTTCGGGCGCGGATGCTTCTGGTTCGTGCGAAGTATTTGCAGATGGCTTCGCCGGTCGGAACAAGTCACCTCAAGGAGCCGCTCATCGTCCGACCGGACTGGCCGTGGGACCTGACGGCGCGCTCTACGTTTCGGACGACGTGACTGGGCGCATCTATCGAATCACCTATAGGGGAGGGCCATTCGACGCTTCCAGCATCACTCCCTGTCCAAGTCTGACTGCTCCCGCCGGAGAAGGGGCGACAGCGGCTGCGAATCCGCCCGAAGGAACCCACCCCAACGCCGGTCGACAAGTAGGAAGTCTTCCGGTTCCTCATGGAGCCACTCATGCGATGGTTGCGCTCGGGAAAAAAATCTACCGCAGTGAGGTGGGCGGAGTCACTTGCACCGGTTGCCACGGCGACAACGCCGAGGGGACTCCGCTTGGTCCCAATCTAACGGACAACAAGTGGGTGTGGAGTAACGGCAGCTACGCCGGTATCGCGAAGACGATTACCCACGGGGTGCCAAGACCGAAGAATTACCGAAGCCCGATGCCGCCGATGGGTGGTCAACTCACGCCCGACCAAGTTAAGGCAGTCGCGGCATACGTTTGGAGCCTGAGCCACCGCGCACAGTAAGGAAGTGTGCGGGCCGCTTCCAACACGCTCCTGCCCTACGACGAAAATCCGCCAGACCTGACGCTGCAAGATGACGAAATTGTCTTTCTCGACCTCGGCCCGGTATTCGAAGAGCGGGAAGCTGATTTTGGG
>JBAUEH010000120.1:0-26772 GCA_049678505.1 Candidatus Acidiferrales bacterium
CCCAAAATCAGCTTCCCGCTCTTCGAATACCGGGCCGAGGTCGAGAAAGACAATTTCGTCATCTTGCAGCGTCAGGTCTGGCGGATTTTCGTCGTAGGGCAGGAGCGTGTTGGAAGCGGCCCGCACAATACGCTTGCGCCAATGCTTGGAGACTCCGAGCTCGCGCTCCGCCAGTTCGTAAATCTGTTGGTTGAGTTGGCTTTCGCTAATGCCGGGAAGGAACTCATCCACGCATTCCGGCACGGCCGCGTTTCGTTCCTAGTTGAAAATAACGTCCCGCTTCCCATGATTCGTCTGTGGATTGGACATGGCAGCGACAAAATGGTCGCGCGATACACGCACGCTCGGCCAGAGTTTCATGCAAATGCATCGCTTCCCTGCCCTCGATTGCAAACATGCAAACAAAGGCAGCCTGAGAAAAATAGTGCTAGACTATTTCCAATCAGCGTGTGGTGAGCGTAGCTCAGTTGGTAGAGCATCGGTCTGTGGCACCGAGGGTCGTGGGTTCAAATCCCATCGCTCACCCCAACCTCGCATTCCCTTAAGAGCACCGGGGAATCCCACCGTAATTCCATTAAAGGCAGAGTCGAGTTAATACCGCCCAGCTATTGAGGTGTTCCATGTATTGACGCTACCACATGTGGAAACTCATCCTCGCATTCGCCTATTCAGTGTGTCTTTGTAAGGGAGCGGGGTGCTTCCTTCACGAGCGGTTCGTAGGCAACGTGCCAACCTAAAGGAGAATTCCCATGGTGAGGCTCTCCTCGTTTCTCCGCTGCTGTTCATTTCTCATCCTCCTTTTGCTAGCATTCGCGACAACAGCGGCAGCGCAAAATAACGCCACTCTCCAAGGAACGGTGACCGACCCATCGGGCGCAGCCGTTCCTAATGCCAATGTCACCGTAATGGATCAGGCGACCGGAGTCATACGCCAGACCAAAACGACGAGCACGGGCTTCTACCAAGTGGCACAGCTTCCGCCGAGCCAATACACCGTGACGATCGAGGCGACGGGATTTCAGAAGAGCCAGACGACGAATGTGACGGTGCTCGCGGAACAATTTAGCGGACTGGAAGTCGTTCTGCAACTCGGCGGCACGACCCAGTCGGTTACGGTGAACGGAGCGAACCAAGCGTTGCTGCAAACCGAAGATGCCAGCATTAGCGGCACGCTGACGGCGCCACAGGTGGAGAGACTTCCTGAATTTGGCCGAGATGTTTACGAGCTTTTGCGGTTATCGCCCGGAATTTTTGGCGATGGCGAGCGGAATGGCGCTGGCCTGTCCGTAGGATTTCCAAATGGACCAGGAAGTAACGCTGGGTCGGGAGGGCCCGGCGGGTCGAATACGGCGATTTTCCAGACGGAGAACCAGCAATCAATCAGCGCGGACGGACAGCGCATCACCGCGAACGATTACATGGTGGACGGCGTAAGCGTGAACAGCTTGGAATGGGGCGGAGCGGCGGTCATCACCCCGAGCTTGGAATCTGTCCAGGAAATGACCGTGCTTTCCAATGACTACGATGCCGCAGACGGGCGCAACTCCGGCGCACATATCAAAATCGTTACAAAAAACGGAACGAACAAGTTTCACGGTACTGGGTTTTTTCAGTACCAAACGCCGGGGCTGAATGCCTACAACAAATTCAACGGACCGGGCACTCCAGACGAACGCGTGGACAATGCTTTCCGGCAGTTTGGTGGAAATCTAGGCGGCCCGGTCATACACAACAAACTGTTTTTCTTCTTCAACTATGAAGGACTGCGAAGCAATAGCTCGACGTATGACGCCCAATGGGTGGATACGCCGCAGCTCGACGCCTTGATTGCTGGGGCAGCGCCAAACACGCCGGTATCGAGAACCCTGCAAGCAACAGGCCTTGCACCGCGAATTGACAGGCTATTAACGGGAACCTGCACGAGCGAAGGCGGCGCGCCGATCACCTTTCCGATTCCCTGCCAGAATGTTCCGGGGGGAGTTAATCTGGGATCGCCGACAGGGACTTATGGCCAATACGTGGATGCGACACCGAACGGCGGAGGGTTTACCAGCATCCCGGAATTCGAATACGCGGAACTTTCATCGCCGGCGCTGACGAGCGGCGATCAATACAACGCGCGCGTCGATTATGACATGGGCCGCAGCATATTTTCTGCAAGCACGTTCCTGACATTCTACCGCGCGGATGACGCCGATGATTCGTCGCAGGATCGTCCCATGGACGATTACAAGACCGACCGCTTCAGCCCTTCGGGTTTCCTATCGTGGGTGTTCGCGTCGTCAGCGTCACTGATCAACGATTTGCGTTTCAATCTCACGCGGTATGCATTCAACGATGTTGCGGCGAATCCACAGATTGATTGGGAAATCCCGCGAATGGAGATCCAAAGCGCCCTTCCGAACGGAGCAAGGGTCCGATATGGATCGCCACAAGGCGACGATTCGCCGGGAATTTTTGCGCAAAACACATTTGCGTTCCGAGACATGATGACGAAGATTCACGGCGAACACGCCGTGAAGGTCGGCTTCGACTACGACCACGAACAGGATAATGACGACCTGCTCGGAAGTTCGCGGCCCGACTACGTTTTCAACGGTCCATGGGACTTTACAAACGGCGCGCCGATTTTCGAAGCAATAAACGTGGACCCCGCGACCGGCGGCCCAGAAGAGGCAGCGCGTTACTATCGCGAAAGCGACTATGGAGTTTTCATTCAGGACGATTGGAAGTTCCGGCCTGATCTGACGCTGAACCTGGGGTTACGGTGGGATTATTACGGGCCTCCGAGCGAGGCCCGCGGTAATCTGGAGAACATCATTCCCGGCTCGAGCCCGATCAGTGGCCTGGTCTTCGCCCGGGCAGCCTTCCCAGGTCACATGTACAACGCCACCATGCGAAACTTCGGGCCGCGTATCGGTTTCGCCTGGAGTCCATCGTTCCTTCATGCCAAGACGGTTGTTCGCGGGGGCTTTGGCATCGCTTACGACCGATTCGACGACGATTCCTTCAACAACACGCGAGACAATCCGCCACTGGTCGCGAGCTACGGCATCTGCTGCGCTGGCCCCAGCAATCCTTTTCTAAACGGGCAGATTCTGTATGAAACCGGCACGAGCGATTCACCTCTAGGATTCGCGCCGAATCCAGCGCTGGCGACTCCGATCGACCCGAGTACGAATTTGCCGGTTATTCTTGCGGGGCAGTCGGCTCCGAACGTTTATGCAAATCCAGTCTACATGCCGGTTCCCTATGTGTATCTGTATTCCCTGCAAGTGCAGCAGGCATTGCCAGGGAAATGGGTTGCAACGGTCGGTTATCAGGGCAGCAGCAGCCACGACTTGCTGCGAATCAAGAATCTTATCTATTTCTATTCGGAGCCCGCGACCGAGATCGACAACGTCTACAGCTTCACTCCGGACACCAATGCGAACTTCAACGCGCTGTTGACACAGCTGCAACACCAATTCAATAACGGCGTGATGCTCAATTTCGCCTACACCTACAGCAAATCGATTGACGACGTCTCAGCGGAAGGCCCTGGCTTCACGACAAACCAAACGTATCCGATTGACCTGGCAACGGAGCGCGGCCCGTCGGATTTTGATGCTACACACCAAGTAAGCGCGTACGGGCTGTGGGATCTTCCCATTTTTAGACATCGTAACGACTTCCTTGGAAAAACCCTAGGTGGCTGGCAAATCAATGGAATCTTCGAGTTTCATTCGGGATTCCCGTGGACTCCCGTAGCTGACAACATCTGTCCGGTGTTAGGGGCGTCCACTCTGTGCCCGCTGCGCCCCATCGGCTACAATGGAGGTGCGGGAGACAAACACAACACGGAAGCGTTTCTGCCTCCCGCGACGGGGCAACTTACCAATCCAGCCGGGAATTTTCCCAATCCCTCCACCAGTTACTTCACACTGCAGCAAAGCGGCACGACACCCGATTTTCCGGGCATCGGTCGGAACAGTTTCCGAGGGCCGCGCTACAGCGACATTGATTTCAGCCTTATGAAGGAGTTCGGTTTACCAAACATGGCGTTTATTGGCGAAACCGCAAAGCTCCAAGTGCGCGCGAACTTTTTTAACGCATTCAACAAACTAAACCTTGCGCCGTTCACGTTCGGCAGCAACTCGACGGTGGTCAGCTACGGGCCGGCCGTAAACCCTAGCGCGAATACGCAGTTTGGAACCGCGACATCCGGGCTGGCAGGGCGCGTGGTCGAACTCGAAGGCCGCTTTGTGTTCTAATTGCGACCTAGGTGAATTCCACGAATACGAATCGGTTGTTGCGCGCGTTTCCCGGACTTCCGGCGAGGTGCTGCGCGTGAAGCGCCTAAGAGCGGCACTTGCACTTCCTTGTGTGTTCCTTTTTTTGGTGATGGTTCGATCCGCTGTTTGCCAAGACGAAAGGAATGCGCCGGAGACAGTACACATTGACGCGAATGCGGCGGGGCAGCCGTTTCCGCATTTTTGGGAGGAGATGTTCGGGTCTGGCAGGGCGACGCTTTCTTTGCGAGACAGTTACCGTCAGGATTTGCGCGCCGTGAAAACGATCACAGGATTCGAATACGTGCGCTTTCACGGGATCCTGGACGATGACGTGGACGTGTACGACGAGGATAAGAACGGGAATCCCGTTTACAACTTTTCCTATGTCGATCAAATTTATGACGGCCTGCTCGCGAATGGCGTGCGGCCGTACGTTGAACTGAGTTTCATGCCACCGAAGCTGGCCTCGCGCGAAGTGCATCAGGCGTTCTGGTATCACCCGGTCGTGTCGCCCCCAAAGGATTGGGCGCGCTGGGACGATTTGATTACAAAGTTCGCGCAGCATTTGGTGGACCGATACGGCATTGACGAAGTTTCGCAGTGGTATTTCGAAGTCTGGAACGAGCCGAATATCGACTTCTGGGCGGGCGAGCCGAAGCAGTCGACCTATTACGAACTTTACGATCACACCGCGCGAGATATTAAGCGCGTCAGCCCGCGCCTGCGCGTTGGCGGGCCATCAACGGCGCAGGCAGCATGGGTGAGCAGCTTCATCGCGCATGACGTGCAAAATAATGTTCCGGTGGATTTTGTCTCCACGCACGTTTACGGCAATGACACGGCAGACCACGTGTTTGGCACGAGCGAAAATATTCCGCGTTCAGACATGGTGTGCCGCGCGGCGAAGAAAGTACACGATGAAGTACACTCTTCTGCGCGGCCACAGCTTCCCGTTATCTTTAGCGAGTACAACGCAAGTTATGCGAATGAGCCAGACGTGACCGACTCGGTCTTCATGGGTCCGTGGCTTGCAAACACGATTCGCGAGTGCGACGGCCTGACGAGCATGATGAGCTACTGGACGTTTTCGGATGTGTTCGAAGAGCAGGGCGTGATCAAGACGCCATTCTATGGAGGATTTGGGTTGGTTGCCGAGGGCGGCGTGCCGAAGCCGGCGTTCAATGCATTTCTGTTGCTGCATATGCTGGGAACGGAAAGAATCCCCGCAGATTCCGACTCCGTGCTGGCGACTCGGGCCGCAGGCCACAAGTTGAATATCGCTGTTTGGAATTATTCCGCGCCAGAAACAACGGGAAATACAAAAGAGGTGACGCTGGAATTCAGCGGACTGCATGGCGGACACAAAGTTTTGATCTACCGGCTGGATGCGCAACATGGAAACGCGTTGCAAGCGTACGCCGCGATGGGCAAACCCGCGAGTCCTACAGCACAGCAGTATGAAGAGCTAAAAAATGCAGCGAAGCTAGCTCCGCCGGAAGTTCAAAAACTGAAAACCAATCAAATCACACTAACGCTTCCGCCAAAGGCGCTGGATTTGTTGGAGGTGCAGTAGCCGGCTCCTCCGGATGGAATCCGGTCAATTGCATGGCTGCCTCCGCTTCGGGATTCTTCATGAATGTTTCCCAGATGAAGCCCGTGCGAAGATTTTCCGCCATCAGCACTCCAATTCCCGTATTGATGCCCACCACGTCCGAGTTGTACCAGTCCTTCAGTGGATTAAAAGCGTCCTGAAACGCATAGCGCTTCCATAGTTTTTTGCCGAAGCGCCGGCGCATGGTGTGAAGCGCAAGCAGTGTCTCGCGTGGAAGAAACGGCAAGGATCCCGCGGGAGCCGCAGGAACGAGCGTGCCGTCGATCGTTCCGATGGGAGGAGGACCGCCCCACCACGTGTAGCCGTCCCTCGAATCGGAGGCGGTCACACCCCAGAGGCTGTCCGAAAAGTCAGGGAAACGATTGTGCAGTCCGATGCAAAAAAGACGATGGGCCTTGGTAGCGAGCACGGAATTTTCGAAATAATTCGCGTAGCGGTCACGCTTGCCGCGAAAATCGAACCAGGCGTGCGAATACTGGTGCACGAACAGCGGCGCATAAGAGCCGATGTATCGCAGGCCTTTGTAGTCGAAGATCGGGCGCCACCATGCGTCCCATGTGTCCGCCGGAATCGCATGAGTGCGCGAGCCGATGCCGAGCAAGTAGATCAACATCAGCTCGCAATACGTGTTCCAACGATAAGGCAAGAATCCCTGCTCTGGCGTCCAGCCGTGCGAAAGGGTGCGGCCACGGTCAAGCATCCAAAGCCAATCCGTACGGTCAAAGATTTCGGTTGCCAAAGCGCGAATTTGCGCGTCGGCGAAATACTGCTTACATATCAGCACGCCGCAGAGCAGAAGGCCGGTATCAATCGAGGAAACTTCACAATCAAAGGCGCGCTCGCCGGTGTTTACGTCGGCGAAGTGATAGAAAAAACCGCGCTGGTTGTATATTCGCGTGGCGAGAAACTTCAAGGTAGCGCGCACGCGAGACGTGACAGCGCTGTTTGGAATGAATCCGCGCTTGTCGGCAATGCACAGAGCCGTAAGACCGAAACCAGTGGCGGCAATGCTCGCAACGGTGTAGTCGTCGAATTCGCTCGGAGTGCTGCGGTCCTTGACCAACCCCGTGTCCGGGTTGGCCTGCTCCCAAAAATAAAGGCAAGCAGCTCGCTCGAATTCATCGAGCAAGGTCTCATCGTATAGCGTCAACGTGTAGGGAGGTTCTGGCGCCGGCTCCGGCAATTGCGACAGTACGGACGCAAAGTCGTCTCTCCCAATACCGAGCAGAGGCGATACAGCTCCGAACCGAGCCAGGTGCGCAATGAATTCCCTTCGGGTCCAGCCCCGAAACCGTCTCACCATCCTTGCTCCAGTGTTTTCCTCCTCACAGATGGCCTATACATTCAAAGTAATTCATGTGGAGATACTTTTACAACCGGAGAGCTGGCGGCTCTTACCCCATCGTATACAGCGATGCAGAATGCGTGGCGCATTCATCGTTCAGAATACCAAGAAACTGCAAGAAACATTTTTGACTTATCCTTCCGAAGCTATATAAAATCCCTGCGCCATTTGGAAATGCATGCAACAAAGGGAGAAACAATGAAAAGGATTTTTGATACTGCTGTGGCGGCAATATTCCTGAGCCTCTTCCTCTTTCTTGGATACGCGAAGACCGCGTCGGCGCAGATGCCCGATAGCGCGGCGAAAGCGGAAGACAAAAAGGCCGCGGATACCGCGCAAGATTCAAAGGAGCAATCATCCGTTACCGAGCACAGCATTCGCGTTGACGGCCAGACAATCCCTTATAAGGCGACCGCTGGGACGATCATCCTAAAAGATGCAGCGGGCGAGCCAACCGGTAGCATGTTTTATGTCGCGTACACGCGGTCGGATGCAGAAGACATGAGCCGCCGTCCCGTCGCGTTTTTCTATAATGGAGGGCCTGGGTCATCGACGATTTGGCTGCACATGGGCGCTTATGGCCCGAAACGCGTCGCCACGGTAGACGCTGCTCCGACGCCACCGGCTCCTTATAAGCTGGTCGACAATGAGGACACATTGCTGGGCGTAACGGACGAAGTGTTCATCGACGCCATGGGGACGGGTTTCAGCCATGCTTTGGGGAAAACGCAGAACAAGGATTTCTGGGGCGTTGATCAGGATGTTCAGGCGTTCGCGCAATTCATCACGACATACATCACAGAAAACAATCGGTGGAACTCGCCCAAATTCTTGATCGGCGAAAGCTACGGCACATTTCGTTCCGCCGCACTCGGGAATTATCTGCAATCGCGCGACAACATAGACCTGAACGGCATTGTGCTGATGTCTTCGGTTCTGGACCTGGGCACGATCTCTTTCTATCCTGGCGAAGACCTTGCGTACATCCTTTACGTGCCGAGCTATGCAGCGACAGCTTGCTACCACAAAGTGATGAGCTGCCCTTCGGACCTGGACGGATTTCTGGAACAGGCGAGGCAATTTGCAGAAACAGATTATGCCGATGCACTGCTCAAAGGATCAAAGCTCAGCGATGCGGACCGGGAGAGCGTTGCCAAGAAGCTTTCACAGTTTACGGGTTTGAGCGCAGATTACATCGCAAAAGCAAACTTGCGCGTAACCCTGCCGCAGTTTATGGAGGAGTTGCAGCGCGCTAAGGGACTGACAACAGGCCGACTGGATTCGCGTTTCTCCGGTTACAGCGCTGATCCGCTGGCCGAATACGCATCCGGCGATCCCCAATCGGCCGCGCTGAGCAGCGCTTACACAGCAGCATTCAACCAATACATACGGCAGGACCTCAAATTCGGCCAGAACATGACCTACAACGTTTCGGCAAATTTTGCCGGAGCAAGCTGGGATTGGAAGCACAATGTAGGGCGCGGATTCGGTTTCCCCGGCGCTCCCAACGTCGAGCCGGATTTAGTCCAAGCGCTCATTTCGAATCCCAATTTGCACGTTGAAGTCGAAAATGGCCTTTACGATTTGGCCACGCCATTTTTCGAAACCGAGTACACGATGGATCATTTGGACCTGCCGGCGAATTTGAGAAGCCATGTCCAACTGAAATATTACGATGCGGGGCACATGATGTACGTATCGGAAGCCGCTCACGCAAAGCTCAAGGCAAACGTGTCGGCGTTTATCGAAAATAGTTTGAAGGAACAGCAGTAGGAGAGCGTTACCGCGGGCGGTCTAATGAACAGGAGCGCCAGCGGCCGCTTTCATTCGTCGTGGGGATCAAGCACGGTCCGCAAACAGGCAGCAGGCGAAGGAAGGAAGTCGGCAAGAACAGCAAGAAGCGGTCAGTCTTGACCCGCAGCGCGGCGTAAAACCATCGGCGCCGTTTTTTCCAGGCGGACGCTCCGGCGAGGCAGGCTATTTGGCCGATAGAAGCCGGTGGACACGATGGACATTAATTTCGTTCGGATGGCGGCATCGTTTCCTGCCGCACAACATTCCTGCAAGTCTTGCAACTGGCTTTCCAGGACAGGCCAATCCATTCTTTCGCCGCGAGCGTTTCGAATCTTCGGGTAGCGCGTCGAAGCAATCCTTTCCCCAGGATAAAACAATTCCTCGCACACCTTTTCGCCGGGCCGCAGTCCCGTGAATCGAATTTTTACTTCTTCCGGCGACTTGCCCGAAAGCCGGATCAGAGTCCTTGCCAAATCGACAATGCGAATCGGCCGATCCATGTCGAGCACGAGAACCTCCCCGTGATTGCCGATGGTGAACGCCTGCAAGACGAGAGAAACAGCTTCGTGAACGGTCATAAAGAACCGGCGGACAGAAGCATGGGTAATCGTAAGCTCGCGTCCATCGCGAATTTGCTCCTGAAGCAAGGGGATCACGCTGCCATTCGAGCCCAGCACATTTCCAAACCTTACAGAAATACAGCGCATGCTGCTGGCCGGCCGGCAAGAAACGATAAGCTCTCCGGCTCGTTTCGTCGCACCCATCACGTTGGCCGGGTTGACCGCCTTGTCGGATGAAATCAAGACAAAAGCCTGGCATCCATTCGCTTCGCCGGCCTCAAGCAAACCGATCAGTCCGAAGACGTTGTTCTTGACTGCTTCGCGTGGGTTCGCTTCCATGATCGGCACGTGTTTGTATGCTGCCGCGTGTAAAATCACGTGTGGGCGGTGACGCCCGCAAATACGCGACATCGTTTCGTGCTCGGCTACATCCGCCACGTAATGAATCACCTTCGTTTGCGTTTCGCAATTCGCCAGCTCGCGCTGCAAATGGAACATTCCTGTCTCACTCTGATCAACGCAAATGAGCTTTGCCGGTCGGAATTGAACGAGCTGGCGGCATAGCTCCGAACCGATTGAACCCGCAGCGCCGGTCACCAGCAGCGTGCGATCCTGAATTTCCGGGCCTACCGATGCGAGGTCAATGTGGACCGGCTGGCGACCCAGGAGATCCTCGAGATTTACCTCCCGGAGCTGCTTGACGGTCATCTCACCGGCAATTAATTCGCGAAGGGCCGGAGCTGTACGGAATTTTGCGCCGCTTCTCTCGCAAATCGCCACGAAACGCCGCATCTGCGATGCCGTGGCCGAAGGCACCGCGATCATTATCTCGTCGACGGGATGTCTTGCGAGGATGTCAGGAAGTTCGTCGATTGAGCCCATGACCGGAACGCCCTGAATCTTGAGCCCTCGTTTCGACGGGTCGTCATCCACGCAAGCCACCGCGATGCAGCCTGCACCGGGCTGCCGAAGCTCTCGCAGAATCATTTGGGCTGCAACACCTGCGCCGATGATCGCCACTCTTTTCGATGAACGCGCATCTTCCCGCACCGACTCGAAAACTGCGCGCGAAAGCAGCCGTACACCGGCCAAGATGCCTATCGTGAGCAGCGGCTCAAGGACGTACACCGACCGCGGGAAACTGGTGAAGCCGAGGAAAACATACATGATCAAGAAAAATGCGATCGACCCTGTGCCTACCCCCTTCAAAATGTCGGCGATGTCGCTGATTCCGGTCTATCGTCATCAGCATTCGAAGCTTGGCTCCGTCTACGCTCATAAATCTGAAATCGACGCCTGGTGGAAAGCCCGCCAGCCGGCTTCCCGGCAACGGCAAGCCGAAACTGATCATTCACAAAGACACGGCCGAGCATCACTCGAAATTTCGTATTCTCAGTTGGCGATTTACGCTGTTCTCATTGTTGCTCTTGCCTTCTCGATCGTAAAGGCAAAACAAATGTTTCTAAATCGTCAAGTCGTTCCGTCAACGACTTCCCGTCCCCGGCCTCCGACCATTGCCGTCTTGCCGTTCCAAAGCCTGTCTAACACTTCCGCGGATAACAATTTAGCGCTTGAGATAACTAACAATTTAATTAACGTTTGTGCATACTCGAAAGAGCTGCGCGTAATTGATCAGAGCCTTGTCATGCGTTTTGAAGGTAGCACTGACAGCCCGCAGCACATTGCACAACTCCTTCATTCCGATAAACTACTCAGAGGCACGGTGGGCCGCTCCGGCAATAAAGTCCGCATCACAGCAGAGCTGATCGACCCCGCCAGCGGCGGCACTGTCTGGTCCAGGCAATTTGAACGCGAAGCGGCGGATTTGCCCCAACTCGAGAATGAAATCGCGAACGCCATCGCCACCGACGTCGAAAGCACTCTTGGCCGCGACGACCGCTCTCAACCGTAGCAGCGCATATGGCGCTCGCGGCGGCGGCTAGCCTCTAAGTATCACAACCCGGCAAAACGTTCACAGCGTCTGCGTCACAATCTGCAGAGACCGCGGACGATCCGGATCGAGCCCCTTCACCTCCGCCAATTGCGCCGCAAAAAGCTGGCCGGGCACGATATACGGTATCGCGCTGTAAATCTCCGGGATCTTTCCCGGCACGTGAATTGTCCGCGTGATTCCCGAAAGACGCACATCGGCCGATGTAATGGCGATCGTTTCCGCGCGTAATCCGGCAAGCCTTTTGATCATCTGCCGCTGCCCCGCGAATGTCTTCCCCGCCGGCGCAAATAGAATCACCAGAAAATCGCGCTCGATCATCGCGATCGGGCCATGCAGAAAGTCCGCCGACGAAAACCGTTCCGCCACGATGTAACACGTCTCCATCAATTTCAGCGACAGCTCGAACGCGTTCGCGTAATTCAAGCCTCGCGCCACCACCGCGCATTGCCTCATGTATCGATACCGCTGCACCATGGTTCGAATTCCCGCTGCCAATTTCAGCGTTTCGCGCACTCGCCCCGGAATCTCGCTCACTGACTCCAGCTCGATTTGCCGCCCCAGCGCGAACGCCATCAGATACAAAATCATCAGCTGGCCCGTATACGTTTTTGTCGCCGCCACCGAACGTTGTTTTCCCGCGCGCACCAGAAAAGTCTCCTCTGCCGCGCGCGTCATGGCCGAATTCGCTTCGTTGGTGATGGCCACGGTAAACGCGCCCTGCTTCCGCGCGTTTTTCAACACCAAATTGATGTCCGTGCCCGCGCCGGACTGCGAAATCCCGATCACCAGGGCCCGGCGAAAGTCCAGGCGCGCACCGTAAAGCGTATGCACAGACGGGGCACAGAGCGATACCGGAATCCCTGTCGCAATCTCCAGCAAGTAGCGCCCAAAGAGCGCCGCGTTATCCGACGTTCCGCGTGCCACCAGCACAATCAGCCGGAAATCTTGTGCCGCGGCGAACTTCTTGAAGTCGGCCGCGTGCGCGCGCTCCGCCTCAAAGGTCCGCCGCAGCGCTGCCGGCTGCTCATGGATTTCTGCCATCATCCGCGACATCGCGCTTCACCGTCAAAAAATGCATCTGTTACTGCTGTTCCGCACCTCCGTGCCAACCCGGTCCGCGCAGCACGCGCCCGGCCGTCACGCCCGTCAGCTTTCCATCTTCGAATTCCAACTGCCCGTTCACGAAAACGTAATCCACTCCCACCGACATCTGATTCGGATCCGTGTATGTCGCCTTGTCGATGATCGTCTTGGGGTCAAAAACGGTAACGTCCGCGAAAAATCCCGGCTTCAGCAGCCCGCGCCCCGTCAAATGCTCGCGTTCCGCTGGCAGAGACGTAATTTTGCGAATTGCTTCCGGCAGTGGAACCAAATGCAAGTCCCGCGAATAATGGCCCAGGAACCTGGGCATCGAGCCCCACGCTCTGGGGTGGTTGTGCGGCTCAAAAAGCGGCCCGTCCAGCGAAGTCTCAGGCGCATCCAAACCGATGCTCGTCCAACGCTGTTTTAGGCCGTACTGCAGGTCCTGCTCATTTGCGATGAAGTAAAGCGCGCCCGTTTGCGCGTTATCCGCCAGCACAAAATCGAACAGCGCATCAAGCGGATCCTTCTTCTCTGCCTGCGCCATCTGTGCCACGGTTTTTCCATCGTATTTCTTCAAATCCGGATTCACTACGCCGGAAATCATCACGCCGGACGGGCCGCCGCTGTCGAAATACAAATTCTCCCATCCCGGATGATCCGCCGCCATCTCCAGCTTGATTCGCCGCCGAACCACCGGATCGCGCAGCCGCGCCAGCAATTTCTCTGTGCCGCCATCCGCGACCCAAGGCGGCAGGCACGAAGCCAGCTCCGTTGCCCCCGCAAGGTAAGGATACATACTCGCCGCCATGTCTAAGCCCGAATCCCGCGCCGCCTGGATTTTCGCCACAACTTTCGGCATCGAGCCCCACCGCGTTTTTCCGCTCACTTTGAGATGGAAAATCTCCACCGGCAAATGCGCCTCGCGCCCAATCTCGATTGCTTCATCGAGCGCCTGCATTTCCGTCTGCCCTTCGCTACGCATGTGCGAAGCGTAAATTCCGCCGTATTGCGACGCCACTTTCGCCAGCGCAATCAGCTCATCTGTCTTCGCGTAGTGCCCTGGCGGATAAATCAGCGCCGTCGAAACGCCCATGGCCCCCTGCTGCATCGCCTGCGCCACGAGCTCCTCCATCTGTTTCAGCTCGTCCGCTGTCGGTGCGCGGTCATCGTCTCCAATCACTGCCTCGCGAACCTGCGCTGCGCCTACATATGTGCCCAGATTCAGCGGCGTGCCCGATTTTTCCAGCCGCTCGAAATATCCGTCCAAATCCTTCCAGTCAATCATCAAATGATACTGATCCATGAACGGTTTCAGCGTCGCAAGCGTGCGCTCGTCCTGCGGCGCGGCCGACTGACCCTCGCCCGTGATTTCGCTGGTGATTCCCTGCGAAAGTTTGCTCAGCGACCGCTTGTCAATTAGCAGCGAAGTCTCCGATTGTCCCAGCATGTCGATAAAACCGGGCGCAACGATTCTTCCCGTCGCATCGATAGTCTGCTTCGCGGTCGCATTGCCGAGTTTTCCAATCGCCGCAATCTTGTCTCCACGAATCCCAATATCGGCCGCGTACCAGGGATTTCCCGTGCCGTCGAGAATGTGCCCGCCCCGAATGATTACGTCGTAATTGTCCGTGGCAGCATTCGAGTCTTGCCGTGCTACCGAACGCATTCCCGCCACCGCGATGCCCACTACCAGAAGCGCTCCCGCACAAATCATCCCTCGCCGTATCATTCCCATTCCTTCCTCCCCATCCCTTCCTCCATCTCCCGTTTTCAATCAGCTTCTGCTACCGCGGCACACGCGCTCCCACTCTTGCAAACTCGATTCCGTCCATCGTCAATTTCGAGACATCCCCATTTTCATCCAGATTGAACATCACGCTCGCATTGCCGGAACCGCCCAAATCGCCCACAAATGTATCGTACTGAAAATGCTTCAATGCCCCGCTGAACGAATGGAATTGAATCTGTAGCGCATCGCCTTCGAGTGATACCACCGCGTCGCCATACGCCTTATTTCGATACGTTCCCGCATACGCCGCAAGTTCGCGCGATGGATGCGTGTCCGCATGTTTTGGAACTTCCGCCGCCTCGTCCTCCTGTTTTTTCATCGCGCTGAATTGTTCCGCCACTTTCGCAAAGTGCGCCGTCCAATCCTGCTGCGGCAAGTTCAGAAATTCATCGATCAAATGGTAGCCGAGCCCGGAACGCAGTGCCGTGTGATCCAAATTCGTCAAGATCACAAAACCGGTCTTCACTTCCGGAATCAGCACCACCAGCGACGCAAACCCGTCGATATCGCCGGGATGCAGCCAAATCTGATGTCCGCCATAATCCTCGATGAACCAGCCCATCCCATAACTCAATTGCAGCGACTTCGGAAAGAACAGATCGAACTCCCCTCCTTGCGGCACCACGATCTGCGGCGTGTGCATCTCTCGCATGCTTTTCGCGGAAACGATCTGCTGCCCATTCGCCATTCCATCGTTCAACTGCATCGCAATCCACTTCGTCATGTCCTTCACGCCGGCATTGATCGATCCCGCGGGCGCAACGCTATCGATATTTCGCCACGGAATCGTTACCACTTTTCCGTCCTTCAGATCGTGCGGCGTAGCATGGTCCGCCGCGTTCTGCGCATCCGTCGCGCTGAAATCTGCTCCGCTCATGCCGAGTGGCCCAAAAATGTGCGCGCGCACAAAATCCTGCCACGTCCCTCCACTCGCCTGCCCCACCGCGTATCCCGCCGTCGCGTACATCACATTCTGATATTCGAATTTCGCGCGAAATCCGAACTCTGGCTCGATGTAACGCACCCGCCGGATGATCTCCTCCGGCGAAAATGACGAACCGTACCACAGCAAATCCGTTCCACCCATTCCGGTGCGATGCGTCAGCAAATCGCGCATGGTCACATTCTCGTCCGCCAGCGGGTCATACAAGTGAAAGAAGGGAATATACTCATCCACGCGATCGTCCCAATGCATCTTTCCTTCATCCACGAGTATCCCCACCGCTGCCGCCGTAAACGCCTTCGTGCACGAGCCAATGTCAAATAGCGTATCCGGCGTCACCGGCTGCCCCGTGGTGATGTCCCGCACTCCAAATCCTTTGACGTAAACCGCGTTACCGTTTTGCACGATCCCCACCGCCAGTCCCGGCACTTTCCCATCGTGCATCGCGGTCTGGATGTAGCTGTCGAGCGCGTTCCATTGCCCATTCGACTGTGCCTGCGCTGCTGCGGCAAATCCCAGCAAGCATGCAATCACCAAGGCGCTGCGCATCAAGCGGTTCTTAATCATGTCTTTCCTCTCGAGAAGTGGCTCGCGCATCCTACCATACAGTTCGCGCGCCGAATCCTGCATGCTCGCATCAATTCCGTCTCTCGACGACGCCGCGTGCACCGAGAACTTCGGCCGAGCAGACTTGCTGCATCGCTTGCGAACCCTCTGCGCAAAAAAAAAGAGCGGGCAGCGCCTTGCGGCCTGCCCGCTTCAATTCATGGCTTGGAAGTAAGGGATTAGCTTCCCGGGTTCGCAGCCGGGGCTGGAGCCGATTTCGCCATGCCCAACATTCTCACGTGGGTAACGTGAATCGTGTCGCCGTCCAACGTGCCCGATACGCTCACGTGATGCCCAGGATGATCGGCAACCGCCGATTGTGGATCCAGTTGATAAACCTTCTTGTTCGCAGTGTCATAGAGAACATACTTGTCGCCCGCGTCGACGCACTTCTTGACGCAAGCCGAGTCCGTTCTGGCTTTCGCATTCATGGCGCACTTACTGTCCGTCACGTATCCGTGCCACGACTTGGTCGCGCTTGCCGCCTGTGGGGCCGCAAAGCCCACACTGGCTGCAAACAAAAATGCAGCGGTACCCAACAGCGCACGCTTCAACATGTTTTGCATCCTCCTCAGCGTAACCACTTTATGGCTCAATTGAGGGCCAATTTCGACAATACTCTGCCACATCTCCGCGCCACTTGTCCACATCCAGCCCCCTCCGCTCACCCGATCCCGCGTGGTTGGTCAGTTTGAATTTTCTTGATCGTGACACAAAGAGTCAAAATTCAAACTGACCCATTACCTGATCCCGCCCGCCGTTGACAATGTTCTCCTCACGGCATAGCCTCCCTCTGAAAATGCCTGCTCCGGCCACTTCACCCTCACTTCCCTATCGCCCGCATCCGCATCTTTACGAAATCAATACTTGGGCTTGGCTCGAAGAGCTCTCCTCAAAATATAGTCGCCGCATCACTTTGCGCGATGTTCCTGCCACCGAATGGGACGAGATTGCTCGCCTTGGCTTCGATTTCGTTTGGCTCATGGGCGTCTGGGAGCGCAGCCCCGTGGGTCGCAGATTTTTCCAGCTCGATCCTTCCAGTTTCCCTGGATTCGACCAAGCCCTTCCTGGCTGGAAACTCAGTCAGGTCGTCGGCTCGCCCTATTCCGTCCGCCAATATCAGCCTGATCCACGCATCGGCTCCTGGGCCGATCTCGACCACGCCCGCGAACAATTGCGCGCCCGCCGCATCGGCCTCATTCTCGACTTCGTCGCCAACCACACTGCTCCCGACCATCCTTGGGCCTCCGCGCATCCCGAATATTACATTCGCGGCGCTCAAGAGGATTTTCGCAAAGACCCCTCCGCATTCTATTTGCAAAAAACAGACGCCGAGCCAATCCTTTTCGCCCACGGGCGCGATCCTTATTTCCCACCTTGGCGTGACGTTCTCCAGCTCGATTATTTCCAGCCTGCCGCCCGCGCCGCGCTCATCGCTGAACTCCGCGAAATCTCCAAGCATTGCGACGGCGTTCGCTGCGACATGGCTATGCTCGTCTTGAACGATATTTTCGCGCGCACTTGGGGCCCGCTTCTCGCCGGACGCAAACCTCCTCCTCGCGAATTCTGGACTGAAGCCATCGCGGCTCTGCCGAAGGAATTTGTCTGGCTCGCCGAAGTCTACTGGAACTGTGAAGCGCCCATTCAGGCGCTCGGCTTTCAATTCACATACGACAAGGGCCTTTACGACGCGTTGCGCGACGGCCAACCCGTCGAAGTTCACGCGCGCCTCGCCGCCGACGTCGCCAGCCAAAGCCACGCCGCGCGCTTTCTCGAAAATCACGACGAGGCCCGCGCCGCCGCAACTTTTGGCGCCGCCAAGCTCGAAGCCTTCGCTACTTTGATCGCCACTCTTCCCGGCATGCGCTTCTATCATCACGGCCAGCTCGATGGCCGCAAAATTCATCTGCCCATTCCTCTCACCGTCGCCGCGCCGGAAAAACCTGACGCCGGCACGCGCAGCTTCTACGAGCGCATTTTGCAGCTCTCGAATGAACCTGCTTTTCATTCCGGCCAATGGAAACTTCTCGAAGTCAGCTCTGCGGGCGACGACAGCTTTCACAATCTCGCCGCGTATCAGTGGCTCTCAACAAACGCTCGCAAAATTGTTGTCGTGAATCTTACCGGCGCTGCGTCGCAAGGCCGCGTGCACCTCACTGAAGGTATTTCCGCTTCGCAGCAATACACACTTCTCGACCAGCTCCACGACGCCTCTTACCCGCGTGCCGGCGCCGAAATCGCCGAGTCCGGCCTCTACATCCGTCTCGACCCCTTCCGCGCCCACCTCTTCGCCGTCACTCCCCACTGATCGTTTTCCTCCCGAACCTAAGACACGCAAAAGAAAAATATGCTCTTGGCCATAGTTTCATTTCGTGCTTCCATGCTGCCAGCGCCCTGAAGCTCCAAGCAAATTCACCTTCGGAGAAAAATTGATGACCGAACGAAATGACTCGCCAATACCGGCCAATACCCCCACTCGGCGGCAAATGATCTTCGGCGCTGCCCTTGCATTCGGCGGTCTCGCGTTGGGCTCGGCGAATGCCTGGGCTGACAGCGCCGACGAAATTTCGCATACTGCCGAATTCATACACATGGAGCCTGTTTTCAAAGCCAGCCCCAAGCGTGTCTACGAAGCGCTGACCAATGCCAAACAATTTGGCCAGGTCGTGAAGCTTAGCGCCGCCATGCAGTCAGGCATGGTTTCGGGAAACAAACCTACAGTGCTCAGCCCTGAAGCGGGCGGCGCCTTTTCGCTTTTTGGTGGCTACGTCACAGGAAGGAACATCGAGCTCGTGCCCAACCGGCGGCTTGTCCAGGCTTGGCGTCCTGGCGGCTGGGCGCCGGGTATCTATTCAATTGCGAAGTTCGAGCTCACCGAACAGAACTCCAGCACAAAAATCATTTTTGACCACACCGGCTTCCCCCGAGGCACCGCGCAGCACCTCGCCGAAGGCTGGCACGAAAATTATTGGAACCTGCTCACTCGCGTCCTTGCCATGAACCCGTAGCCCTCGCGACGCGAAATTGACTCAGGAAGGAACTTTCCTTTCGCGCACCCCACCCGCGCGATGTATTCCGCTTCATCGAGCCGGCCGGGGACTCTCGAACCGTGCTCTACGCTAATTCCAGCCTCGCGTAAAATGGCTCGGAGCGTTCCTTCCGCCATATCGCCGGAATGATGCAGAAACAGGGCCGCCGTCTTGGTTGGTTTCCCGGAGGTGGCGGTTCTAGCCGCCACAAAACAAACGTCGCTTTTTTCTTCCTTTCGCGCGCTTCACCCGCGCGAGGTGTTCACTTTTCACGGGTCACGAAACACGGGTCACGGCCTTCCCTTTACTTGCCCTCGCTCGACGACGCCGATTGAATATGTCACCATAGTTCAGGAGAACGCTTCACATGGCCAAAGCGACCTTTGCCGCCGGATGTTTTTGGGGCGTTGAAGAAGCCTTCCGTAACATCAAAGGCGTCACATCCACCAGCGTCGGTTACACCGGCGGCGCCACGAAAAATCCGTCCTACAAAGACGTTTGCACCGGCTCAACCGGCCACGCCGAAGCCGTCGAAGTCGAATTCGATCCCGCGCAAGTTTCTTATCGCGAACTTCTCGCCGCCTTCTTCCAGAACCACAATCCCACCACGCTCAACAGCCAAGGCCCTGACTTCGGCACGCAGTACCGCTCCGCGATTTTCGTTCACGACGCCGAACAGGAAGCCGCCGCGCGCGAATCCATCGCCGCCCTCGAAAAATCCGGCATCTTCAAGCGCCCCATCGTCACCCAAATCAAGCCCGCCTCCGACTTCTATCGCGCCGAGGAATACCACCAGCAATACCTCTCGAAGCGCGGCGCCCCCTCCTGCCACACATAGGTGTCTTTACCGATTGAGTATTTTCTGGCTACTATCTCTCCGCTTTGTCGAGCCTATAAGAAACAGGAATAGGAATCATGTCAATTGCGCTAACAAATCCGGATTTCAAGACTTCCTCCCCTTTCGATCAAGAGTTGATCGACTTTGGTCGACGGATTCTCAGCCTGCTCGAATCAGAAAAAACGCAACAAAATGATTTTGCACTGGCAACTCTCGACGACCTTTTGGGAGCAGTCCATGCACTCGCTATGGCCTGCACAACGAACCCCCGTTCAAGGATCGGCCGTCCGGGCAAAAGATCGAGGTCGAACCTCTGTTGAAGCGATCAAGAAGTTTGGCTCAGGATCACCAGATACGAATGACTGGCGCATGGATGGCAGGCTGCCACTTCAACAGCGCTATCTCGCGTCTCTCGTTCGTCTACCATCGGAGCCTAAAGATCGTAACAGTTCAACTGACACGCCGAAACGGAGTCGGTCGCGAAGACGACAAGACATCTCTGATTTACGGCGCGAAACAAATCTACGAAGGTTGGACGCATCATCCCTGGGACAATCAGAATATTTCCAAAGTTCACAAAGGGATTAACGGTCTCAAGCACGACGCAAAGGGAATCTACTGGGGTAGAGATGTAAACGAGACCGAGGCGATCCAAGCAATCAAAGAATTGCTGAATCTTCTGGAGGCTTGGACCTCTCAGCCGTAACGCAGTCCGTCTCATCCCAACTCCCTTCTCTCGTCTCGAAACTCGTTGAATTGCGGGGCGCGGTTCACTATCATGCCGCTCTCGCCTCACGCGAAAAATGCCCACCGCGAACGGCACTTCCAAAAAGCCGTCTGCAATCACGAGCGGCGCAATTCGCCAAATCGGTTTTCTCCCGCTGCTCGCCGTTTTTTACGGCTACACCTGCGGCGGTCCATTCGGCTACGAGGAAATTTTCAAAGACGCCGGCCCCGGCATGGCCATCTTGTTTCTCGCGATTGTGCCGTTTTTCTGGAGCATTCCCATCTCGCTCGCGTCCGCGGAACTCAACAGCACCATGCCGGTGCAAGGCGGCTTCTATCGCTGGACGCGCGCCGCGTTCGGAGATTTTTGGGGATTCCAATGCGGTTGGTGGAATTGGACCGGTACATTTCTCCTGAACAGCGCGTACGGCGTGCAGCTTATGGATTACGTGCAGAATTACTATCCCGGACTCACTGGAAACGAGAAATGGCTCGGCGCCTGCGCCATTCTCATTCTGCTCGCGCTCTTGAACGCGCGCGGAATCAAAGTCGCCGGCTGGTTCGCTGTCGTGCTGCAAACCGCCGTTTTCATTCCGGTGATTTGGCTGTGCGTGGTCGCGGCCTTTCACTGGCACCACAATCCCATGCTTCCACTCGTTCCGCCCGGAAAACCGTTCGGCGGAGTTTTCGGCTCGGGCCTCGCGCTGGCCATGTGGAATTACGCCGGCTACGAGCAGCTTTCCAGCGTCACCGGTGAAATGAAAGATCCGCAGCGCACCTTCACGCGCCTGATCGCGTGGAACACGCCTCTGTGCGTCGTCACCTATATCCTGCCCGCGATGCTCGCGCTGGCCGTGCTCGGCAATTGGCACGACTGGGTCACTGGCTACATCGTCACCGCGTCGCGGCTGGTTGGCGGAGAAACGCTCGGCGCGGCGATGCTCGCCGCGGCAATCATCGGCACGCTGGCGCTATCCAACAGCACCATTCTTTACACCACGCGAATCCCTGCCACGATGGCGGAGGATGGATTTTTTCCGCAGGGCCTCGGGAAAATTCATCCGCGCTACGGAACGCCGGTGCGCGCGATCCTGATTTCCGTGGTGATTTACTGCATCCTGGCAAAGTGGGATGTGGTCGCGCTGGTAGACATCTACATCTGGACGCGCATCGCGACTTCCCTGCTCACTTTGCTTTCCGCGTGGCGCATGCGCCAAAAAGCTCCCGAAGCGCCGCGGCGTTTTCGCGTTCCCGGCGGCGCGCTCGGCATGGCCTGCGTAATTATTTTACCGGCGATTTTGTGCGCCATCAAAATAATGTACAGCGAGCCATTCGTGATGCGCTACTCGCCGCTGCTGCTCGCCACCGGCCCCGTCGCGTACCTGATTCTGCGTTTCGTCTTCCGCATGACCCCACGTCCAACCATCGAGCCAATGGGAAGCGCAGCGCCAGAATGATTCCGGCGTTTTTGTTTACTTCGCGCTGACATTCTCGGCGACAACTTTGGCTTGGAGGAACAGAAGCAAATAATCCTGGCCGCCGGCCTTGGAATCCGTTCCGGACATGTTGAAACCGCCGAAGGGATGCACGCCGACTTTCGCGCCGGTGCATTTGCGGTTCAGATACAAATTGCCGACGTGGAATTCTTCCGAAGCGCGGGCGAGTTTCTTTTTGTTTTTCGTGTACACCGCGCCGGTGAGGCCGTACTCGGTGCCGTTGGCGATGCGCAGCGCGTCGTCAAAATCTTTTGCGGGAATGACGGCCAGCACCGGTCCAAAAATTTCTTCCTGCGCGATTTTCGCATTGGGCTTCACGTCGGCGATTACCGTCGGCTCGATGAAATAGCCGTCGCCCGCGGCTTTTCCGCCGCCCGCGAGCAAGCGGCCTTCTTTTTTTCCAGCTTCGATGTAATCGAGAATGGTATTCATCGCGGACTTGTTGATGACCGGACCCATGTAGTTGTCGAAATTTTCAGACGGGCCAACCTTGAGCTTCTTCACCTGCGGAAGCAATTTCTCAATGAATTTGTCGTAGACTTTTTCCGCGACGATGGCGCGCGAGCACGCCGAGCATTTCTGTCCCTGATAACCGAAGGCCGACTGCGCGACGCCTTCCGCGGCCGAATCGAGATCCGCTTCCTCGTCGACGATGATGGCGTCCTTACCGCCCATTTCCAGAACGGTGCGCTTGATCCAGATTTGCCCATTCTGTTTTTTCGCGGCGAGTTCGCCGATGCGCAAGCCCGCTTCTTTCGAACCAGTGAACGCGATGAAGCGCGTTTTTGGATGCGAGACCATTGCTTCTCCAGCTGTGGCGCCCGGACCAGTGAAGAAATTCACGACGCCATTGGGCATGCCCGCTTCGCGCAAAATTTCCATGAAAAACGCGGCCACGGCTGGCGAATCGCTCGACGGCTTCATCACCACGGTATTTCCGGTGACGATCGCGGCCATGGTCATGCCGCCCATGATGGCCGCGGCGAAATTCCACGGCGGAATCACGATGCCAACTCCGAGCGGAATGTACGTCAGGAAATTTTTCTCGCCCGCATTAGGCACAAGTTTTTGCGGGCCGGCAAGGCGCAGCATTTCGCGGCCGTAGTATTCGCCAAAGTCGATCAGTTCGGCGGTGTCAGCGTCCGCTTCGGTCCATGTTTTTCCCGTCTCGTAACAGAGCCAGGCATCCATTTCGTAGCGGCGCTTGCGGAGAATTTCCGCGATGCGGAAGCAGCACTCGGCGCGCTCGTCGGCGGGAACTTTTTTCCAGGATGCAAATTCCTTGTCCGCGGCTTCGACGGCCTGATTGGCCATTTCGACGGTGCCCTTTTGAAAAATTCCGATGACCTGATCGGGATGCGAAGGATTGGTGGATTTGGTTTTTTCGCCGGCCAAAACGGATTTGCCGCCGATGAGCAGCGGATATTCTCGGCCGAGTTCGCCCGCGACTTTTTTCAGCGCCGCTTCCATGGCTTTGCGATTTTCGGACTTGGAAAAATCCTTGATGGGCTCATTCTTGAATTCGCC
Source organism: Candidatus Acidiferrales bacterium (assembly GCA_049678505.1). GTDB lineage: Bacteria > Acidobacteriota > Terriglobia > Acidiferrales > UBA7541 > DAHUXN01. The sequence goes on from JBAUEH010000120.1 coordinate 23,577, forward strand.
TCGACCGAGGGATCGTGCCGGGGATGTCATGCTGTTGCCTCCTTAGGATGACCCTGCGCCAGTTTGAGCCAACAATTATAGCGCAGGAAGGCAGTGACAGGTGACCCTTCGACTCCGCTCAGGGCAAGCGAGTGACAAGTGACGAGCAAACGGTTGGACTGGGCCCGTGCAGGGGAGCGATTTGAGAGTGAGTGAAAAAAGCGCATTTTCAGTCCCGATTAGAAATTGTCATGTGGTGTGTTTTCAGAGAGTTAGCGATTCGCGACTGTTGTTTTGTGTACCGATTAACCTTTTGTTCGCCTTGGGCGCGGGAAGGGCTGAATTTTGTGATGGTTGCAGACGTTGCGAGCGATTTTGTTGGCACGTGGGGCTTGAGAGCAGTTTGGCCTGTCTGCCGTCCTTTCACGAGCAGTTGTTCAAAAAGCAAAAGCCACCGAAGCGGTGGCATGGCGGCGAATTGCCCGCACAGGATATGTGTACCACTTTATAACTAAATTGTCAAGGAAAATCAGGAGGCGCGGAGCAATCACCGCGAAAACCAAGGAGCGATCTATTCCTTAAGCTTTTTAAGGATGGCAAGGGTCTTATTGGCGTTCGCCCTGATGACCGGATCGTTCGATTTATCTCGCGCCTCAATTACATAACGAATTGCGGCAGTGCGACTTAGGGTGACATATTGCGGGAAGTTATCGATTCTCATTCCTTCCCTGTTGATGGTTCCTGCAAACGGCGTTACCTTCCCGTCGGGACCGATATCCCATTGCTGATTCCAAGAAATTAGATTGTAAGACTCCGAGCACTGAGCTTCCACAGGAGCACCAGCGCCTCTGAACTCGAAGTCTAATCGGGAATCTATCGTGCCCCAGCACACGGGGAACGAGGCCTCCACCGTTGTGCTTGGGCCCCGAGTCAGCGATATCAAACTCAGATAGAATTTATCCGATACTACGCGTACTTCTTTCTTCGACGATTCGGACTCAGGCCTGACGAAGAATCTGTTTCCCGCGCGGCGCCAACCTGCGGGCGTCAACCGCCCGCCTTGTAGTTCGAAGCTGACGAACTGACGCACGACGGCCACCGACTGCACCCCGTAGTCGTTTTGTTGCTGTTGAGGCGATGCGGTGAGAGATCCGAAAATCAACACTACTGCAAGCAGGGCCAGAGCCGTTCGGCACTTCATCGTTTTGGTCTCCTCGTGAACCGCCGATCAAAATCATGCACCCTACGAATCAAGGTAACAAGCATTAGCGGAGGAGACTCTGCGATACTCTGGATCTTACGATTGTCCCTCTTGCCTCTCCTTTGGGGAACTGCATCGACGCCGCCCGTTCGTGACCATCCGAAACATCAAGAGCACCTCGGCAATCACGATGGCGATCAAAATGCTCGTTTCCGATATGCCCAACGCCGCTGAAATGCGGTGAATTCCCACGTTGAGCACAGCCAGCAACACTGCCACAACTACTGTAAGCCCCCTTTCTCGATTCATTGGAATTCCCGTCCCTTTCCTATTCATTATTTGCTTCTACCGCAATTTGTCCGATTCATCCAAAAAGATCGATTCAATCGTGGTGTCAAACACCTTGGCGATGCGGAAGGCCAGAGGCAGGCTCGGATCGAACTTGCCCGTTTCCACGGCGTTTACGCTCTGGCGCGAGACGTCGAGGCGCTGCGCCAGATCGGCCTGGCTCCAGCCGCGCTCGGCTCGCAATTCGCGGAGCAGGTTTTTCACTGGAACCTGCGCCGGATGAAAAGCTTGGCGGCTGCGGCCATGACGCAAAAAAGAGGAAAGACCCACAGCACCGGAACGTGCATGCCAGGGATGAACATTTCAATGAATCCCCAGGCTGTGGTGAGGACCATGGTGAGGCCAATGGCCCAAAGCAAAGCTTCGACGAAGACGGCGCGTTTGAATTCATCGGTCTCTTCGCGAATGTAGCGGCCAAGAAGGACGATGGCGGCTATCAGCGGCAGGGCCGGAAGGACCGCAAACAGGTACGAGATGTGACCGCGGACGAAATGGCGGTCAAAGAGCTAATTGACCATCGCAAACAACAGAAAATAAAGGACGATAACTGGAATTGCTCGATTCCTCAACCGACGCTGTGCTTGAGCCACGTTTTCCCCTCCGGGTGTAAAAGTCAAGTGAGCTTGACACGAATCTGAATTGATGTCAAGTGGACTTTACTTGCGAAAGAGAGAAAAATGGCTAGGGTTAGGTTGAGAGCTACAGAGAGTTAGCCGATGTAGCGAGGCTTGGAGCGAACGGATTTGGTGATTTCGCGGGAGGCGTTGAAGCCGGAGGCACCAGCGAGGCCGACTCCGGGATGCGATCCACTGCCGCAGAGGAAAAGTCCGCGAATGGGAGACTGATAGCGGGCGTAGCCGAGCAGCGGGCGCATGGTGAAAAGCTGGTCGAGGGCGAGTTCGCCGTGAGAAATGTGGCCGCCGGTGAGGCCGTAGTCGTTTTCCAGATCGAGAGGAGTAATGATGCGGCGCGCGATGATTTTCGAGGGCAGATCGGGCGCGTATTCGGCGAGAGTTTTGATGACGGCGTCGGCGAGGGCGTCGCGCTGGGAGGGCCAGTCGCCGTTCTTCAATCTGTAGGGCGCGTATTGCATGTGGATGGTCATGACGTGCTTGCCCGCAGGAGCGAGCGGGGGATCGAGGAGCGAAGGAATCGATGCTTCCAGATAGGGCGCGGGGGAAAATTCGCCGTATTTGGAGGCGTCGAAGGCGCGTTCGAGATAATCGATCTCCGGGCCGATGTGAATGCGCGCAGCGAGTGCTACGCCGGCGTCGGCTGAATTTTTGAGTGCGGTGAAATTGGGCAGACCATCAAGCGCGAGAAGAATGCGGGCGACGACGCCGCGCGAGCGATAGTTGCGCATCTTCTGCAAAAAACTAGGGGCGAGATGCACGGGTTCGAGCAGGTCGAAGAATGTGCGCTTGGGGTCGGCGCCGGAGACGACGGCCTTGGCGGCGATTTCTTTGCCGATGGTCAAGGCGACGCCGGAGACGGCTCCCTCTTTGACGAGGATGCGCGCGACTTCGGCGTTGGTGCGAATCTCGGCGCCGGCTTGTTGCGCGGCTGCAGCGAGGGCGTTCGAAAGCGCGCCTGCGCCGCCGCGAGCTTGCGCTGAGCCGCCATCGGGCAGGCCTCCGGTGCCGCAGCGCAGCAGGAGACGCGCAGTGG
>JBAUEH010000121.1:0-1763 GCA_049678505.1 Candidatus Acidiferrales bacterium
TTCTTGCGCGCTCCGGCCATGAAATCACGCCGCGCGCCGACGATGCCGACGTGCTCGTCGTGAACACGTGCAGCTTCATCGAGCCAGCGCGAAAAGAATCCATCGATTCGATTTTGGAGATGGCCGAATACAAAAAGGTCGGCCGCGCACGGAAATTGATTGTCGCCGGATGCCTGGTCGAGCGATATCGCAACGAAATTCGCGAGCAAATTCCGGAAGTCGACGCGGTCATCGGTACAGGCGAAGTCGAAAAGATTCTGGAAGCGTGCGAAGGCGAGCTGACAGACACATCCGCTGAAGCACCTTCGTTTCTGTATCACGATTTGACCCCGCGCATGCTGGCGACGCCCCGGCACACCGCCTATATCAAAATCAACGAAGGCTGCGATCATCCTTGCGCGTTCTGCATCATTCCGCAATTGCGTGGACGCTTTCGCAGCCGGAGATTCGAATCAGTCATGCGCGAAGCGCGCAATTTGGCCGCCGCCGGCGTGCGCGAAATCAACTTGATCGGGCAGGACACAACTTTCTACGGCGAAGACCTCGGGATTCGCGACGGCCTGCCGCTGTTGCTGGATGAGCTGGCCACAATTGATGAGCTGCGTTGGATTCGCTTTCTGTATTGCTATCCGAACCGTATCACGCCGAAATTGCTGGAGACCATCGCGCGGCACGAGCGGCTGGTGAAGTATCTCGATATTCCGCTGCAGCATGCCAGCCGCAGCGTTCTTGCGCGCATGAAGCGCGGCTCGCACGCGGATGCTTTCTTGAAACTGCTCCAGCGCATCCGGCGCACGATTCCTGGCGTGTCGCTGCGCACTTCGTTCATCGTAGGATTCCCTGGCGAGACCGAAGGCGATTTTCGCGTGCTATGCGATTTTGTGCGCGAAGCAAAATTCGACTGGATGGGTGTGTTCGCGTATTCCGACGAGGAAACCGCGAAGAGCTTTGCGTGCGAGGGAAAAGTGGACGCAGAGACCATTGCGCAGCGGCGCGATCAGCTGATGGCCATTCAACAAAAGATTTCGCGTCAGAAGCTGCGCGCGAAAATCGGCAAGAGTTTTACCGCGATGCTCGAAGGACCTTCCGCGGACACGGAACTCGTATGGCAAGCGCGGCTCGAGGGAATGGCCCCTGAAATTGACGGGAAAATTTACATCACGGATATTTGTGGCGTGAGCGAAGCGTCGCAGTTGCCGCTGCCGGGGACGATGGCGCGCGTCGAGATCACCGAGGCCCGCGATTACGATTTGATCGGGCGTGTGACGGAAATTGTATCCGAGGGCGCGGTGGACTTGCGCGCCGCAATTCCCGCGCAACCGTTTACGATACTTGCCTGAATTGTGCGAAACGAAGCGGTTCTCCTGCGGCTATCGCTGCCATGGGGCCGAATGCGTGTTACGCTAGCCGACGGCCATGGAATTGCGCTGCCCCATTTGCAAGAAGCCGACCGATTCGGATAAAGACAAAGACTTTCCGTTCTGCAGCGAGCGCTGCCGCCTCATGGACTTGGGGAATTGGGCTAGCGAGAAATACAAAGTGAGTGAGCCCGCCATGGACGAAGATGGGCCCGAAGCTTACGAACCACCCTCCTCCGATGAAACGAACAATGAACAGGAAAAATGAAGGCGAAGAGTAGCGCTGCGGCTATTGCGACGGCGCGAAAACCGTGGCTGTCGTTTTTTCTGGCCACGGCTGGCGGCGCGGGCTACCTGCCGGCAGCTCCGGGAACGTGGGGCTCGCTCGTCGGAGTTCTTCTGTAT
>JBAUEH010000122.1:0-1532 GCA_049678505.1 Candidatus Acidiferrales bacterium
CGAATAGAGTCGCCATTCCCGAGAAAAATGCCAAGGCGCACGCCGGCGGGCTTGAAGTTGCCGGCAAGGCGGCACTCGAGCGCAAGTCCGGCATTTGGTTTGGCTGGAGCGGAAAGGTCGCCACGCACGCCAAGATCGCCAGGCAGCAGGTGGTGCACGACAAGATTACCTACATCACGCTCGATCTCTCCAGGGAGGACCACCACGAATACTACAATGGCTTCGCGAATCGCGTGCTATGGCCGATCCTGCACTACCGAATCGATCTGGCCGAGTTCTCGCGCCGTGATCTGAGCGGTTATCTGCGTGTCAATGATAACTTCGCGCGCGAGTTGCACGAGGTGCTCGGGCCGGACGACCTCGTCTGGGTGCATGATTATCACCTAATGCCGCTCGCCAAGGCGTTGCGCGAACGCGGGCACAGGAATCGCATCGGCTTTTTCCTTCACATCCCATGCCCCCCGCCGGAAATACTGACTGCGTTGCCCAACCACGAGCGTCTCATTCCATCGCTCTGCGAATACGATCTCGTCGGCTTCCAGACCGGCGATGACGCCTTCAATTTCAGCCGTTATCTTACGCGCGAATGCGGCCTGCACAGCCACGATTTCAATTTTGTTGTCCCCGACCGGACGGTTCGGGTCGACGTGTTCCCGGTCGGCATCGAGACAGCGGCCTTCGCCCGTCTTGCCCAGCGTTCAGTGCGATTGGCGTTCGTTAAGCGCGTGATCAGAAGCCTCATTGGCCGTGCGCTCATCATCGGCGTCGATCGCCTGGACTACTCGAAAGGGATCCCGCAGCGGCTTTCGGCATTCGAGTTGTTCCTCCAGACGCAGCCGCACTGGCGGGGCAAAGTAACTTACCTACAAATCGCGCCCAAGAGCCGCACCGAGATTCCGGAATATGCCGATATGGAGCAAGAGATTGGATCGGCCGCGGGACGCATCAATGGCGCCTATGGTGAGGCAGACTGGACGCCAATCCGCTACATCAACCGTGCCTATAGCCACACGACACTTGCCGGGCTTTATCGCGCCGCGCGGGTTGGACTCGTGACCCCGCTGCGCGATGGCATGAACCTCGTTGCCAAGGAATATGTCGCCTCGCAGAATCCCGATGATCCGGGTGTGCTTGTCCTATCGCGTTTCGCCGGCGCGGCTCATGAATGCAAGGCAGCGCTGCTGGTCAATCCTTACGATCCCGACAGCGTCGCGGCGGCCATCGGACAGGCGCTCTCGATGCCACTGGCCGAGCGTCGCGAGCGGCACGACGCGCTGTTTCGGGTGCTCTCGCACAACGACATCCAGCACTGGGCCGACCGCTTTCTCACCGCGCTGGAACGTGAGCCGAGGGCTCTAAGCCGGCTCGAGCAAATGCCCTCTGTAGGATCGTAATGCATCGTCGTCCACTACGCGCAAGCGTGAACGGAAATCATCTTATTAGTGGCCGGTTTTGCCTTGGAGAGGTCTGAGCCGGCCGAGCCGGGTGAGCAATTTTGAACAGACGGCCACTGCCAAGGAGCGGCATGGAGG
>JBAUEH010000123.1:0-24841 GCA_049678505.1 Candidatus Acidiferrales bacterium
CGTCTGCGGTGCGCCCGGCCGGCGAACGCACGGGCCGCAGACGCGGAAGGCGCGGAGGACGACGTCACCGGCGCGGCGGGGCTCGCGACGTTCCCACAAAAGCTGGCGCAGGGCACGCGCATACGGCGACGCATCACCAGCAGCACCACGCGCAACCTAGCGCGGTGGGCAGCGAGGAAGAAACAACTTCGGCGGAAAGCATTCCTGCCGCGGAAGGAATCGCATCCGCGGCGTCGCGATTCGTTCCTGAGCCGACCGGGCCGTTTGTGGAACGCACTACTTATATTCGGGCGGGCGATCCAGCGCTTGCCTCGCGCTTTGCGCAACTGGAATCCCTGCTTCGGCGGCTGATTTCCGCGCCGCTGCATAGCATGGACGAAGTGGAGGATGCGCCGGCCGGACCCGGCGTGTTCCTGCTCTCCGATTCCGACCTGATGACGAATTACTATATCGAGGCCTGCAAAACACTGCGAATCGGCGCCAGCCAACTGGCTCGCGCAGGCCGGGCCGGACGCGGGGCCCGCACGGAAGGCAAGACTTCGCTACGCAGCCAAATGGCCGAGCATCTGGAAATCAACGATACGCAGGTGACGGATTATCTGCGTAAACACTGCGTGGTGAGGTGGCTGCAACTTGACGAAGATGCTTCACACGTGGCGCATTTTGCCATCGCACTGCTGCGGCCTGCGCTGAACGTCGAATAACGTACTCTCAAGCAAAAGGCCTTAGCGACGCGCGCCGCGAGGGCCTTCTTCAGTCTCGCGCACCGGGGTTCTTTGCCGAGAGCGGTTCCCCGGACATCCCCATTGGCTGCCGAAACCCACCGTTTAATCCCTATGGCAACCGTTCGGATGTTTGGGCTGGACGAAAGGGGTGTTGGCCTGCAAACTATGGTGGGGCAAAGATTTAGGGGGAAAGTTGTCTGTACGGCACACGCCGTATAGGCGGCTTCCATGTCTTTCGTTAAATTAGATTTTGTTGTGACAGTCCAGCCCTCTATGTGACCTGAGGAAAGAGAGGTTTGCGAACAATGGCATTAACAGTTCGTAACCGCATTTGGAAATCCGTAGATTGGGCGCTTTGCAAGAGCGCCGGCATTACGTTCGACACGATTCAGTTTTTCAATAAATACAATCCGAATCCTTCCTTCACTCCAAAGTGGTCCGACAAGCCGATGCTGAAGTCTTGGGAGAAGAGCAAGCCCACGCTGGGCTGGCCGCGTACGACGGACTCGCTTTGTCCCGGATGCGTGAAGGACGCTCGCGAAGCCATCATCAATGGCAAGAAAGATTGGACTGACCTCGTCCACGAAAAGGTAGGCGAGATCAAGGCGCAAATCATTGAGCGCGACGGCCAGGTCTGGATGGTGAAAGAGTGCCCCATCCACGGCAAGTGCGAAGACCTGATGGCCATCGATTCCAAGTTCCTGGAATGGATTGAAAAGAATTTCCCCGGGCGCGACATACCCGCGCACAACGACGAAGACCTTCACAAGCATGGCTCGAGCACGGTGCGCTATGGCCGCGGAGCGGTGCTCACGGTCGACCTTACCAACCGTTGCAACATGATGTGCGATCCATGCTTCATGGACGCCAATCAGGTTGGCTACGTGCACGAGCTGAGCTGGGAGGAAGTTCAGGAAATCCTCGATAATGCGCTGAAGATCAAGCCGCGCCGGCAGATGTCCGTGCAATTCTCTGGCGGCGAGCCGACAATGAGCCCGTACTTCCTTGACGCGGTGCGTCACGCGCGCAAGATCGGGTACAACAGCGTGCAGGCAGCGACGAATGGCATCGAGTTCGCCAAGAGCAAGGAATTTAGCAAGAAGGCGTTCGAGGCGGGCTTGCGCTACGCTTATCTGCAATTTGACGGAATTGGCAACGATGCGAACAGCCATCGCCAGGTAGGCAATCTGTTCGACGTCAAGCTGCGTGCGATCGAAAACATGCACGAAGCGGGCATCGAAATCGTGCTGGTTACCACCATCGTCAACAACGTGAACAACGACCAGGTGGGACCGATCGTCAGGTTTGCGATGGAGAATCCCAAGAAAATCGCCTTCGTCTCTTTTCAGCCCGTTTCGTTTACGGGCCGCGACGAAGACATCACGCCGGAACGGCGTATGCGGCAGCGATATACGCTTTCGCATCTGGCGAAGGACGTCAGCGAGCAGGTGGGAAAGATCCAGCCGGCGCGCGACTGGTTCCCGCTGTCGTTTATTGCACCTTTTTCAAACTTTGCGGACCACGTCCACGGGCCGGATGCCATGTGGGGCTCACTCTCCTGCGGCTGCCATCCGAACTGCGGTGTGGGCACAGCGTTGATGGTGCATAAGGAAACCAAAGAGTGGGCACCGATTTCGCGCTTCTTGAACGCGACGCAACTGGTGAAAGATCTCAATGGCATCACCGACGCGGCGCGTGGCAAGAAGTTTTCGGCGTTCATGCTGGCGCTGGCGATGCTGAGGAACTATAGCCCGTTTGAGGCGCCGCCCAATCTGCGCATAAAGGATATTTTGAAGAAGTTCGACAAGACCTGGGCCGTCTCAAAGAACTCAGATAAGAAGTACGGCAAGACCAATCCGGAACGCACTTACCAAGACGCCATGAAGCGCCGCGCGGAAGATCCGTGGAACATGCTATTTATCGCGGGCATGTGGTTCCAGGATCTTTTCAACTATGACTTCCGGCGCACGGAGATGTGCATCATTCCGTACGCGACGCAGCAGGGCGAAATTTCGTTCTGCGCGTACAACACGGGCATCGGTTGGCGGAAGATCATCGAGAACATGCACAAGAACGCGACTGTCGCGCAGTGGTACAAGGAGCACGGCAGGCATGAAATCTACGCCAAGGGCAAGAAGGTCAACCTGGAGCACTACGAACACTCGCTCAATGTTGACGCCTCGGATGCGGCGCGTGTTCGGCATCTGGAGCACGACATTCCTTTGACCGCTGCTGAGGAAGATCGCGCCCGGCGCCGCCAGGCCATGGAAGAGGCGGCCAAGGTTCGCGCGATTTACGAGGAGTTGGTCCTCAAGCGACCCAAAGAGGAAGTGGTGCAGATCGGCTCTCTGACGGCCATGAAGACCGCTGTTCCGGGGACCATTGCCAAGCCCGTTCAGATCGAGGGCGCCAATGGAAATGGCAACGGCTCGAATGGCCATGCAAATGGCAATGGCAATGGGGCGGCAAAGCCGGAAATTGCAGAACCGGTTGCCGGCGACTAATCGTTTCAACTTAAATTTAATATTTTGAGATGGCCTCGGCTCACCGCCGAGGCCGTTTTTTTTGGACGAAGAGTGTCTGCGCTTCTCTTGTCCAGGCGTCGCCGCGTTCGTTTCGGTATAGAATCCGCGGGTGAATCGAGCACGACTGCTGCGAATTGTCCTTTCTGGAGGAAACGGCCAAGTCGGCAATATTCTGGCGCGTTATTTCCACGCACAGGGCCACTCGGTCACGGTGCTCGCGCGCAAACCTTACGCAGCGCCGTGGCGCGTCGTTCCGTGGGACGGCGTCAACCTGGGCGAGTGGACTCGCAAACTGGAAAATGCGGACGTGGTTATCAATCTTGCCGGACGCAACGTCAACTGCCGGTACACCGCCGCGCATCGGCGCGAGATTATGGATTCGCGAGTGCGATCGACGCGCGTACTCGGCGAGGCTATCGAGCGGCTTTCGGCGGCGCCGCGGGTGTGGCTGAATTCGAGCACGGCGACGATTTACCGTCACGTGTTCGACCATCCGATGGATGAGGCCACCGGCGAAATCGGCGGGAACGAAGCGGATGCGCCGCGCTCGTGGGGCTTCAGCATTCAAGTTGCCAGGGCATGGGAAGAAGCATTTTTCGCGGCGGCCACGCTACGTACGCGCAAGATTGCTCTGCGCAGCTCGGTGATTTTGAGTCCGGATCGAGGAGGCATCTTCGACGTGCTGCTGCGATTGGTGCGTTTTGGGCTTGGAGGGACCTCCGGCTCAGGCCGTCAGTTTGTCTCGTGGATTCACGACGCGGATTTCGCGCGCGCCATCGACTTCCTGATCGCGCATGAAGAACTGAGCGGCATCGTCAACGTCGCTGCGCCGAATCCGCTGCCGAATTCCGAGTTCATGGGCGACCTGCGCAAGGCTTGGGGCACCCACATTGGACTACCCGCGTCAAAATGGATGCTCGAATTCGGAGCGGTTTTCCTGCGCACAGAAACAGAACTTGTCCTAAAAAGCCGCCGCGTGGTCCCTGGGCGCCTTCTGGCGAGCGGCTTTGAATTCCAATTCCCCGACTGGGGCGCCGCCGCGCGCGACCTCGTGCGTCGCTGGCGCGAGTCAGCCACTCATCGCCGGGCCTAATGCTACCGGGGCGTTCTCTGTAAAGGCGGCCTTTTCCTCTTGGGCCTCTAGCCGAACTAGCACATCGAATAGCCGATATGATAATTTCCAGGCGCGATGGCGCATCTTCAGCGCCCTGACCTGGGAGCGTTCCATGAAAATTCGTTTGGTAATCGCCTGTTGCGCGTTTCTGCCGATGTTTGCTGGCGTCGGCGTTCTTCCCACTTTCGCACAAAACAATGCAACTGCGTCCGCTTCGCAGAAGAAGCAAATGACGCCCGAGGACATTATCTATGCGGACTTCGCGAGGCAAGTGAGCATCTCGCCCGATAGCAAGTGGGCCGTGTGGGTCAAGGTGTCTCCCGATAAGGAAAAAGACGGCTACGGAACCAACCTTATGCTCTCGAGCCTGACTTCCGACAAGGAAATCGAGCTCACGCGAGGCGACGACAATATGGGCTCGCCGCGCTGGTCTCCGGACGGAAGCAAGATCGCTTTCATGAGCTCACGCGCGCTTCCCAAAGACAAACAAAAGCCCGATGCTGCGCACAGGCAGCTTTGGATGATCAGTCCGTTTGGAGGCGAAGCATGGCCGGTCACGACATTCGACCGGGGCATTCAGGAATTCGAGTGGTCCGGCAACGATACGATTATCTTTTCCGCAGAAGAAGAGCCGACGCTGTACGAAAATGAAACGAAGGAGCGCAAAGACGACACCGACGTGGTGGATGATGCGGCGCACACCGCACCGGTACGCCTCTTTGCACTCAACGTCAAGGATGGAAGCGTCACGCGCGTCACTCACAATAACGATTGGATCGATTCCTTCGACGTTTCGCGCGACGGCAAATCCGCGGTGACAATCAATTCTCGCGAGCTTAGCTACGCCTGGGATCAAAAAACTCCTGCGTCAGTCAACATCGTTAATATGAGCAGCGGTGAAAGCAGGCAGATTCTGGCCGATGGAAAAATTCGCGTGCAGGAGGCACGCTGGGCGCTCGATAATTCCGGGATTTACTTGATCGCGCCGTTTTTCTCTGACCCGCGCTTCGATTACGGCTCAATCGAAAAGGCTTACTTCTACGAGCCATCGTCGGATCACGTCATGCCGGTTGATCTTGCCTGGGAAAATGGACTGGGCTCCGACTTTGAGGTCACTCACGATGGATTCTTCGCGTTGCTGGCCGACGGCGTGCGGCTCAAACTTGCACGTTATGTGAAAAATGGAGATTCCTGGACGCATCAGTGGTTCACCGGCGAGCACGCTTTGCAGATTTTTGGAATTACGGCAAGCGAGGATGGCGCGACGCTCGTCTACGAACATTCCGCGCCAAACGAGCCACCACAGTTGTACCACGCACATACCGCTGACGGAGCGCTCTCGGATGCCGCACAGGTCACACGCCTGAATCCACAACTCAAAGATAAATTGATGGCGCGCGCCGAGGTGTACCAGTGGAAAGGCGCGAATGACGAAACCGTTGACGGGCTTCTCTACTATCCAACCGACTATCAGCCCGGGAAGAAATATCCGCTGCTGCTGGCGATTCACGGCGGGCCCGCGGGCGCAGACCTGGATAGTTGGGACGAAAACTGGGCCTATCCGACCGATCTCTACGCGGAGCGCGGCGCGTTTGTGTTCAAGCCAAATTATCACGGCAGCTCAAATTACGGGCTGAAATGGGTGAGCTCAATCTGCTGCGGCAAGTATTACTCGCTGGATGTGGAGGACATTCAAAAAGGAGTGGATTCGCTCATCAGCAAAGGAATAGTGGATCCGGATCGCGTCGCCAGCATGGGATGGTCGAACGGCGCGATTCTCACGATCAAGCTCACGACGGTGGATCCGCAGCGATACAAAGCGGCGGCCGCCGGTGCGGGCGAAGTGGAATGGATCAGCGACTGGGCCAATGTGGATTTTGGGCAATCATTTGACACGTATTATTTTGGCGCATCCATGCCGGACAACCCAGAATTGTATTTGAAAATGTCGCCGCTGCTGGACTTGGGCAAAGTGCGCACGCCCACGCTGATCTTTCAAGGCACGGCGGATCGCAACGTGCCCCCGGACGAAGGCTGGACCTATTACCGCACTCTTTATTATTACGACAAAGCACCGGTGAAGCTGGACCTCTTTCCGGGCGAGCCCCACGGTCCGCAAAAACTTTCCCATCAACTGCGCAAAGTCAACGATGAGCTCGCGTGGTTCAATCAATATTTTTTCAAAACCACGCCTGCGGAGAACGAAGCTTTCAAGAAAGGCTCGCCGCTCGATAACGCGCTGCGTTTGCGCTCCGTGAAAAAATCCGAAGGGCTTTACGGCGACAGTTTGAAGGGCGTTCTCATTCCGGAGGTGGTGAAACACGGCGAATTGGAGATCGGGCGCTTTGAAGTGACGCGCGCACAATTCGCCGCGTTCGATAAGAATTACCCCTACGATTCCGGTACCGGAAACTTCCCTGCGAACGGAATCAGGTTTGAGCAGGCCAAAGCTTATTGCAATTGGCTCAGCAAAATTACCGGCGCCTCTTATCGCTTGCCGAATGAAAACGAGGTCGCGCCGCTGTTCAAGGAAAATGCGCACGGAAACGAGAACACTCTGGACTACTGGGCGGGCTACACGTTGAATCCTGATGATGCACAGCGGCTCGAAGAAAAAACCAAGGATTTGCCCGGGAATGCGCCGCTTCTAAAGCCCGTGGGAAGTTTTGCGGCGGAAGGAGGCGAGGATGAAGAGTTGATGTTTGACCTCGGCGGCAGTGTCGCCGAGTGGGCGGTAAAGAGCGATGGCTCCGGGGAAGCTCTCGGCGGAAGCGCGGATCGAGCTGCGGACCCCAAGGCGCGCTACGGCCCTGCGGATGCACAGTATACGGGGTTGCGTGTCGTGCGAACGCAGACACACTAGGAATAAGCCAGCCCTTTGTACAGGTATAAGGATGGGTACAGCTGAGGCGAAAAGAAGCTACAAAACTCCGTAGAACGAGATAATTGAGGAAGTCCGCCACCCTTCGCGGACAAAGACCGCGACTCGTTCGAGTTGCGAGACACGGAGAATTGAGAATGCGCCCAGCCTATAAGTTTGTTCCGGTGGCTGTATTTGTTGCGTTGTTTATTGTTGTAGGCTTTTATCCTTCCGTTTGCGCGGCACAGGAAAACAGAAACACGGCGAGTGCCGCGACAACTGCCTCGGGCATGACTTCCGCGCCAGCGGCTTCTTCCAGCTCTACGTCTTCCACAGATGATGCAACGGTGGCAGCGATCGTAGCGGCAGCTCCGGGGCCGAACGAATCCAGTTCATTGATGCTAGGGACACCGCCTGCGGCACCTCCACCTCCAAACGGAGATCGAGCCGCGAAGTTTGGCATTGGCGCAAAAGTTTCGCTGCTGGGAATCGGCATTGAGGCGGCGACCCCGCTTTCAAGGCGAATCAACCTGCGCGGCGGATTTAATTTTCTGAATTACAACCGCGATTTCACGAACGACGGTATTCATTACGATGGGCAGTTGAGTTTTCGTTCCGGTGAAGCGCATTTGGACTGGTATCCACTAGGCGGGTTCCACTTGAGCCCGGGCGTGCTGTTCTACAATGGAAACAAAGTAACGGGAAATGCGTCCGTGCCCTCGGGCCAGACGTTTACGCTGGGCGGAACACAGTACCAAAGCGATCCGACGGGCGCGAACCCGATCACTGGCAGTGGACAATTGACGTTTCCGAAGGCGGCGCCGCAGATTCTGGTTGGGTTCGGAAACCTACTGCCGCGGAACGGAAGGCATTTCGGCTTCAACTTTGAGGTCGGCGGAGAATATCAGGGCTCGCCAACGGTAGGGTTGAACCTGCAGGGTACCGCGTGTAACACGGCAACAGGGACATGTGCGAATGCGGCAACCGATCCTGGTATACAGTCGAGCATTCAGGCGCAGGAAAAGAAGATCAATCACGATTTGGCGCCGTTCAAGTTTTTCCCGCAGATTTCGATGGGCTTCGGAATCAATTTCTAGACGCACACAACAAAAGTAAAAAAGAGCCGTCATCAACGTGGGCTTCATCGCGTGGGTGACAGCTCTTTATTTCGCCTCCGAACCATTCACGCCTCGCGATTCGTCCGCAGATGCGATTAGTAGATCGTGCCCCCGGGCTGTGTGGAGCGGAGCACGCCTGCCTTTACAGACAGAGTGTATGAAATGCCGGAACCGTTCCAGCGAATCGCGTTGAATTTTTCACCGGCGACGAGCTTGCGGACTGAAATTTTGTCGAACGTGAGCGGAACGCCGGGGCGGCACGCGCTGGGCTCATTCGCCGCTGCAAAAAAATGGACGGCGGCGAAGCCGGCGACGACACCATTCCCATCAGGGTCCAAAAGAAATGCGGTGTGCTGGTCGATGCCGATGGCGCGGATTTTCTTGGCGTCGCCAGATTGAAGAATGCGTGCCATGAAGACGACCAGGCGGCCGAGGCGGTCGCGCGCATGGAAATGACTGTCGGTGATGACGTTGTGAAGCGCGGGAATGTGCAGGAAATTGCGAACGATGACGACCTGCGGGTCAAACGGATTGGCGAGAGCGGCGGGGGAATGGAGATCGGGACCATCAGAGGCATCGTGTTGAGCGGAGTAAGCAAACTGGCCGAGGATGGCAAGGCCGGCGCTGGTACCTCCGATAGGAATGCCATTGCGAATTGCGTCGTTCACGGCGCGCTGGACGGGAGTGCCACGCCAGAAATTAATGTAGTTTGCCTGATCCCCGCCGGCAATGAAGAGGACGGAAGCGGCGCGAATAGTTTGGGCGACGAAAGGGTCGTTCGCGGCGCCGCGGCTGGGAATGATGAGCGTAGCGACGGAATTTACGTGGCAAAGCGATTGGATGTAAGGATTGTAAGCGTCGGTGCCGCTGGCGCGGATGACCAGGAAATCGCCGCCTCCGGAGCGCTGGCAAAGCCAAGTGAAGGCCTGGTCCAAGTCTTCACCACCGCCGATGAGAGCGTAGCCGGGATGGGTGGATGCGTGGATGTTGTTGGGATTTCCGATGCGAATGTAACGGTAAGGCGGCGCGTCCGTGGCGCGCGCCGCGTGAATCGGCAAGGAAACCGGCAAAGCCACAGCGCCGGCGAACGCAAAGACAAGCGTCCGATTCGCGAAACGCGAGACAGACACACGCAAAGAACGGCGCGCGAAAAATTCACGCCGCCGGATGAACAGGTGTGGGCCGTTGAAACGTTCGAGCAATGTAGCGATAAAGGATCCAGGCAATGATCGCGCCTCCCAGCGCGATTACGGTATACCAGAAATAAATGCCCCGAAACGAACAGAAGAGGCCGTTAGGCAGCTCTTGAAGAACCTCGAACCTAAGCAGGGAGTAGTACGCATCGCGCGGATTTGAGGCTGCGAGGTAGTTTTGAAACGCCGTCTGGTAAGGAGAATAGCCGAAATACATGACGACGACGGAGGCAAACAGAAGCACGGCTCCCACGATGCCCGTTCGTGCGAACAGAGAGTCCCAACGCGGCGTTTTGCCGAAAGGCGATAGGCGCCGTCCGGCAAGATATACGCAACAGGACAGAATGAGCAGCAGCGACAGGGCAATGCCTAAGAGAGAAAATTGCAGCACGTAAGCGCCGTGAACGCCCAGCTCCAAGTTAGCTTGGCTGTTTTTGGCGCGAATGCTGGACGCGGTTCGTTGCGCCAGGGCAGCTTGAAAGGCGAGAAGGCTCGCGGCGGAGGAATTGCCGGATTTTTGCAGCAAGGCTTGGAGGCGCGCACTGGCGCTCGATTCCAAGCCGAACGCGACCAAGCTCTCCAGGTCAGTGTGGCCATCAAGCTGA
This sequence comes from Candidatus Acidiferrales bacterium, assembly GCA_049678505.1. Taxonomy (GTDB): domain Bacteria; phylum Acidobacteriota; class Terriglobia; order Acidiferrales; family UBA7541; genus DAHUXN01. The sequence goes on from JBAUEH010000123.1 coordinate 10,141, forward strand.
ATCAACTGTGCGAGATGCGCAACTTTCCAATAATTCTCTTCTGCGTGGCTGAAATCACCTTTGGCTTCGAAATCCTCTCCCGCCTTCAGCAGGAAATGTTCGGCATACAGGTGGAAATTCATGAAATCGGGCAGCCCGTATCCCATAAGCCCACGGAACATCTGGCTGGGGGCATCGAGACCCTGACGCTGCGTCACAGCGCGGTCGAGATCGACCTTTTGCGAAACGTAGGAGTCGAAGTTGCTGGCCGAGAAGGCTTTGGCCATGGCGTCAAGCCAACGGGGACTGTTGGCGAGCATGGCCCGGTCCGCTTCCGAATTCCAGCCGAGAGCCTTTGGTGGCCGGTAGTATGAGGCTTCGAGTGAGTACACAGCGGCGTTCGCCGGATCCCACGCCTGCAGGCGTGCGAGCCAGTGTTCGTCAATCGGGTTGACGCTCTCTGGCGAAAACATCCGGTCAGCAGACAATAGAGGGTAGTAGATCCAAGTGAGGCGCGGGTCCAATTGGACGGCTTCGTCGGCGAACTTGTCCCGTTGCGCGCGATTTTGCGAGTCATAGCGCATTTGCATGGCGACGAAAGCTAGAGTTTGGGCATCGTGACTCGCTTCCGCTTTAGCGCCCAGGCTGCGCATCTCACCAAACCAAGCTGAATCCGAGAGATGCCAGCTTCCGGCGGTTACTTTCAGGGCTTGCCGGAACGTGGGCGCGAAAAGAAACAGCAGAGAAGCAACGGCGAACGCGATTAAAAACATCTTGGCGGTTTTTGTCATGGTGACCTCGGCTGCGCCGGCGAAAAACTCCCGGCCAGAAGAATCTGAAGCGTGTTTGCGCGAAAAAAGCGAAAGGCAGAGTTGTTTGAGGGCTGTTCCTAGGCAGCCTGCGGCCCAGGAGAGCGCGTTGAAGGAGCCCTCGACGTGCTCCAGCTCGGCGGACATGGCTGCGGCCCACTCGCGCGATTCCGAGGGCGAGATGAGAAGCGCGAGGGCCATCAAACGGCGTGCAGCGTTTTGTGCGAAAGCGTTGCTCATCAGCCCCTCGCTGTTCCATAGGCGCTTCGACTTAAGACGCGCGCCGCGTTGGACGCAAGGCTAGTGCGCGCGAACCGCAAGCCATCGGGCGTCAAATGATACATGTGGCGCGGCGGCCTGCCGAAGCCTTCGGGCGCGGCCCAACGGGTCTCCAGCCAGCCGCGCTTGTTCAAGCGCATGAGAATGGGATAGAGCGTGCCGGATTTGAGGGCGGTGGCCCGGCTGAGGTCGTAGCCGTAGCGCCAGCCGCGCGGTTCCTCAAGGAAAGTTGCCAGCAGGAGAAGTGTTTGACGCGACATGCGAACAGGACGAAACATAAGATAAGTCTACATATATAGAGAATAGTGTCAAGGCGCAGGTGCAGTACGTTTTCCTAAAGAGCACCAAGAGACGCAAGGAGCTGTTGGGGGGTTAGTGGCAGCCGCAGGTGTGGGGTGTGCAGCCGCAGGCGGAGGATGCATCGGTGGAGCTGTTCGACGCAGCAGACGATGCGCCATTGCCGGTGCGCGCGGCGAAGGTCGAGAATTGGATCGTGGAGCTGTGGCTGCCGCACTTGGGACATTCGGGCTTGCCATTCTTCACGGTGACGATGCGCTCGTAGCGCGATTTGCATTCGTCGCAGACATATTCGTAGATGGGCATGGCGATGTTTCCTCGATGGCTCATTATACCGCAGGGCTTGCATGGCGACGGACAAAAGCGGCCTCAGCCTATACAACAGGCTGCTTCGCGCAGAATGCGTTTGCCATTAAACTGGTGACATGGCGAAGGTTTATGCCGGGACTTCCGGGTGGTCGTATGTGAGCTGGAAGCCGAGTTTCTATCCGGCGAAGCTGGCATCAGCAAAGTTCCTCAGCTACTACGCCACACGGCTGAATTCGGTGGAGGTGAACTACACGTTCCGGCGCTTTCCCACGGAGAGGCTACTGGAGGGCTGGATTGCCGCGACGCCGGCGGACTTCAAATTCGCACTGAAAGCGCACCAGATGATTACGCACATCAAACGGCTACGCGGCACCGGGGACTCACTGATGCGATTCTTCTCGTCGTTGAGGCCGCTGGAGGACGCAAACAAACTGGGGCCGATCCTGTTCCAATTGCCACCAAACCTGAAATGCGATGTGACGCTTTTGGGCGAGTTTCTGGAAGAGCTGCCGCCTGGGCTGCGCAGCGCGTTCGAATTCCGAGATCCATCGTGGTTTTGCGAAGAGGTGTACGCCGCGCTACGCACAAAGAACGCCGCCCTATGCGAGGCGGAGAGCGAAAAACTGGAGACGCCGACCGTGCAAACGGCGGGATTCGCTTATCTGCGCCTGCGCAAAGAGGAATACTCCTCCAGGGAGCTCGCGCAAATAAGGTCAAGGGTCACCGAAACAGCGAGTCGCGGGGAGACCTTTGTGTACTTCAAACACGAAGAAACACCAGAAGGGGCGCTTTACGCCGAGGGCTTGCTTAGTACTTCGCCGCGGTGATTTCAGCGATTGAGGCTCTGCGAGGCATCTACAGCATTTGCTGTATTTAAAAGTAAGATTAATTGAATCAATCCGATAGAAGCTGCCGCCGAATTGGCAGTTGCAGGGCGGCGGGCTATGGTTTAGTACTTCTGTACTGAATTTTCGCTCCGCAAAAAGTGACTTCGCTCCTATTCACGTTCTGGCAGGCATGACTCAGAATGGAAGCTATGTCATACACAAACGTAGTCATCGGGCAAACCTGGGTAAATCGGAATTGGTGGTGCGTAGACTGTCGGGTGCCAACGGACCTCGACCACCATGGGCGTTGCGGGACCTGCGGTTCAGATGCCGTGGACATGATGAGCAGGCCAAACAGGCTGGGAACAGTTACGCCGATGCAACCGGGGAGCATCGTGTTGGACGATCTCTCTCAGTACGTCCGCGTGGCTTAACGCAAAACAGGAGCATCCGCCTCGCCAAGCAGGGCCTTAACCGTGCAGATACACGTGTGCGCGAACTGTTGCCGCACGTGTGGTTGTAAAGGGATACGAGAGAGGCCCGGCCTCTACGCCCGCTTTAGCGACTTTTCGGCGGTGGCGCGATCGATGACCGGCCTCTTGCGATCCGCAGGATTCCAGTCGTCCGGCGGAAATGCGATGTGCCAGAAATAGTCGGCCGCCCGCATGAACTCCACCCCTGCCTGCGTTTTCCCCCCCTCGGACTGGCCGACGTAGACAACGCGGCATTCCACTTCCTGAGTGCTCTTGATGTTGATGATCGTGAGTTTCTGGCCACGTTCTAGTGCTCCGCTGAGGCGCAGCAAGCAACCCTGAGCGTTCACGGATTCCGTGACGGTTTCTTCCTCGTACGGCTGTCCACTGCGCTGAAATTTAACGAGCACAGGAATGGAAATGTAAACACGCTTGCTGCGGCGGGTTTCGCGCTTCCCTTCCGGCGGGTTTATATCCGCGAGCGACGCAACCGCTTCCGACTGTTCCACGCCAATTTCTTTCGCCGGGGCAGACACTACCCGGCCGAGCAATTTGTCCCAAGCCATGGATGCCCCCCAACGGATGATGCCCTGCTTTTGGGAATGCAATCAAAGTTTCCGAGAGGGCGTATCTATTCAGTTATCGTTTGGTGCGTCCTATTTTAGAAGCGCTGCGACTACGAACCAGAGACGGGAATTGCGTGACCTAATTTCACGAGCGGTGATAGAGTCAGCCGGAATCCTGCTGAGCGGCGATTTAAGTTTCACGAAGCGGTTCGCGCTCAATGAAAAATCCCAACAACACAGAAACTCCTTGCACTCGGGACAGGAGCGCCTCCGGACTGGCAGCGCGGCTCGGCCTTTTCGACGCGACCATGATCGTTATGGGCGGAATCATTGGCTCAGGCATTTTCATCAACCCGTACGTGGTGGCGCAGCAAGTGCACACGCCGGCGCTGATTCTCGGCGCATGGGTGATTGGCGGAGTAATCGCCCTGGGGGGAGCGTTCATTTGGGCGGAGCTGGCAGCGACCATGCCGCGCGTTGGCGGGCAGTATGCGTACTTACGCGAGGCGTATCATCCGGCAATTGCGTTTTTGTACGGCTGGGTGCTGCTGCTGGTGATTCAGACGGGAGGAATGGCAGCCGTGGCGGTCACGTTCGCGAAATACTTCCTGGAATTGACCGCGCTGCATGTGAGCGATGGGGTTGTTGCCACGCTAGCGCTCGGCATACTGACGGTGATCAATTGCCTAGGCGTTCGCGCGGGGAGCACAGTGCAAAGCGCGCTGATGGTCTTGAAGATCGTAGCCATTGGGGCACTGGTCTTTTGCGGCGCTGCGTTTCTTGTACATCATTCACAGCTACTTTCTGCGACGAAGGGCGCGGCACCGAATGAGGGCTATCGGTTCACCGACCGGCCGGTTTCGTTTGATTTGTTGACGGCAATGGGCGCGGCACTCGTGCCGGTGCTGTTCTCCTACGGTGGATGGCAAACGGCAAACTTCGTAGCCGAAGAGATTCGCGAGCCGCGGAAGAATTTGCCGCGCGCACTGGTAATTGGGGTGATCGGCGTGATTCTGCTTTATCTTTCGGTGAACTTCGTTTGCGTTTACATCCTCGGACCGACGGGGCTAGCGGGAACCATGACGCCGGCGTCGGCGGTGATGCGCGCTGTGCTGGGCTCGAAAGGCGCTGCGCTGATCGCCGTGAGCATTACGATTTCCGCACTGGGATTTCTCAGCCAGTCGATATTGACGGCGCCGCGCGTCTATTTTGCGATGGCCGAGGACGGACTCTTTTTTCGCTCGGTTGGATGGCTTGATCCGCGACACCGCGTTCCGGTCGTGGCCATTGCGCTGCAGGGAGTCGCTGCCGTCATCATCGCGCTTTCGGGACGTTACGACCAGATCCTGAGTTATGTGGTTTCGATGGATTTTCTTTTCTTCGGCCTGACGGCGACATGCATCTTCGTCTTTCGGCGCACGGGGAAAACGACGCGGGGCGCAGAAAGCAGCGGTTTAGCGCGCATGCCCGGACATCCCGTCACCACATTTGTATTTGTTACGGCATGCTGGCTGGTGGTGATCAACACGATTTTCACATATCCTCGAAACACGGCCGTGGGATTCGGAATTTTGCTTGCCGGGATCCCGGTGTATTTTTTGTGGAGCGGGCAAAAAAAGAAAAGGAGCGGCACAACGTGACAAGTTCCAGCCGAGATATCCGTTCGGCGTATTTGGAGTGGGCCAAGCTGCGGTCGCAGGCGACGTACAATTTGGCAACGAGCGGGCTCGACGGCTTCCCTCTGGCGAAGCTGCCGGTGAAAATTGGAGACCTAGAAATTTCCATTGGCGGAAGCTACGGCTATCCGCCGCTGCAGGAGCGGCTGGCACGCAAGAACAGCGTGGCGACGGAATGCGTAGTGGCTGCAAATGGAACATCGATGGCGAATCACTTGGCGATGGCCGCGCTACTGGATCGCGGCGATGAGGTGCTGATCGAGCAGCCCTCTTACGAACCGCTGCTCACCGTGGCCGAATACCTGGGTGCAAGGGTTCGCCGATTTCCCCGGCATTTCGAGGACGGATTCGAGCTGGACCCGCGAGAAGTGGAGCGCCATATGACGGCGCGGACGCGCCTGGTGGTGGTCACGAACTTGCACAATCCGAGCGGCGCACGCACGCCGGACTCCCGCCTGCGGCTAATCGGAGAAATCGCGCAGAGCCGCAGCGCGCACGTTTTGGTGGATGAAGTCTATCTGGACGCTTGTTTTGATCCGGAGGCGCGCTCGGCATTCCATCTGGGAAGCAACTTTATTATCACGAGCAGTTTGACCAAAGCGTTTGGGCTGTCGGGGCTGCGTTGCGGGTGGGTGCTTGCCCCGCGGCCGCTGGCCGAGCGCATGTGGCGCATCAATGATCTGTTCGGAGTGATTCCGGCGCATGCAGCAGAACTGTTGAGCGTCATCGCGCTCGATCATTTGAAAGAGATCGAAGGGTACGCGCGCACGCGATTGCAAACGAACCGGCCCATTCTTCAGCGATTCCTCAGTTCGCGCAAAGACATTATCGCCATTCGCGCGGACGCCGGAACGATCGCGTTTCCGCAGCTTGTCTCCGGAAAGGTGGACGCACTCTGCCAGCTCTTGCGCGAGAAATACGACACCACGGTCGTGCCGGGGCGTTTTTTCGAAATGCCGAGCCATTTCCGCATCGGCATTGGCGGAAAATCGGAGATGCTCGAGGAAGGGCTGAAACGCCTAGGCAAAGCGCTGGACGAAATCGCTAACTGAAGTTGTTATACCCGCTGCGAAGCCTTCGCCGAACGGCGGTCATCGACAAGCCGCAACGGCTCCTTGGGCCGGAGCAAGCGAATGAAGGCTTGCGCGCCCTGCGAGAGCGGTTGATTGCGCCGGAAGATCAAGAAGAGGTCGCGCCGCAGGCGCATCTCGCGGACATGTACTTCGGCAAGCTCGCCGCTCTCTACTTCCATTCGCACACACATGCGCGGAACAATGGCGACGCCCATTCCCATTTTCACAAAACGCTTGATGCTTTCAATGGTGGGGAGCTCAACACCGATGCGCAGCGGCACGCGATGCTTGGCGAAGAGCTGGATGACACGCTGGCGGTACGGCGAAGCAACGATATGGGCGACAAAATCCTCACGGCCAAGCTCGCGAATCGAAACGCTGCGATGGCGGGCCAAACGATGGCGTGGGTGAACGACGAACGCGAGAGAGTCGTGAAGAAATTCGACGGAGGCTAGGGCTTCATCCGGCGGCCGATAGGAGGCCACGCCCAGATCCAATCGGTAGTTTAAGATTTCCCGCGGGATGTCCCGCGAATATACGCGATGAATGGCAATTTCAATCTTGGGATACTTGCGCCGGAAGCGCACCAGCGCGGGAAGCAGAGCATGGATCGAACTTTCATTGACACCGAGTGAAAGACGTCCGCGACGCAGGCCGGCGAGATCTTCGAGGCTTCGTTTCGCTTCGGCGCGGAGGTTGAGCATACGCTCCGCGTATTCGACCAGGAGGGCTCCCGCTTCGGTAAGTTTACCGGCGCCGGTGCCGCGAACCAGCAGGGGTTGGCCGACCCAGTCCTCAAGCTTGCGCACAGCGATACTTACCGCCGGCTGGGTGCGATAAAGCCTTTCCGCAGCTCGCGAAAAGCTGCGCTCGCGCGCGACAGTAAGAAACACCTGCAAAGAACCGAGATCCATAGCGCCCTTCCTCAACGATACGCTCTATAAGGGATGGTTATAGTATATAGAAATATTATAAATTGGACGAATGCTTCCTCCGGCGCTCTACTGGTGCGAGTACTTACAGGGGGGAGCCATGGACATCGTTTGTTTCTTCGACACTACGCTGCGCGACGGCGAGCAGTCGCCGGGCTTTTCGATGACGCGCGAAGAGAAGCTGGCCCTGGCGAGCAAGCTCGAAGCGCTTGGCGTGGATGTGATTGAGGCGGGCTTTCCGGTGGCGTCTGCGGGGGAGCTGGAAGCGGTCCGCGCAGTTGCCGCAGCGATTCGCAGCACGCGGGTCGCAGCCCTGGCGCGGGCGCGGCGCGAAGACGTCGAAGCAGCGCTGACGGCCCTGGAGCCCGCGGCGATGCCGCGGCTGCACGTGTTTCTGGCGACGTCCGATCTTCACCTACAAGCCAAACTGCGCATGACGCGGCGCGAGGCGCTCGAAGCCATCAGCCGGTGGGTGCGGCACGGCAAAGAGCACTGCGCGGAGGTGGAATTTTCCGCCGAGGACGCGAGCCGCAGCGATATTCGCTTTTTGCTCGAAGCGATGGAGACAGCGGCTGAGGCGGGCGCAACGATTCTCAACTTGCCGGACACGGTGGGCTTCAGCACGCCGGAGGAATACGGCGCGATGTTTCATAGGGTGTGCAGCCATCTGGGCCGCAACGACGAGCTTATTCTGAGTGCGCATTGCCACAATGATTTGGGACTTGCGGTAGCCAATTCGCTGGCTGCGGTTCGCGCCGGCGCGCGACAAGTAGAATGCACAATCAACGGCATCGGGGAACGCGCAGGCAATGCTTCTCTGGAAGAGTTGGCGGTGGCACTCGCGGTGCGGCAGAGCTTTTTTGGCGTGCGCACGAACATTCGGCTGGAAGAAATTTATTCGGCCAGCCGCGCGCTTTGCGACGTGACGGGCATTTCCGTGCCGCCGAATAAAGCGGTGGTGGGCGCAAACGCCTTTGCGCATGAGGCGGGAATTCATCAGGATGGCATTCTCAAGAATCCGATGACGTATGAGATTATCCGGCCTGAAGCGGTGGGAGTTCCGGCGAGGCGCCTGGTGGTCGGAAAGCATTCGGGGCGCAATGCGCTGCGCACGCGATTTATCGAGCTGGGTTACACGGTGAGCGACGCGGAGCTCGCGCAATGTTATCGTGCTGCAATGGATCTTGCCGACGCAGCCAAGGAAATCACGGACCGCGACCTGCTCACACTGATTCATCAGGCGCGGCGGCAGAACCGGCATGCGGAAACGAATGTGGACGCGGCCTTGGCGATGGGGGAAGCATAGTGAGTCGAGTACACAAGACAATCGCAGTTCTTTCGGGAGACGGAATTGGGCCGGAGGTGACTCGCGCGGCAGTTTCGATTCTGGAGGAGTGCGCCAGCGCGTTCGGGCATCGCTTCGAGTTCGTTGAGCTTCCTTTTGGTGGCATCGCCATCGACCGGTGCGGCCAACCGCTGCCGGCGGAAACTCTGGACGCGTGCCGCAAAGCCGATGCTGTGCTGCTCGGCGCGGTGGGCGGCGCGAAGTGGGACTCGCAACCGTTGAACCGCCGGCCCGAAGCGGGTTTGCTCGGCCTGCGGAAAGAGCTTGGCCTTTATATCAACGTACGGCCGGTGAAGCTTTTCGAGCCGCTGCGTGCGATATGTCCGGTGCGTTTGAACGAGGACGACACCATCGATATGGAAATTGTGCGCGAGCTTGCCGGAGGAATTTATTTTGGGCCGCGCCAGAGCAGCGGTTCGAACGGCGACGAAATTGCATCCGACACAGAAGTTTATTCGACCAAAGAGATCGAGCGTGTTGCGCTTTACGCTTTCCGGCGCGCTGCGACGCGAGGCAAACGGCTGACGAGCATTGACAAGGCAAACGTGCTGGCCAGTTCCGGACTTTGGCGCAGAACGGTGGAGCGCATCGCGAAAGGGTTTCCCGAGGTGAAGCTCGATTCACTTTACGTTGACAATGCGGCGTTGCAACTGGTGCTTCGTCCCGCGCAATTCGACGTGGTGCTGACTTCGAATATGTTTGGCGACATTTTGAGCGACGAAGCGGCCGCGCTGACGGGCTCAATCGGATTGATTCCTTCGATGAGCCTTGGCAACAACACGGCGCTCTATGAGCCGATTCACGGTTCCGCGCCGCAACTCGCAGGGAAAAATTCCGCCAATCCGATTGGCACAACCCTGTGCGCGGCGATGCTCTTGCGGGAATCTTTCGGCTTGCAGCGGGAAGCGACGGCCCTGGAGAGGGCTGTTGAGCGCGCGCTGACCGCTGGATTTCGGACGCCAGATATTGCCGGCGGCGGCTCGCGGGCGATTGGCTGCTCGGAAATGGCGGGGCAGATTCGCGCCGCGCTGGCAGAATCAGCGATGGAGACGGAAAAATACGGCTGGGGCGTGTGAGAACCGCAAGGATTTCGTTCGCTTCTGACCTTCAGATTTTCCGCAGGACCAGACAGCTCGCGATCATGTCGTGCAGCGCCTGTTTCTTCGTCGTGAAACCCGCCATAATGTAGCCAATCGCAAACGGAATGAGACCGGTGATAAATTTAGCGAAAAACCGGCCGGTGGCGCGCCCGAACGAAACGGGCTGGACGCGAAGATCCGTGACGATGAGGCCGAGCGCCATTTTGCCGAGCGTTCCTTGGAAACGCGAACTCTCCATGCACGCGTAGTACAACCACAGCAGCGCCGTCATCCCCACAGCGAACGCGACGAGCGCAAAAATGACCGCGCCTGTGAAAATTTCATCCGGCGTTGGATTCTCCGGCAGCCGCCGAATGACCCCGATCAGCCCCGTGCCGAAAATCAAAATCAGCGCGAACGCAAGCTCTGCGCACAACAGGATCACCATGTCAATCAAGTAGGCGACGAGGCGCAGCCAGAATCCCGCGTAAACGAGACCCGGGACGACCGCGGAGACTGTCGCCGGCGGGAAGTAAGCGGGAGGCGCGGCGACGCGGAGCGGAGGGGCAGGCGAAGGCGCAGTCGCGGCAACGGCAGCTCTGCCGCATTGCGGGCAGAATGAGGAGCCTTCAGGCACAGCGCTTCCGCAACCGGAACAGAACATCAGCGGCCTCCTCGGCTGTCTCTTTGGCTATCTGGCGCGAGCATGCGGGCTTAGATTTTGCGCATCACGAGGCAACCGGCCATCATGTCGTGCAGCGCCTGTTTTTGCGCGGTGAATCCGGCCATAATGAAACCGATCATCAAAATAAGGGACGAGATGATCTTGCCGAAGTATCTTCCGCTGGCGCGAGCAAAGGAAATGCGGCGGCCGGCCATATCGGTCACTTCCAAGCCGAGAGTTTTCTTGCCAATCGTCGCCTGCCACGCCGAACTTTCGAGCAACGCGAAGTACAACCAATTGAATACGACGGCCAAAATAGCGATCTTCGAAATGGCCGAAAAGAAGGCTAATAGCTCCTCAGGGGATTGCGGCGGACGGACCATCCAGCCCCTCATGCTTGTGGCGGCCATTAACGGAAGCGAAATGAAGCTGAAAGTTACGCCGAGAATAATGCGGTCGATTATCCAAGCAACGAAGCGCAACCAAAATCCGGCATAGCCGATGGGACGCGCTACGGCGGCGGGAGGATAAGCAGCTGGCATCGCGGGCGGAATCGCCGTGGATGGAGCAGAGGCAGCTGGCTGCGGAATGAAGCCGCCGGGCGCCAGTGGAATGCCGCGCGGCATTGCCGGTTCGCCGCTGGTCGACTGGCCGCAAGACGGACAGAATGCTGCTGCATCTGCCACCTGCGAGCCACATTTCGAGCAAAACATAAGCCCTCCGATGCTGCGCTCAGCGATTCCGAGGCATCGTACTTGCGCCGCGTTGACAGGTCAACAACTTAGAGCGGCGGACACCGAGAGAAGCATGCTCGAGCTGACGGTGGCTGCCCATCGCTGAATCAGCGAACGATGTTTCATCGTTGGCTTTAGTTTCTCTGCTGCGGTCTGGCCAGAGCGCGTGAGCGGGTCATCTCCTCGAGCTGCGCCTGGAACTGCGCTGAATCTGGTTCGGAAGGCGTAAGACGATGCAGGCCCATCATTCGCAGAGTTAGGCGGTCGAGCTGGCGGTCGGAGAGCAGCCAGTGCATGAGCGCAGTGATCTTCGCATCACGAGTGACTAAATAGCGCGGCTGCGGTGAATCGGCACGAATCACCTGAAGAATCACACGCGCGCAATCCTCTGGCTCGCTTCGGGCGCGATTCATTACCTTGCGCCACATCTGCAAAAATCCCGCATAGGTGCGGGCATAGGGGCTCGTCGCGGCGTTTTGCGTGTATTGCGCGGAAAGGCCGGCGCTGACCTGGCTCATGTTCGTCGGGATGAAGCCGGGTTCGATGAGGACGACGTAAACGCCAAACTGCGCGAGTTCCATGCGCATCGCGTCGGAGATCGCTTCGAGGGCATGCTTGCTCGCGCTGTAGGGGCCCATCAGAGGATTCGAGGTTTTTCCAGCAATCGAACTCATGTTGATGATGCGGCCGCTGCGGCGCTCACGCATGCCTGGCAGAACGCGCTTGGCCATGCGCACGGCGCCAAACACATTGGTTTCGAACTGCTTGCGCAGATCGGCCAGCGTGATTTCTTCCATCACGGCCGCGATGGCGATGCCAGCGTTGTTGACGAGGACGTCGACTGGCCCGGCGCGGCGTTCGACTTCAGCGACGGCGCGGTCGGCGGATTCGTCACTGGTTACGTCCAGGTCGAGAGTTTCGAGCGGCAATTCATGTTCTTCAGCGAACTGTTCCAGCGCGGCGCGCTTCTGCGGATTGCGACCTGCAGCGAAAACACGATAACCCTCCGACGCGAGCAGAATCGCTGTGGCGCGTCCAAGACCGTCGGTGCCACCGGTTATCAGGATGGTGTTGAATGGGCCGTTCGTTGAGGAGTTCATGACTCTACCTCCTGCGATTTACTTGACGGCAAGGGGATCAAGTGGATTTCTGCGCGCAGGCTGCCGGGTGTTGGCCGGCTGGTCGGATGGTTTGCTGGCTGGCTCTGCAACATGTCGCGCAAGGCGGGTGGCTGATGCCGGGCCTTCAAATAGACCACGATCGCGATGATGCAGATGATCGCCGCCGCCAGGAGCGCGAGCTTCAGCGGGCGCGAGGATGGGTTTTCTTCGCGCCACCGATCTTGCGGCTTGTCCGGTTTGTCGCGTTCGTCGAAGTCAGTCATGGCTAAACTCGCCGTGGTCTGCGCCGCTGTGCCCGGGGCGGCGGAATATTGGGATTCGACAATGCTAGGCCGGCTCGCACAGGCAAGTCAACCGAACTTGCGGAGCCCCCACGGTGCCGTTACGGGTTTCTATGGATTGACCACCGTGCGGAGCAGCGAGAGGCTTGCAGCGGAAAGGAGAACGAAATGATCAAGAAAGTAAAAGGCGGATACAAAGTGCTCTCCGAGAGCGGGAAAAACCTTGGCGGGCCGTACAAGTCAAAAGCTCAGGCCGAGAAACGCTTGCGCCAGGTGGAGTTCTTTAAGCACAAAAAAGGATAACTGCAACCAGCGTTGTGGGCACCCCAATCGTAGTTGCGCGATGCAGCGGACGCGCAAGTTTTCGCTGAATCGTTGATCTGTTTTCAAATTTAGCCTTCCTCTTAAGTCCTTCGCTTTCAAGCGTTGGCCCTCGGCGTTCCTAATAGAAACGCGAAGGCATATCTAGCTAACTCCACAAGACTTAGCGGCGTTGAACGCTTGCCGCAGGTTTTCGCGCTTTATATGCCGCTTCGTGCGCTGAGGAAGAGGAAAATGGCATCCGAAAAGTTCAGGGTGTGGCGGATCCTGGAAGAGACTGAAACGAAAGACGAGCACGGTTCGATCCGCGTCATCACCAAGAAAGAACTCCTCGGCGAAATCGAGAAGCCGAAGGAAGAAATTTACGTGACGTGGCCCGAACTTGTGGAACGTTTCGGCGAAGGGTATTATCTGGTCGAAATTCCCAGAGCAATTTACCAACGCTATATGGTTTCAGACAAACAATACGTACGCACGCCGGAGTATTTCGAGCCGAGCAGATTAGTCAAGAGAATCGGCAATGCAATTTCATACAAACGAGAATTGAAGGGCGGAAAGGAGATTCTATGAGCGGAGCATGCGTGCAAGCAGGCCCGAACGATAACGCCACATGGCTCTTTATCCAGCCGAGTCCTTGCTTCCATAACTCAGAACCTTGGTGGTCGGCGCTGTTCTCAATGCTGGTTTTGCATCTCGCTCATCACGGGAATGACTACAGGATTCCGATCAGCCGATGTATCGGTGCTCCGAACGAGAGATTCCTCGAAACAGGAGCGCATCTCGATTGCAATGATATCAAGTTCGATGAATTGCTCGTGGATGCAAAACTGAGTCAAAGACTGTTTTCCGAGATCGATTGGCCTGACAAGTTCAGGGACATCAGACCGGATATCCTGATTCACCAGCCGAGAATAAAACGGGTGGTGCTCATTGAAAACAAGACCGTGGGAGCGGAACTAGGGGATCAATTGGACAGATATCACGAACTCGAAGCGTGCCTGACCGAGCACGGATGGTCGGCGGAATTCTTGCTCCTGATTTCCCTTGGCTACGAAATTAGAAGAGAATGGAGAGCCATAGAGAATTCCGAAACTAGGCTTATCCTCTGGGAAGATATCCTTAAAGTTATGGATTCGATCGAGTTCTTCCGGTCAGTTTTTGACGTGCCGCTGAGGTCCTACTACGAGAAGCTAGCTGACCTCAGGGCGTGATACTGCGAGCGGAGCATTTTTGTCAAAAGCTTGTTGGGTGCTATTTAGGCTGGATTTCCACAAAAACGGTGAAATTCACAGGGTTAGGACGGGAAACGCTGTAAAAATAATTGGCATCGTACTTGACGAATACTCGGAAATACGTATACTTATCGGATGTCGGAAGACCGGGCTGGAGCTCGGTGGCCCCGACGGGCCGGTAATCTCCCCTGCAGAACACGAGGTGAGGTTGGTTACGAACACCGGATAGACAACAGTCGAGCTTCGAGCAAATCCTTCCGACGAGGTTTGTGGAAGGAATCGCCCGGCGCTTGACGCCGGGTTTTTTATTTTCCGTCACGCCAGTTTTGCGGTTGTGGCGGCTCCGCCGGGAGCGGAGAGTCCCGAAGGAAAGCAAGCGGGACATAGCTCTTTGACAATTGAAGGAAGCTGGCCATTGCATACGCGATCTCAAGTTCGCGGGTGCAATGATCCGCAAGTTTTGCTCAAGTAGCGCAATGTGGAAAGGCGAACTCTCCAATGCGTTGGCCTTGAGGTATGCCGCGAAGGCTTGCAAGACCTCCGTTGTGTCCTCGAGGATCCTGCCTCTTGATTGAGTCAGGCGTGTTAGGTGAGTTTTATGGTCAAGCTACTAAGGGCGTACGGTGGATGCCTTGGCGCCAACAGACGAAGAAGGACGTGGCTAGCTGCGATAAGCCTCGGGGAGCCGCAAGCAGGCTTTGATC
>JBAUEH010000124.1:0-1563 GCA_049678505.1 Candidatus Acidiferrales bacterium
GCATCGAAGCGGCCGGCTGCGCCAACTCTTCCATGAAACGTCCGTACAAGTCGCCGAAGGCGGTTAAGCCGATTGACACTTGCCGGAGTTAAAAATCTCTCACTGCAAATTCTGGGCGGCCGAGCTCACGGATCGGCGGCTGGAGCGGTCGCCCGGCTCCAGCGAGGCTCCTTAACCGGATGGAAACCCTAATGCTTTGTAATGAGCGCTCGCTGTCAGCGTACCCTTCGGGAGTTCGGTAATGAGTGTGGTGGCGCAGTCGGCGCGGTCCTCGTCCGCCGCTTCTTTGAACGACGCGGAATTTGACTTCCCCACGCTCGGCGCGGCTCTCTGGCGCAGCAAGTGGAAAATCCTCGGCCCCACGCTGCTGGTCGCGCTGCTCACGCTTTTCGTCGTTCAGGTGATTCCGCCTAAATACCTCTCGGAATCGCGGGTGCTGATAGAGAACCGCGATAATATCTATTTGCGGCCGGACGCCGACAAGGACGTGCTCGCGCGCGGAGCGGTCGACGAAGAGGCGGTCACCAGCCAGGTTCAGCTCGTGCTCTCGCGCGATCTCGCGCGCGATGTGATCGCCAAGCTTCACCTCACCGAGCGGCCGGAATTCAACCCGGCCCTACATGGAGTTTCGCGGCTGAAATCTTTGCTCGGCCGGCTCGGGCTGATCAAGGACCCGATGCTCATGACTCCGGAGGAGCGTGTCCTTGCAGCCTATTATGACCGGCTGACGGTCTACGCAATCGACAAGTCGCGGGTGATTGTCGTCGACTTTTTGTCGCAGGATCCCGGACTCGCCGCCAACGTCGCCAACGCCATTGCCGCGGAATATTTGGCGCGCCAGCGCATCGCCAAGCAGGATCAGGCGCGCACGGCGGTGGCATGGCTTTCCGGCGAGATTGGATCTCTGCAGAAGAAGGTGGCTGACGCCGAGGCAAAGGTCGCGGCGTTTCGCGGCGACTCCAATTTATTGGTCGGACCAAACGATACCACGCTGTCGGCGCAGGAGCTTGGTGACTTCAATACGCAGATTGCGACGGCGCGCGCGCAAATGTTCGACGCCGAAGCCAAGGCCAAGATCATTCGGCAAATGCTCAGCTCCGGGCAGCCGGTCGAATATTCCGATATTCTCAATTCCGAGCTGATCCGCCGGCTTTCGGAGCAGCGGGTGACGCTTCGCGCGGAGCTTGCCGAGCAGTCCACCTCGCTCGGCGACCGGCATCCGCGCATCAAGGAATTGAAGGCGCAGATCGCCGATCTCGACGCGCAGATCAGGGCCGAGGCGGAGAGCATCGCGCGCTCGCTCGAGAACGACTCCAGGATCGCCCGCGCGCGGGTGGCCTCGCTGACGGCGCAGTTCGACCAGCTCAAGAACCAGGCGGCGAGCACCAACGTGCGCGGCGTCGAATTGCGGGCGCTTGAGCGCGACGCGAAGGTGCAGCGCGACCTTCTGGAATCCTATCTCGCCAAGTACCGCGAGGCGACGGCCCGCGACACCATCAACTCCTCGCCGGCCGACGCGCGCGTCATTTCGCAGGCGACGGTCTCGAATCTGCCGGCCTATCC
>JBAUEH010000125.1:0-49794 GCA_049678505.1 Candidatus Acidiferrales bacterium
CGATGGTCAGTTGGATGCGCGATATTCCCATTTACCGGCCGGGAACGGTCGAGCGCACCGCGAACAATTATGCGCTGGCGACATTCGCGTATGTGATGTCGCCGGGATACTTGCAGGCCGCCGGCACGCGGCTACTGAGCGGGCGGGATGTCTCATGGACGGACACCGCAGAAACGCCGAACGTAGCGATCGTGAACAAAACTTTCGCGCGAAAAATGTGGGGCGAAACGCCGGCGGTGGGACAGCGCTTCATTCTGTGGGACAAGCTGATGGAAGTGGTGGGCGTGGTGGAGGACGGCAAGTATCACGACCTGGCGGAGTCGCCGCAGTCCGCCGTGTTTCTGCCGTTGTCGCAAAGCGAGGACAGTGACGCGGTTCTCGTGGTGCGGTCGCGGCTGGCGCCGAAAGAGATTGCGATGGCGCTGCAACACACGCTCGGTGGAATGGAGCCGAATGTGCCGATAACGCCGGAGCGCTGGCTCGATGCGCTGGGAGATGTGCTGTTCCCGGCGCGCGCGGCGACGGTGGCGCTGGGCGTCATGGGCTTGCTGGCGGCGATGCTGGCGGTTACCGGAATCTTCGGCATGGCGGCCTACGGCGTGAGCCGGCGCATGAAGGAGCTGGGCATCCGCGTGGCGCTGGGCGCGCAGAGAGCGCAGGTGATGAGCGCGGCGTTGGGGCGGCCCATGGCGCTGCTCGGCGTGGGATCGGCGGTGGGACTGCTGTCGGGCGTCTTCGCCAGCCGGTTGCTGGGGCACATTGTGTATCAGGCGAATCCGCGGGATCCCGTGGTCGTGGGCGGCGCGGTGCTGACGATGGCTCTGCTGGGCATTGCAGCGTCCGCCATTCCCGCCCGGCGAGCGCTTGCCGTCGATCCATCCAAACTTATGCGGGAAGAGTGAGGCCGGTGAATAGCAAAGCCGGCCACCGCTACAACCAAATGCAAAGGCAAAGACCCCACCCTTCGCAGAGAGCGCGAAGGATGGGGCACCCGTAAGATCAAAGCAAAAGCAGATTCCTCGTCGGATGCTGATCGCATCCTCGCTCGGAATGACAGACGAGAATTGTGTTCCAGCGACGGAATTATTGGTGCGGATGGGCGGGGGCGGGTTGGTGGCGGATGAAGAAATGCCATTTGTCGACGGAGGCGGGGACGGCGACGTCGAAGAAGCCGACCATCATTTCATCATAGGTCTGGTCGCCCCAGCGCACGGCGACGGTGGGATCGGGATTGTGCAGATTGTTCTTGGAATTGTCGTACCAGGCAACGGCTTGAAGTTCAGTGCCAGCTTTGAGAAAGCGCGGCTGGGCGAGGCGATAGCTCAATTGCCAGTAAAAATTGTAGTGGACGCGGAGTAGCGTTTCGACTTTGCCGGAGGGAGTGCCGTTGGGATGAATGATGTTGTATTCGAATTTGGCGCCGCGGAGGTGCATGTGCGGGAAAAAGCTCAGAAGCGTGCAATCGTTGGGCAGCGTGCCGTGGACTTCGACGCGAAAATCGGAAACGCCGGGTGGGATGATGAAATGATCGTTGGTAAGTTGGAGAGTTAAGACGCGCTGCTTGGGCGGCTGCTTGGAGAAAACGAGGCCGATGCTGGTTTGGTCGGTGGTGGCACGGCCTTTGGTGATGTAGTGCATTTGAAAAACGAGGTCGGAGCCGGCGGGAACGAATTTTGCCATTCCCTCCGGCCAGTTGTCGGGTGAACTGCCGGGCGCGTAGACGAGGAGGATGTCGCTGTCGGTCCATTTGGCGTCGCGCTGGTCTTGCGGATTTTTCAGAGTTGAAGCAGTGAATGGAACGCCGATGGGCGCGTGCTGGAGCCATTTCGAGTTTGGCGGGCGAATGTAGACGACAGCGTGGTGGACGTTGGCGCGGCGGGACGGACGGATTTCCGACATTTCCACCCATTCATTATTTTTGAAATGGGTAGGGACGATTTCGTAGGTGTATTCAACGTCTCCGGTGGCGGGAAGCGAAACGGGCGCGGGCATTTTGATGATGTCGTCGAGCTGAGGAATGATCCAACCGGTGGCCCAACGGCGCGGCGGAGGCGCGTCGCGTGGATTGCCTGCGGGTGCGCCGGCATCGACCCAGGCGGCAAGAGTGGCGATTTGCTGCGCGGTGAGCGATGGGTCGTTTGAAAAATGGCCGCAGCAAGAGTCAGCGAACCACGGCGGCATGATGCGATGGGTGACTTTGTTCTTGATTTGGCTGGCGAAGCGGCGCGTCTGCGCGTAGGTGACGAGCGGCATGGGAGCGATTTCGCCGGCGCGATGGCAGGATTGGCAGTGCTGTTGAAGGATGGGGAGGACGTTTTTGTAAAACATGGGCGAGGATGCGGGAGCGAGCTGACGCGGCGGAGTTGCGGCGGTGCGAAGCGCGACGATTGCGAGGACAAGTACCAAAAGAACCGCGCTTGGCCCAAACGCAGCGGCGAGCGGCGCCGAACTGCGGCGAGCGTTGCTGCGTTCACTTTTTCGGCCCGTGAACATTCGCAAGTCAAGCTAGCATGAAAGCAGGAGGGCTGAAAGTGAAGGAGCGTCGAAGAGAGATTGTCGAGCGGCTTCGAATCGCAGATAACGGGAAAACATCGCGCGGACAAAGCGCGCGAAAGGAAAAGTCTTTCGTACCGATCTTTTGAGTTGCAATTCACGCTGCGCAGGTCGTTGCTTCCAATTGCGGCGCGACTCGGGGAGTCGCGACGGGCGGCCCAAGGGCCACCCCTACGAGAGCCGGAACAGGGTTTGCTTGAAGGAAGGGCCGGGCGGGAATATGCTGCGCACGCGGGACGTACGTTTATTGCGAGGCGAAAAATGGAAAATTGGACACGGCGGAAATTTTTTCTCAGCGCGCTGGCTGGCGGAATTGCGGCGAGCGCGAGCAAAGTGTTTGGCGCGGTCGCGCCGAACGGCGGAAAGACAAGCGGTGATGGCGTCGCAGCGAAATTGCAGGAGACGGCGCCGAGGACGGGCCAGCCCGCCACGACGGGCAGGCGGCCGTGCATCATTTCCGCGCACAATGGGCTGCATCATTTGGATGCGGGAATGCAGGTGCTGCGCACGACGGGCGACACAATGGACGCGGTGCTGGCGGTGGTGACGCCGGTGGAAGACGATCCGAATGACAATTCGGTGGGCTACGGCGGATTGCCGAATGAAGATGGAGTGGTGCAGCTGGATGCATGCGTGATGCACGGGCCGACGCGGCGGTGCGGCGCGGTGGGCGCGCTGGAAAAGGTGAAAAATGCGGCGAAGGTGGCGCGCGTGGTGATGGAGCGAACGAATCACACGTTTCTTGTGGGGCAGGGCGCGACACAGTTTGCGATCGACGAAGGATTCGAGTCGATGAATTTGCTGACGGACAAATCGCGGATCGCGTGGCTGGCGTGGAAGGCACAAAGCTCGAAGGACTGGAGGCCGGGACTGGACGCGCCGGACTTTGACAAGAAGTTCGACACGAAGTTCAACAAACAATTGGCAGAATTGCTGGACACGCCGGAGCGGCAGGCGTGGGCGCCGTGGATCCGGCAAGTGGTGGCGCATCCGCCGACGGGAACGATCAATTGCCTGGCGGTGAATGAAAAAGGGGAAATGTCGGGCGTGACCACGACTTCAGGGCTGGCGTGGAAAATTTCCGGACGCTGCGGAGATTCGCCGATCATTGGCGCGGGATTGTTTTTGGATCAGGACGTGGGCGGAGCGGGGTCGACGGGGCGCGGCGAGGAAGACATCAAAATCGCGGGCGGGCACACGGTGGTGGAAATGATGCGGCGGGGAATGTCGCCGACGGATGCGTGTCTGGAGGCGCTGCATCGCGTGGTGCACAACTATGAGTTCGATAAGTTGCGGCTGAAGATGTTTGACTTGCAGTTCTACGCGCTGAATAAAGATGGAGTGCACGGCGCGGCGTCGCTGTGGTCGGATCGCGAGAACGAGCATGGAATCAGCTACGCGGCGCACGATGGGACGGAAGCGCGCGAAGTGCCGTTCACGGCGCTGTTCGAGGGAACGGGAGGAGATTACTGATATCGATGCCACGTTATTGGACCCTGATACTTGGAATGGGCACGGGGCCGGATTTCGAAGGCGGGACGGAAGCGGAAAAGTGCGTTTTCAGTCCCGATTAGAAAAAGTTAAGTGATGGATTTTCAACAAGTTGACGAAAGCGGACTGGTGTTTTGTGTACCGATTAGAATTTTGGCCTCCATTTTCAGAATAAGCCCTGCTGTTTGTGCGAATTACGGAAGACCGAGCCATTTTGTTACCACGCTCTCCCGCAGCGGATCGAAAATTAGAAAACGCATAAAAAGCGAAAGCCGCCAAGCTTCGGCGGCGACGGCTCCTTCCTGCCTCTAGGCAGGCAACTTCTTTATACTCCAAGATAACCGGAAAGTCAATCCTAAAGGATGGTATCAGGCACGGCGACCGCTCACCGGTGATTCAGGAGCCGGCTTGGAAGCGGGGACGGGAGGAGATTACTAGCACCTGGTAAGTGACTATGAGCTTGAACTGACAGCGCGCCAGTGGCGCATGAATTTTCGACCGATTGTGACCAATGCGGGGCGAACTGCGTTCGCAATAGGATGGGGGTCGATCTCTCGAACACTTTGTATGATCGAGCGTTTTACTGCGAGAGGAACATGGAAGCTCATCACCGCAGGTACCCACATGCTCGCCACCAACTGACCGACGTTTTCTAGAACCTCTGGCGGCGGGGTGACTTGATTCAGCAACCACCGAATCACTTTCAGGTGTTCGATCACGTCTACGTTCATTCGCGATGTCTTGCTGCGTACGCTGGCGCTGTGAAACCGAAAGTAATTGAGCGGCTCGCCGACGTACGCGATTTTTCCTCTCAGAGCCATGCTTGCCCAAAGTTTCCAATCGCCGCAGACGGACATGCCCTCATCGGCTCCGCCGGTTTGCTCATAGGCGCTTTTTCGAAAAACGACAGCGCTCGCGTTGGGTACCGGATTGTGGCGTACGAAGTAGGTTCGACATTCTTCCTGCCCATCGGCGACATAATCTGCTGTCCATCGGTAGGGATTCAGAGGAGTCATGTGAGAATCCGCGAATCCTTCAAAGGAGTCGTCCGCTGTGACACGCCTCGACCGACAATATGCAAATGTCAATTTCGGGTCAGCGTCAAGTAAGGCCACCAGATGCTCGAGTATTCTTTCGTCTGCATAATCGTCGGATTCCGCGATCCAGACATATTCACCGCGGGCTAGGCGCACGCCCTTATTCCATTGCTTGAATGGGTTGCCGGAGTTGGCGTGGTTGAATTCGATTTGTACGCGGGGATCGGAGGCATAAGAGGAAAGAATGGAGCGGCTGTCGTCGGTAGAACAGTCATCAAGCAGGATCAGCTCGAAATCCTGAAACGTTTGCTGCAAGATGCTATCGATGCGCTTGCGCAGAAAGCGCGCGTGGTTGTAATTCGGAACGATTACGCTTACTTTCATTGACCGCCTTCTCAAAAAAACAAACTAGCACCGCAGCAGATCAGTGGTCGATACCAATCGCGGACAGCAACCCTTCGCGGAACGCCGCCGGAGAATAGTGTTTCTCGTAGACGGACCGGCTGCAATTCGCGAGCGTACTCTTCTCGCCCTTCAAACGAAGAACGGCGGCAGGCACCTGGTCCAAGCTTTGGATAACCACCGAAGTGTCGAACGTCATGTCGACAAACAGAAGCGGCAAACCGCTGGCGGGGCGCGTCTGAACAATTGGCAGACCGACGCTCGTGGCCTCGAGAGTAGCTTTGCCGCTCCCGATGGGGTGGGAAACCAGGTAAAAGTCGGGCGCGACTTCGAGCAGTTTCGCCGTTAGGGACGGCGTGTTCGGCAAGAAAGTCATGCGGCTGGCATCCTGGCCATTTACCGTGATTTCGGTGCGGATTTGATTCTTCTGCTCGTCGGGCATGTCGCCGATGTGAAGGATCCGACCTACCCCAGCCGAGAACAGCGCTGCTAATAACTGACCGTATGTGAACTCGGTCGAGCCGGCATATTTGTATGGTGCTCCGCAAGTAGCCCCGATGATAGGGTGTCGTTCGACTAGTTTAACTGTGCCTGTACCTTTAGCGGTAAGGTTGAGCATTGAGGTGTGCAGGCGGGGATGGGACGCGCAAATTTTATGACAAGCAGGAGTTAAATCGACATGCATGTAATCGGCCCGGAAAGCCCCGAGCGAGGGCTGGTGATCGGCATGGTGCAGAAACAAGATGCGCGGCGCCGAATGTCCTGCCACGCCTGCGTTAGCGATGCTGTCTTCCTGGTGAGCGAAGAGCAGGATCGCGTCAGGGCTAAGCTCGGTGATTAAAGATGAGAGTTCCCTTGCCCTTCTCGTCCAACCGGAAGATCGTAGCAGACGGACGTCGAAGCTCAATTCGTCAAAGCGGGGTTTTAGGGAGACAAGGCCAGGGTGCGCTTCGTACATTCGGGTCAGGATCAAAACGTGCTGATGCTCGGGAAGGTTCGTGACGATATCTTCCATGACGCGGGTATGTCCGCCGGTTGGGTACACCTCGGTGGCAATGTGGACCAGGAGCTTGGAGTTTGCCGACGGGTTGGGCTTCGGCGTGATGATAAGGCTGGCGCGACGAACGAGTTCGTCGAGTTCAGGGACGAAGAGGGCTCGACCCCATAAGGGCTCGGATCGCAATTTTGCGCTCAGTTCGGCAAGACGCTTCAAAAACATCTCCATGTTGCCACGTTCGAGGAAGGCCGCAAGGTAAGCCACGTACTCGTCAATGCCGGAAACAACCGCGTCGTCGCTGCAGGTCGGACGAAAATTCTGATAGCGTCTGTTGTAACGCGCCATTCCTATTTTGTACCTCAGCCAGGAAAGCGGCTTGCGGAGGTTATTGAGGCTGGTTTTCGTGGTGTCGCTGGCGCTGGCTAGCAAAGGTGGCGGACCGCCTGGATGACAGAGTCCTGCTGCTGGGGCTGGAGGTGAGGGCCCAGGGGCAGGCTCAATTCGGTGTTGGCGATTTCTTCGGCGATGGGGAAGTCTCCCGCCACGGCGGGCAGGCCGGGCTTTCCTCCAGTGGCGGAATAGGCACCGGAGAGATGCGGAGGAATGGGATAGTGAATCAGCGTGCCGATGCCGGCAGCGGCGAGGGAAGATTGCAGGGAGTCGCGGCGGGCGTGGCGCACGGCAAAGAGATGCCAGACAGGCTCAGCCCATTCGGGAACGAAAGGCAATTGCAAGGCGGGCGTGCCGCTGAATTCGCGGAGATAACGGGCGGCAACGGCGCGGCGACGGGCATTCCATTCATCGAGTTTGCGCAATTTGACGCGGAGAAAGGCGGCCTGGAGCTCGTCGAGACGCGAATTGAAGCCCTGGCAGACATTCTCGTACTTCTTTTTTGAGCCGTAGTTGCGCAAGGCGCGGAGGCGATCTGCGAGTTCCGCGTCGTTGGTAGTGATGGCGCCGGCGTCGCCGAACGCGCCGAGATTTTTTGCGGGATAAAAGCTGGTGGCGGCAGCGTCACCCAAAGAGCCGGTGCGGCGGCCTTTGTATCGGGCGCCCTGGGCCTGGGCGTTGTCTTCGATGACTTTCAATTTGTGCTGGCGAGCGATGGCGAGGATGGGGTCCATGTCGGCGGCCTGGCCGTAGAGGTGCACGGGCAGGATGGCGCGGGTCTTGGCGGTGATGGCGCGCTCGATGCGCTCGGGCGCGATGTTGAAGGTTTGCGGATCCGGCTCGACGGGGACGGGCGTTGCGTCGGCGTAGGAAACGGCGAGCCAAGTGGCAATGTACGTATTGCTGGGGACGATCACTTCGTCTCCGGGGCCGATGCGGTAAGCCCTCAGAATGAGATGCAGGGCGTCGAGGCCATTGGCAACGCCGACGCAGAAATTCGCTTGGCAATAGGCTGCGAATTCGGCCTCGAACTGAGTGAGTTCTTCGCCCAGCAGATACCAGCCGGAATCCATGACACGGTGATAGGCGGCGTCGAGTTCGGCGCGAAGTTCATCGTAAGCGGGCTTCAGCTCGAGAAAAGGGACTTTCATAGGCTGAGCGTTCATGGATTGAACATTGATGGATTCAAAGCCCGGCGGAAAGTTTCGAAATCGCGGTAGTAATCGGCTTCGTCGTAAAGATTGGAGGCGAGGACCATGCAGACGGAGCCGGAGGAAAAATTATCGAGTTCGCGCCAGACCATGGGGCAAACGTACATTCCGAAGTAGGAGCGGTTCAGATGGAAGCGCTTTTGCTGCGCGCCGTCGTTCAGAACGACGTCGAAGCTTCCGGACATGGCGACGATAAATTCGTGCAATTCTTTGTGGGCGTGGCCGCCGCGCTCAGCGCCTCCGGGGACGTCGTAAAGATAATAGACGCGCTTCACTTCGAAGGGCACGTGCCGGCCGCCCTCGATGAAGGTAAGATTGCCGCGCGGATCGTTGATCCTGGGAAGGTCGATGATCTTGCAGTCGGCGAGGCTCATGGGTTTAGCTCTTCCGCTTTGCGATTATTCCGTAAACGGTATCGCGCACCACAATTACAGACGGCAGAATTGCGCCGAAAAACAAGATTCCGGCCACATCGACAAAGCCAGCGGCGAAAGCGGGCCGGATTGCCTACGACCAACGCGAAATCGGCAACGTCATCAGTCACTACTGCTCCGGCACCCACCATTGCGAATCGTCCGATTGTGACACCCGCCAGAATCGTTGCATTCGCTCCAATGCTGCATCCCTCTTTCAATAGTGTTGCTTCGAGTTTCGCACCGACATTCCTGCTGCGCGGACGAAGATCGTTTACGAATGCAGCGGCTGGGCCGACGAAAACGCCATCTTCCGCTTGCACACCATCCCAGAGAAATACGCCGCACTTGAGAGTAACGCGATTGCCGAGACGGACCTTGCCTTCGATAAACGTATGATCGCAAATATTGCAATCCTCGCCTACGACTGCGCCTTTAACGATATGGGCAAAAGCCCAGACGCGCGTCCTAGGGCCAACCCTGGCACCCTCGTCGACCAGCGCTTGCGGATGCAAAAAGAAGGCATGAGGCTTGTTCATATCCGCGGTTTATACGACGATGCCACGATTAACCAACGAAGACTCTTCCTTAAAGGAGTGGCGCCAGGAGAGCAGCGGACGAATGACGCCGGGAGCCACGCTCATGTTCAAACCCCTGCCGGTGGCGGTGTTTTCGACTTCAAAGGAAACCACGCCATCGATGCGAAACAGGACGTAACACTGGTCCTGGCCGAACTGTACGTCCAAGGAGTAACGCCCGGCGTTGAGCAAATGCCCGGGGATTCTGCCCGCCAGCTGATAGAAACCGCAGCGGGAATCGCGATCCGAACTAATGATGTGGCCGGATTCAAAAACAAGAACGCCGTCGCGGCTGGTCAGGTAAACGGTGCAATCGAGAGTGATGTTCTCGCGCAGGTTATCGAAGCCAATTTCAATCAAAGCGCCTGTGTCGATGGTGATGGCAGCCTCGTTCTCTGGCGGGATGATGCGAATGTAGGAGAGACGAACGTTTTCATTGCCCGGAGCAGTAGTGGGATCCGGCCATTCTCGAACGCTCGCCTGGGGCGCAACCGTCAGGGAATAATCCTCGATTACATCGGCAACATCCCCGGAGGAGGCGATGACGCCGCTGTTCAGCAAAATCGCCTTGCGGCACAGGACCTTTACGGCGGCCATGTTGTGGGAGACGAAGAGGACGGTGCGGCCGGCGCGGGCGACGTCGCCCATTTTGCCGAGGCATTTTTTCTGGAATTCGGCGTCGCCGACGGCGAGGACTTCGTCGACGACGAGGATTTCCGGTTCCAGATGCGCGGCGACGGCAAAGGCCAGGCGCATGTACATGCCGGAGGAATAATATTTGACGGGCGTGTCGAGGAATTTTTCGGTGCCGGCGAAGGCGACGATTTCGTCGAAGCGAGCGGTGATTTCGGCGCGCTTCATGCCGAGGATAGCACCATTGAGGAAAATGTTTTCGCGGCCGGTGAGCTCCTGGTGGAAGCCGGTGCCGACTTCGAGGAGGCTGCCGACGCGGCCTTCGATTTCGATTTCGCCTTCGGTGGGGTCGGTGATGCGGGAAAGGATTTTGAGGAGGGTGGATTTGCCGGCGCCGTTGCGTCCGATGACGCCGACGATTTCGCCGCGGTGAACGTCGAAGGTGACGTCTTTGAGGGCCCAGAAGGCGCGTTCGGCGGGCGCGGGAGCGTGGCCGTTGCGGCGGAAAGGAGCGCGGAAGGCGCCGACGAGAGATTCGCGCAGAGTTTTGTAGCCGCCGCGCTTCCCGCCGATCTGGTAGCGCTTGCTAACGCCGCGCACGGAAATGGCAACGTCACTCATCGCTTAGAACCTGCGCAAGCCAGTTGACCGTTCATTCAGAATTGAGATGCTGTAACGCAACTTCGCGAAACATCGATTATAGCTAGGATTATAGCCGCATGAAGAGTCAGACGAAATCGGCGAATGTTTTCTCCATGCGGCGGAAGTAAAACAGGCCGCCGGTAAGCAGAACGAAAATCGTGACGATGGAGACAACGGTCATGGCGCCCGGCGCGGGGCGTCCGAACAAGCACCAGCGAAAACCTTCGACGACGCCGGACATAGGATTGATGCCGAGAATCACTTTTTTCCAATGGGCTTTGACGATGCTCGACGGATAAATAACCGGAGTGACGAAAAACCAGAATTGCACCACGAAGTTGATGGCATAACGAACGTCGCGATATTGCACGTTGAGCGCAGAAAGCCACAGGCTGATGGCGAGCGAGGCAAGCATCGCCAGCGCAACGAAAACCGGCAGCAGCAGAATCGTGAGCGTGGGCACGACGTGATACCAGGCCATCAGCACGATGAGAAGCAGGAAAGAGATGGCGAAATCGACGAATCCGGTGACGCCGGCGGCGATGGGCATAACCAGACGAGGAAAATAGACTTTGGTGATGAGATTTTGATTGTTGGTGAGGCTATTGCCGGCGGTGGTGAGAGAGTTTGCAAACAGCATCCAGCAGATCGAGCCGCTGAAATAAAATACGGGAGGGATGATACCGTCGGTGGAGAAGCCGTTTTTCGCGAAGAGCAAAGTGAAGATGATCATCTGCGCGAAAGGCTGAATGACGGCCCAAAGGATTCCGAGGACGGTCTGCTTGTAGCGGACCTGGATGTCGCGCTTGGCGAGAATCCAAAGGAGTTCGCGGTAATACCAAAGTTCGGCGAAGTCGATGGGCTGCCAGCCCGATTTGGGACGCAGCTTCAGTTTGCGAGGTGCGGGGCTGACGGGAATCGACACAGTGGTCAAAGGAGTCGCCTACCGGAGATATAGTAGCTGCTCGGGGAACGCGCGAGCAATGCTCCGGGCAAGGATGTGATGATGCTTAGGGCGCGGGCGTCACAGGCAGTGTGGGGCATCCAGCGCGCGCGGCGTAGATTTTGCTGAAGGCGAAAACGAAAAGGAGGGCCGCAGGCTGCAGAACATGGATCGGGCCAATATCGTAATCATCGGAGGCGGAGTGGTGGGATGCGCGATTGCGGCAGCGGCGTCGGAAAATTGGAGCGACGTGTTTCTGCTGGAACAAATGCCCAAACTCGGCATGGGCGCGAGTTCGAGAAACAGCGGCGTGATTCACTCCGGGCTGTACTACACGCCGGGATCGCTGAAAGCGCGGCTGTGCGTGCGCGGCAACCGGCTGACACATGAGTTTTGCGCGGCGCACGGCGTGCCGCATCGCAGCACGGGCAAATTGGTGGTAGCAACAGCGAAGGAGCAAGAAGCGACACTAGCCGAATTGATGGAGCGGGGCGAAACAAATGGCGTGGAAGGGTTGCGCATGATCGGTGCGGTGGAAATTCGCAAGCGTGAACCGCACATCGCCGGGACGGCGGCGATTGAAGTGCCGTCGACGGGGATTGTGGCCAGCGAAGAACTGGTGAAAGCGTATGCGCGCATCGCGATGGAGCACGGCGCAGATATCGTGATGCACGCGAAGGTGCGGCGGCTGGAACCGCAAAATGGGCTGGTGCGCGTCACGAGCGATGCGGGAGAAATCGAGGCGCGCTGCCTGGTGAACAGCGCGGGACTCTTTGCTGATGAAGTGGCGGCGTTGATGAATTCGCCGATGGCCAAACATAAAATCTATCCGGTACGCGGAGAATATTGCGAAATCGTACGCAGCCGGCGGGATTTGGTGCGCGGGCTAGTGTATCCACTGCCGCATCCGGAGGGATTGAGCCTCGGTGTGCATTTGACGAAGACGCTGTGGGATGGGGTGCTCGTGGGACCGACGGCGCATTACATCGAGGACAAAAATGATTACGAAAGCAACCGGCCGCCCGTGGAAGATTTTGTGCGCATGGCGCAGCCGATGCTGCCGGAGATTCGCGCGGAAGACCTGGTTCCCGCGTACACGGGAATTCGCGCGAAGCTCGCTCCGCCCGGGAGCCATCACGCCACGGATTTCGTGATCGAACGCGATCCGCAATTCGCGAACGTGGTGCAGTTGATCGGCATGGAGTCGCCGGCGCTGACTTCGGCGGGGGCGATTGCGGAATACGTGATGGGAATGGTGGGAGAGATTTTGAATTGAGCCGCCAAAGCAAGGGCCAAGGCGAGATCCTTCGTCGGCAGAAATCAGCCTCCTCAGGATGACAGAGACAGAAAGCTTCTAGCGGACGAGGGCGGAAGCGAAGACGATGCGGACACGGGATTTGAGGCGAGGCAGGCCTTCGGCGAGCGCGGCGATGGTCACAGGGTGCGGATGGCCGATGGCGATGGCAGAGCCGTTTTCGACTGCATCATGGACCGCAAGATCGAGCTGGCGGAGAATGGATTCGCGCGTTTCTATATCGTCGAGAAAAACCTTGCGCGAGGCCGCGGGAACGCCGGCCTGCTTCGCGGCATTGTAGGCGACGGTGGCCACAGTGGTGCGGCTGTCGATGAAGAAAAGATTCCGCCGGCGCAAGTCTTCCATCACTTCGGCCATAAGCTGAGGCTGGGCAGTGGCGAGCGAGCCCTCGTGGTTGTTGACGCCGACGGCGTGAGGGACCTGGGTGAGCATCTCATCAAGCAAACGGTGGACTTCGCTGGCCGGCATTCCCACGCGCAATTCAACGGCCTCAGCTTTGGCCGTGTTGCCCTGAAATTCCATGGGGAGATGAAGCATGACCTGATCGCCGCGGCGGAAGGTTTCGCCGGCGATTTCGGTGGAGTGCGATTGGCCGGGAAGCACGGATAACGTTAGAGGATAAGGCATTTTGAGCAAAGCTTCGGCGGCTGATTTGTCGTTGCCGATATCGTCGATGATGATGGCGAGGCGCGGCAGACCGGATGCGCGTTCCGCCGGTGCTGCGATGACGATGTGAATAGAGTGCGTGCGCTTGCCGTCGAGCAAATAATCGAAATGGATGCTGTTGGGCGACCCCGGTTGCGAAACGCGCGTCAGGCGGTGGCGCGCGGCGGCACGGTCGAGGGCTTGCTCGATGGTGGAGCGACGGTTGGCATCGGGAAGGTCGATGAAGATGTCGTCGGCGACCAGGTACGGCGGCCCGTTGCCGACGCGACCCATCTCGGGGCGAATCGAAATTCGCGCGTGTGGACCAGCGGCAGATTGCGCGGCGGCAACGAGATCGTGAGTAATGGCGCGTATTTCTGCGGCGCCAAGATGCTTTCTCCGGCAACCAGTGAGAACGGATGCGGCGAAGAACAGAACGAGCAGACTAACGGCGCGCCGGAAGCGAAGGTGCGGAAGCGTTTTGTTGTGCGGGTCCGCAGCAACCACGCGTGATTCAGGCAGCTTTCTGCGCGGAAGAAGGGTTCTGCAGAATTTCAACGGCCTTCTTCACAACCGGGTCATCTGCGGAAGGCAACTGGCCCGGCGCGGGAGGAGCAAGCTGGTCCTGATTCAGTTGGGCGACGTCGCTGACGGTCTGTGGATTCACTTCCACTGTGGGCGCGACGCCTTCCTTGGGAATGGACTTACCGCCGGGAGTGAAATAGTTCGCGACGGTGAGAATCAGAGCAGCGCCGTCGTCGAGCGTAATCACTTTCTGCTGCGAGGCGGTGCCAAATGTGGTCTCACCGACGGTATCGCCGCGATGATTATCCGCAATGGCCGCGGCAAGGATTTCCGCGGGACCGGCGGTGCCGTTGGAGATCAAAACCGTCATAGGCTGTTTCCAAACCACTTTCGATGGATCAGCAGAG
The DNA here is from genome assembly GCA_049678505.1 of Candidatus Acidiferrales bacterium. Classification (GTDB taxonomy): domain Bacteria; phylum Acidobacteriota; class Terriglobia; order Acidiferrales; family UBA7541; genus DAHUXN01. Next base: position 14,183 of record JBAUEH010000125.1, read on the forward strand.
AATGTCTGTGCGGCCATGGTCTGGCCCTGCAGCGTGGCTATTGTGCCGGAGGGAAGGAACAACTGCGCGGTGGCGATGCCTTCACTGTCGGCGCCGGAAGCCGAGCCGCGCAAATCGAGAATAAGCTTCTTTGCGCCCTGATGCTGGAACTGCTGGAGCTTGTCGCGAATCTGCCGGGTCGTATCCGAGTCGAAAGCAGCGACGCGCAAGTAGGCGATGCCGTCCTGCATCTGCTCTTGCAGCAGATGCGGAGGCTGGAGCTTGGCGTAGGACATGGTGACATCGAAAGGTTCCTGCTTGCCGCGGCGAATCACTTCGCACTTGACGGTTTGGCCCGGGTCTCCGGTGAGCAAGACTTCGGCCTGACCAATGGACATCTGCGTGGTGGAGAAGCCGGCGATGGATTCGAGCAAGTCACCGTCAAGGAGGCCAGCCTTTTGCGCAGGGGAATCCGGAAGGACGGAAACAACGACGACATAGCCAAATCGCTTTGAAAGGAATGCCCCGACCTCGCCACGCGTCTTGTCGTCGATTTTCTTTTGGTAATCGGCGTATTCGAGCGGGCTCAGATAAGCGGATTGGGGATCGAGAGAGTCCAAAAGGCCGTGCAGGGCGCCCGAAGTGACCTTGTGAACGTCTGGATCGTCGACGTAATCGTCCTGAATGTACTGGAGAACCTCGCTATAGACAGTGAGCGAAGCGTAGGACTTGTCGCTGGTCTTGCCTTTCACGTAGCCAACGGCGACATAGGCAAAAACCAAGACCGAAAGGACAATTACCGTTTTCTTCCAAAATGAACTCATGTTTTCTTCCTGTACTCTTCCGGTGCCGCGGCTTTGAGCCAACGTGCAACGACGCGTCTTACTCTAAGATGCGATTATAGCATCTCTCGGGCGCGTTTTACGGAGTGTGCCGATGGCCTTTTGCGTCCAAAGGCTTCGATGCCTGGGGCCTGGACAAAGATGGCCGCGAAGCGGCTTTGACCCTGAGCAGCGCATTGCGGCGGCTGTTGCGCTTGCCCAGTTTTTGGTTAACGAAGCCGTGCTTCATCGCGATGTCCTGTCCATCATGTCCGCGGCTTTACAGGCGTATTCCGCCTAGCAAAACCATCTTAACAGCGTTACAAAGCCCTGAGTTGAAAGTTATGAATCGGGAGAGTGTTCCTCAGCAGGGGCCGAAGTGATGTATGTGTGCGAGACGCGATCCTGCCAAGTCAGATGATCTTCGTCCCACAGCGCCCAAAGAAAACCAAGAAGGAGCGTACCGCCGGAGAGAAAATAGCCAAAGCTGCGCCAGAGCAACTGCCGCGTGTCCGGGAAGGCCCCGTCCATGGCGGCCACCGATAGGCCGCGAACCTGCATCCCAAGGGTTGCGCCGGCGAAAAGCGTAAACAGCCCAAAATACAGAATGTAGATCAGAAAAAATATAATGGCGTAAATGGCAAAATTGATCTTTAAGAATCCGAGCTGGCCGCCGAGAGAGCGGAACATCGCGAGGAAACCGGAAAACACGGCAAGAATGGCGGCGGCGTCGAGCAAACCGGCAAAACGGCGCGCGGCCAATTCGGCAACGGGGAAAGAAGTTGCAGCCGGATGAACGCGGTAGGTATCGACGACGGAAAAATCGAGCTGCGGCTGCGAGACATGAATTTCAACACGCTGAGTGGGCCGGATGCGTGCAATGGTGCGCGGAGCAACAGCGGTGGTGATGACACTGGGAGCATGTTCACCCTCGAAAGACAAAACGGGCTGGGATTCCGGAGGAACCTTCCCGTAGCGGCGTGAGCGGTAACCTTCCAGGCGTCGGGCCACTTCACGGCGCCACTCGGGCTCCTCAGCGGAACTGGCGGAAACAGGGGAAGGCAGCTGGGCTGCAGCGAAGGGAGCTTCACAAAATGGGCACACATCAACCCGCTGATTGCTAACTGCGCCACATTGTGAGCAGACCTGAATCACCCGGTTCGTTTTGCGCTGCGGACCGTAATTCGCGGACAAAAGCATCCTAACAGATTCCGAAAAAGACGAGGCGCAAAATCAAAGGGAAAGCCGCTTAACAGATAACCAGCAGCGAAACAATCCAGGCGGGTACAGTACGGTTCTTTGCGAGGCTTGGTGAGCATGTTAGGCTTTGGGACTCTCTTCGACGCGATGCCCGATTGGATGGAAGCGAACTCTCCGCAGCGGAATTCTAAAAGGGGCCGAGGCGCTTTGCTGCTGGCGCTGATGGTGGCCATGCCCATTGCGGTCCGTGCGGGCACGCCGCCGCAGAATCAAACGGCCACTCACCTGCTCACGCAGAAAGGCAAATTAACGCTCGAAGCCGATTCGCAGAGGGAGTCGAAGAAAGTATTCTTTGCGGACGGGCACGTGGACATCGTGTACGCGGACGTGCGCCTGCGAGCCGACCACGTGGAATACAATCAGCAAACCAAAGTGGCGCTGGCGCGCGGGCACGTGCAGTTCGATCACGAAAACCAGCATCTGGATGCGGACAACGCAAACTACAATTTCGAGACAGAGCGCGGGACTTTTTACAATGTGCGGGGGACGGTGAAGGCGGAGCACTTTGCCAATCCCAACGTGCTGGTCAGCCCCAACCCCCTGACATTTGCCGCGGCGGAAGTCGAACGCATGGACGAGGAGACATTCGTGGTGAAGCATGCGTGGCTTACCGTTTGCAAGCCGGACCGGCCGAAGTGGAAATTCTATGCGCCGCGCGCGGTGATCCACATGCAAAAAACGGTGGCGCTCGAGAACGCGACGTTTCATTTGTTCCACATTCCGGTAATTTATCTTCCCTATGCTTCCGTGCCCGCGGGAGAAAAGCTGCGGCAGTCGGGATTTCTGATTCCCGATGCGACGCGGTCGTCAACGAAGGGCTACGTCCTTGGAGACTCGTACTATTGGGCGCCAACGGAGTGGATGGATGCGACTGTCGGGGCGCAATACTTGAGCCTGCGCGGATCGAGCGAAAATGGCGAACTTCGCATGAAGCCGTGGGAGAACGCGACGCTGACCGCGAGCTATTATGGCGTGATCGACCGCGGAATTCCGGGGCCAGACGGAACGTTAACAAAACAGGGAGGGCATGAAGACCGGTTTTTCTTCGACGCGCTGTTGCCGGGCGGCTGGCGGGCCGTGGCGGACATAGATCAGTTGTCCTCACTGACGTTCCGGCTGGCATTCGCCGAGACGTTCGCGCAAGCGGTCAATTCCGAGGTGCGCACCACGACGTTCCTGACAAAACATACCGACGGGTTCAGCCTGGCGCTCGCAGCCTTGAGCTACAAGAATTTCCTGACCGCGTCGCCGGATACGTCGATCGATATCCGTACGGCGCCGGAGGTTCGCGCCAGCTCCGTGGACCGGGCCCCGTGGCAGAATCTGCCGATTTATTTCAGCTTCGACGCGTTTGCAGACGCAGTGCACCGCGAAACGGATGTCGCCCCGGAATTCAGCACGCCATCTTTCGTGTCGCGCATGGAATTCGCCCCCACTGTGACGGCGGCGCTGCACTGGGGGCCCTGGCTCGACGTGACACCGACATTCACAGTGCGCTCGACACGCTACGGAGGGCAGTTGCAGAACGGAGAGTTTTTGGATGAGCCGTTCGTGCGCACCACCGCGGAGTTTTCTCTGGACGTCAGGCCGCCGGCACTCGAACGCACTTGGAGCGACGGCAGCACACAATGGAGGCATACGATCGAACCGGAATTCGACTATGAGTACGTGGACGGCGTAAACGATTATGCAAGGTATCCGCTGTTCGACGAGGATGACACGCTGACGGATACGAACGACGTTCAATACGGAATCACGCAGCGATTGTTTCGACGAACGGACGACAATGACTCAGACGAATTGGTGAGCTGGAGCCTGCAGCAAAAATATTATATCGACCCGACTTTCGGCGGAGCGCTGGTTCCGGGACAACGCAACGTTTTTCAGGCGCTCGATTCGCTGACGCCATTCGCGTTCGAGGACAGTTTGCACCGATTTTCACCGATCATCAGCGACCTGCGCGTGGAGCCGGGAGGGCATTTCGACACGGAGGTTCGTGTGGATTTCGATCCCAAGCGGGGGCAGATGACCGCGATCGGCACGCTGCTGAAGATCAAGCCATACAAAGAGTCGTTTCTCACGCTGGCTCATTTCTCCACCATCAATATTCCGCCCATTTCGCCGGCAGTTCCGCCGGTCTTCGAACCGTATTCAAATCAGGTGCGCGCCCTTTTCGGATACGGCGACCTGACGCGCCGAGGATGGAACTCGGAATTCGGATTCAGTTACGATATCAGCGAGCAGGTATTTCAGAATCAGGTGGCGCAAATTTCCTATAACGGGTCATGTTGCGGGATCGGATTCGAATACCGGCGGCTTTCGTTAGGTCAAGTGCGAAACGAGAATCAGTTCGGGCTTGTGTTTCGGATCGCAAATATCGGCTCGTTTGGAAACGTGCGGAGGCAGGAAAGTATTTTTTGAATTCGAGGCGGGATGAACAGAGAATCCGCGTATTGGACGATCGCCGAAGCCGCGGCGCAGTTGCGTCGCGGGAAATTGTCGCCCGTCGAACTGACGAAGAGCGCGCTTTCGCGAGTGGAAAAACTGAATCCGCGGTTGAACGCGTTCATTACCGTAACCGCGGAACGGGCGTTGCGCGACGCCAAGGCCACGGAGCGCGAGATCCAGCGCGGAAAGTATCGCGGACTTCTGCACGGGATTCCCATCACCCTCAAAGACAACATCTGGACAAAAGGGATGCGCACGACCGCGGGATCCAAAATCCTGGAGGACTTCGTTCCGATTGCCGATGCGGCGGTCGCAAAGAAATTGTGGGATGCCGGCGCAGTACTGTTGGGAAAGACGAACCTGCATGAATTCGCGTACGGAATCACCACAGAGAATCCGCATTATGGTGCCGCGAGGAATCCATGGAATACGGAGTGCATTCCTGGAGGATCGAGCGGCGGCTCAGCAGCGGCTGTGGCAACAGGAATGGGATTCGGATCCGTGGGGACAGACACGGGAGGCTCGATTCGGATTCCTTCGGCACTTTGCGGGATAGTCGGGCTAAAGCCGACGTTTGGACGAGTGAGCTGCGATGGAATCGTGCCCCTCGCGGCGACGCTCGATCACGCGGGACCGATCGCGCGAAATGTCGCGGACATCGCGATTCTGCTCGATTCGATTGCTGCAAACGAAGCGCGGGACGGAAATTTCTACCGGGCGCTGCGGGCGGGGGCGCGAGTGAAAAAGCGGCGCGCAAAGTTGCGGCTGGGATGGCCGCGAGAGTATTTCTTCGAACGCGTAGACGAAGAGGTGAAACGCGCGGTGGAGAAGGCGGCGCGGGAATTTGAGAAAATGGGCGCGCGAATTGAAGAAGTGTCGCTGCCGCACATCGAGGATTCCGTCGAACCGAGCACGCAGATTGCGCTGGCCGAGGCGCTGGAATATCACGAGAGCCAGGGATATTTTCCGGCGCGCGCGGCGGATTACGGCGAGGACGTGCGCAAGCGGTTGCAGATGGGCAGCGCCGTCCGTGCCGTCGATTACCTGAAAGCCCAGCAATCGCGCGGGCGGGTTCGCGAAGATTTTCGCGCGGCGTTTGAACGCGTGGACGCGATTTTAGCGCCGACCACGCCAATTGTGGCGCCGCGCCTGGGCCAAGAGACTGCGATAATCGGACGGAAATCCGAATCCGTGCGGGGCGCGCTGGTGCGAATGAACCGACCGGCAAACTTCACCGGATTTCCGGCGATTTCGATTCCGTGCGGATTTACGCGGAGCGGATTGCCCATTGGCATGACGTTGCACGGACCCGAGTGGGGCGAGGCAAGGCTGCTGAAAATAGCGCTGGCGTACGAACGAGCGACCGAATGGCATTTGCGACACCCCGAATGAACCGCCCGAAGCCGGACATACATCCAACATCCAATGGCGGGATGGAAAGCGTAGGCTTACTGACATGAAGCTCACAGTATTCGCCGCGTTGATTGCGGGACTGTTTTCATTTCTCTCGCCGTGCGTGCTGCCGCTTGTGCCGGGATACATGTCGATGCTTTCCGGCGTCGGGGTGGACCAGTTACAACAGGGACAAGGTCCGCGCGGCGAATTGCTGAGGTCGGCGCTGGCTTTCGTGATCGGATTTTCGATTGTGTTCATCAGCTTCGGAGCATCGGCGAGCGCGGTGGGAACGTTCCTGCAAAGCCACCGGGCCATGCTCGCGCCGCTAGCGGGAGCTTTGATTCTGCTCTTCGGCCTGCACCTGATTGGCTGGCTGGTGAAAATTTCGCTGCGCGTCGGATTCGTGATTGGCGGATTGCTGGTGGCGGGAGCCATCGCCATGGCCTTCGCGGCGCCTGACGGATTGGTGGGTTTCCGGCCGGTGCATCTGGTTGCTCTTTCGCTGATTTTCCTGCTGGGGCCGTCGCTAACACGATGGCTGAATCGCGACGTGCATTTTCGAAGCATGGGCGGAAAACCAGGAATCGTGAGCGGATTTCTGATGGGCTTCGCGTTCGCGTTCGGCTGGACACCGTGCATAGGACCGATTCTGGCGTCCGTGCTGACGCTGGCGGCGAGCGAGGGCACCGTAGCGCGAGGCATTTTCCTATTGACGGCGTATTCGCTGGGGTTGGCGATCCCGTTCCTGCTGACAGCCATTGTTATCGGACAATTTTTGAAATTTTACAAGCGTTTCCGCAGGCATATTCACCTGGTGGAAGTTTTCAGCGGCGTGCTGCTGCTGGCGGTAGGCGGGCTGATTTTCATGAACCGGCTGACCTGGCTTTCGGGTAAACTGACATTTCTGAACCGTTTTTCGCTGTAAGGGGAGCTTGCTGGTGAACGTGAAGATTTCTCGATGGGTTGTTATAAGCGCAGCGGTCGCGCTGGGAGTCGCCTTGGCCGGATGCAAGGAAAGCACTTTGCCTAATGCCACAGGAAAAATCGGGAATAGCAAACAAGCAACGATGAATTATCCAATTATGATTGGGAATGAGGACTTGGCAGAAAAATTTGGAGGCCTGATCGGATTGCCGACGAGCGTGCTGATTTCGCGCGATGGGAAAGTGGTGAAGCGTTACATCGGCGAGGTCGAGAAAAACGAATTGCAAGGCGAAATCGAAACGCAATTGGCGAATGCGCCTCCGAATGCCGGAAAGCCCGACGAGCCGGACGTGACGTTCCCCGAGCTGCAGGGCGGGAACCTGCCGCTGGCCAGTCTGAAAGGCAAGGTGGTGCTCGTGAACTTCTGGGCCACATGGTGCGAACCGTGCCGCGAAGAAATCCCATGGTTGATTGAGTTTCAGGACAAGTATGCGAGCCGGGGATTCACGATCTTGGGCGTGGCGATGGATACGGAAGGAAAAAGCGTAGTGGATCCTTTCGTGCACAAGACGGAATTCCCAGTGGACGGTCAATAATGGACGAGCGGGAATTCGAGAAAAAATACACGGAGGCTTTCGAGAGCCTTCGCAAGAGACTTGCCACACTCGGCGACGAGCACGATTTCGAGGTCGAAGGCGGAAGCGGGAAGCTGGAGATTCTTTTTGAAGATGATGAAGAGACGCGGTTTGTGATTAGCCCCAATTCGCCGGTGCGGCAGATTTGGATTTCGGCGCTGGCGACGAGCTTCAAACTCGGATGGTCGGATCAAACCAATGCCTTCGTGCTGGACAAAACAGGCGAGACGCTGGATCAGGTGATGAGCCGGATTTTGAGCGAACAACTCGGCACGCCGGTGAGCGTAGGATGAGAAAAATGCGGAATCTGACGAGCGGAACTGCGATGCGTGTGTTGGTGGCATCCTGCGCTTGCCTCATCTGTGCACAGATGGCGCAGCCTGCACCGCAAGACATTCCCGCAGCATCATCGGTAGCGAGCCCGAAGACTTACGTTTCGATCACGCCAGTGCCGCGAGGAAGCACGTTCGAAGTGGCCGTGGTGGTGGGCATTATGCAGGGTTTCCACATGAACGCGCACAAGCCGTCGGAGGATTATCTGATTCCGACGGTTCTGACGGCGAAGCTGCCCGCAGGCTTTAAAGAGTTCGGCACGAGCTATCCGGAAGGCGTCACGAAAAAACTGTCGTTTTCCGACAAGCCTTTGCTGGTGTACACCGGACAATTTACGGTGCGCGCAAAATTTTCCGCGGCGGCAAATGCGCCGCTGGGCAAAATGAAACTTCCGTTTACGCTGCAATATCAGGCGTGCAACGATTCGGTATGCCTGCCTCCAGTGAGAATTCCGGTGGTGACGACAATTGATGTTGCGCCCGCAGGAGCCAAATCGCAGCAAATGTCTCCGCAGATTTTCGGCCCGACAGCGCTCCCCTAGAACATTCGGCGTAAGGAATCTTGATTCGCCTCTCACACGGCTGTACGTTCGGGAGAATGAAGCGCCTTGTTGTGATGATCTTGTTTTGCCTAGGTGGCACGATCTGGAGCCAGGGCCAACCGGCCACGACGCAATCCGCCAATGGTTTTCCTATTCCTAAAATCGAACTCAAAGGAAAGCTCGCAAAAATTTTCTCCGTCAGCGACTGTGAATATATTTCGGGACTTACATGCAAAATTCGCTACAACGGCAATGCACCGCTTCCGAGCGAAGTTTTCTTCATCGAACTTGATGAGCATGGACGGCAAGCCGGTGCGCGCGTACGGCTCATCTATCCAAAGCTAAAGGCTGGGGAGAGAGGCTATGCAACCTTCCGAATCCGTCTGGTTGAACCAGCGAGGATCATCCTCGAAGGGAAGTGGAACGGCCCTTGGCGCGATCCATATTAGTCCTTAGATTTTACCGACAAGCTACACGGTGACGACAGGGACGGCGCGGCGGAGACGCGAAACGACGCGGGACTTGCCGAGGACGACCATGGTTTCAAACAGCGGCGGGGCGACCGCGCGTCCGACGATGGCGACGCGAGTGGCGTTGATGAGCAAGCCGGCCTTCACGCCTTCGGCTGCAGCGAGCGCACGAAGGGCGTGGTCGCAGGGGTCGTGGCTCCAGTCGGTAAGCACGTCGAGGACATCGGCGAGCTTGGCGAGCAGGTCCGGCACTTTGGGATCCTTCCAGAATTTCGCGCGCGCTTCCGCGTCGTAATCAAAATCATCGGAGAAAAATGCGCGCGCCCAGTGAGAGAAATCAGGCAAGAGGCGCGTGCGCGGGCGAAGAAGGTTAACGGTGTGGGCAAACCATTCGCGCTCGGAACCATCCCAGGAATCTTGCCAAATCCCGGAACGCTGCAGTTCGGACTTGACGTAGGGAAGCAAGTCGTCAATCGGAAGTTTCTGCAAGTATTGCGAGTTGAACCACTCGAGTTTCGCGCGGTCGAAGACACCATTGGTGCGACTGACTCCGGAGAGGGCGAAACGCGAGATGAGCTCTGGGGTAGGCAGGAATTCCTCATCGCCGCCCGCGGACCATCCCAGCAGAGCGAGGAAGTTGCGAAATGCTTCGGGCAGAAAACCTTCGTCGGCGTACAAGCTGACGCTGGTGGCTCCGTGGCGCTTGGAGAGGCGCGTGCGATCGGGCCCAAGAATCAGCGGTACATGGGCGAAGATCGGGGGCGTGGCGGCGAGCGCATGATAGAGCAGCACTTGCTTGGGCGTGTTGGACAGATGATCGGCGCCGCGAATGACGTGGGTGATGCGCATGTCGAGGTCGTCAACCACGGCGCCGAGCTGATAGGTCGGCAAGCCGGAGGAACGGAGAAGGACGAAATCCTCGATTTCCGCGTTTTGCACTTCGCGCGAACCGAAAACGGCATCCTCGAAACGCGTCACGCCGTCGCGCGGAGAAGCGAAGCGAATCGCGTAAGGCGCGCCTTCACGAATCTTCTGTTCGCGCTGCGCCGAGGTCAGGTCGCGGCAAGGACACGGAGCGCTGCGCGCAATCTTTTCGGCTCCTTCTTCGCTTTCCGCAACAGCATCCGCACCGGCGTACTGCACAGCCTGGCAAAAACACGGAAAGGCAGCTCCGCTCTTCAGCAGGCGTTCGGCGGCGGCGCGATACCCTTCCAGCCGCTGCGATTGAAAATAGGGGCCTTCGTCCCACTCGACGCCGAGCCAGCGGAGGCCCTGAAGAATGCCCTCGACAAGTTCCGGGCGGTTGCGCTCGACGTCGGTGTCCTCGACTCGCAGAATGAAGACGCCGCCCTCGTGGCGGGCAAAAAGCCAATTGAACAGAGCGGTGCGCGCTCCGCCGACGTGCAGGTATCCCGTCGGTGAGGGGGCAAAGCGAACGCGAGGTTTAGAATCGAGAGTCATAAAGACAGTGCAAATTGTGCCGGCCAGAGAAGCGTTCATCTTAGCGGAAGGACGGAGAAAAATCGAGCCGGCGAGGCGTCCTAGAGGCAGAAGGACCTGTCTGACGGAGGTACGGTGGTACCGTTGCGTGGCTGCGAAGCGTCCGTATACTCGCGATTCCACAAGGCTTGCGGTGCCAAAAGTGTAACGCTACGAGGGACAGTATGGGGGAAGGCCGCTTGGGAGAGCATTGTGAAGAACGTCAACGGCAGTACAACGGAACAGTTGCCCGTTCGCAAATTCTGCTATCCTCGCAAGCGTCCTTCCTCGATTCACATGGAGATCTGAATTGCTGACTCAGACGAGCATCGTCGGAGTCGTCTTGCTGGCCGGCACGCTGTTGCTGTCCGCGTTCTTCTTCTATATCTACGTCCTAAAGCGCCAAAGCTACTTGTTGGTTTGGGCGGCCGGCTGGCTGCTGGTGGCGATGACATCGCTGAGCCAACTGCTAGGATCACGGTCCGCTCACGCCGCAGCGATTTCGGGAGCAGGCGACTGGCTGGTGGCGTTGGCGGCATTGCTATTTCTGGTCGCGGCACGGATTTATGCACGAGCCAAAATGCGGGTAACGGCGGCGTGCGGCATCGGTGCAGCTGCGGCCCTTTGGGCCGTGGCATACGTGGAAGGCTGGGTTTCCGTGTCTCTCTACCTGGGTACGGCACTGCTGTTGTTTGTGGTAGCGCGGGTGTTTTGGCGGGAAGGACGAAAGCGAGAGTCTCCTTCGGACTATCTGCTGGGGATCTCCTTCGTGACTTGGGGCGCGCTGGACATCGGCATCGTGCTGCAAAACAAGATCGTATGGCTACGCGCAGCGGATTTTCATTTGGCGCTGCTAGTGCCGCAACTCTTCTGCGGCGTGCTGATGGTTATGGCCGTGTATGAGGAAGAGCGCCACCGCGTCGAAAGGAACATGCTGGCGCTCTCGAACCTGAATCTGGCGACTTCGAGCTTCATGGGCGGCGAAATACAAAAGATGCTCGCGCAGGCGCTGGACCGGGTGCTGAATGTGGTGCGGATTCCCTGCGGCGCGCTTTGCCTGCGCTACAACGACGCGCAAGGGCCGATATCGGTGGTTACCACGGGTTTGCGCGATGAATTCAGCGCGAAAGTGCTGGAAGAGAAGCTGGAAGACAGTATCGTGAAGCTGGTCGCGCGGCTGGGTGGATTGGTGGTGTTGCGCGACCTCAGCAAGGCCACGGTGTGGGAAGCGCTGGAACGGGAACCGTCATTCAAGCGCATCCGGGAACTTCTGCTGGAGGAGAATCTCCGGACTGTGGTGGGAATCAGTTTGCAGGCGAAAGAGCGAGTGCTAGGCGTGCTGTTGCTTGGTACCCCGGATAACCGCCAATTCACTCCGCCGGAGCTGCGGCTGCTGCTCGCGCTGGGCTATCAGATTGGAATGGCAGTTGAGAACAGCTACCTGATCCAGCAGACTTCGCGGCGCAGCGAAGAGTTGCACATCCTAAACGAGATTGGACAGGCGCTGAGTTCGACGCTCGATAGTGACACGCTCTTCGAAACGATATACTCCGAAATGCGGCGGCTGTTCGATGTGGGGAGTTTTTATATCGCGCTCTACGACAGCTCGCGGGGACAGATCCGTTACGAATTGGAAGTCACGGATACGGTAAGGCAGCCGAAGCGCTCGCGCCCGGCGGCCAAGCGGCTAACCGAGTACATGCTTCGCGAGCGGCAGCCACTGCTGATTCGAGAAAATTTCGATGCGGAAATACAAAAACGCGGCGTCGAATCAACGCGCGGAGCAGGATCCTTCTGCGGCGTGCCATTAATCCTCTACGACCGCGCCATCGGCGCGATGGCAATATATAGCCAACATGAAGGAGCCTTCGACGAAGGCCACCTGGAGCTGATGCGAGTGCTTGCGAGCCAGGCGGGAATCGCGCTGGAAAATGCGCGGCTCTTCGCAGAGGAGCAAAAAAAAGCGCGCCATCTCACCCTGCTCAACAGGATATCGGAGCACGCGATCGCGACACTCAATCCCGAGGAAATCCTGATCAAAGTTGCGGAGGAAATCGAGCAAGGCTTGCAGTACGACCATATCGGCATCGGCATTCTGGATTATCCCGCAAAGGAAGTGGTGGTGCAGGCAGAGGCCGGGAAGCGCCGCGACGCTATCGGCCGCCGGATTGCCATTGGAGACGGATTGATCGGACATGTGGCCCGCACGGGCGAGATCGCCATTGTGCGCCAGGTGAGTCCGACGAGCTTGAGGCCAGTGCTTCCCGGCTCCGCGTCGGCGATCGCGTTGCCGGTGACCTGCGCGGAAACTTTGCTGGGCGTGCTTTACGTGGAGTCGTCCGAGCCTTCGGAATTTACCGATGAAGAGGTCCAGCTTTTGCGAACCCTGGCTGACCTTTTTGCCGGGGCGCTGCACAACGCGAAAAACTTCCAGAAAGCTCAGGAGCAGGCGATCACCGATGGATTGACGGGCGTGAAGACGCATCGCTACCTGATGGAGGCTTTATCGAGTGAATGGAAACGGTCGACACGCTCGAGCCGGCCATTTTCTCTTGTGCTGATGGATCTGGACCGCTTCAAGTTCGTGAACGATTTTTACGGGCACTTGGAAGGCGACGTGGTATTGCAGAGGGTCGGACTGATCCTCGAACAGAACTGCCGGCGTTCCGACATCGTCGCGCGATACGGCGGAGACGAATTCGTGATTCTAATGCCGGAAACAAATGTCGAACAGGCGCGGCAAATTGCCGGGAAGCTGCGGAGCTGGGTGGCCTCGGACCCGTTGCTTCGCGACAAAAACATTACGGCGAGCTTTGGTATTGCCTGTTTTCCGATTCATGGGTCAACACCGCAAGAACTGATCCAAGTGGCGGACGCGTCGATGTATTTGTCGAAGCACCAGGGAGGAAACGCGGTGTTCACGGCGGAGCGGCGCGAGCCCGGAGATTCAACGACTTGGAAACGCGACGTGCTGGAGGCGTATCTCGGCGTGATGCTGCACCGGCAATTCACCACCGGACCAGCAGCTTTCGAGGAAATCCGCCAGAAAATCCGGCAATTCTCGCAGTCGCTCAACGACCGAGGCCAGACCCCATCTTTTGAGCGCTTACCGGCCGTGGTCATGGACGCGATGACTTCCCTGGCGTATGCGGTGGACGCCAAAGACCAGTACACACAGGGCCATTCCAAGAAAGTATCGACATATGCGGCGCTCATTGCGCAGGCTGCCGGTCTGAAGCCCATCGACGTGGAGGAAGTCAGGCTCGGCGCGCTGCTGCATGACGTGGGAAAAGTTGGCATTCCCGAAGAAATCCTGAACAAAGCGGGACCACTGGACGCTGACGAATGGGACGCTATGAAATCGCACACGATTCTAGGATGGCAGCTTCTGGAGCCATTGCAGACGCTGAAGAACGTGCGGGAGATGATTAAGCATCATCACGAATTCTTTGACGGTTCGGGTTACCCGGATCAGTTGGAACGGGAGCGCATTCCACTCGGCGCGCGCATCATTGGCATCGCTGATGCGTACGACACGATCACATCGCCACGCGTCTACAAAAAAGCACGCAGCGCAGAAGCGGCGCTGGCAGAAATCGAGCGCTGCGCGGGCGCCCAATTCGACCCGCGTCTCGTGAGCTTGTTCCTGGAGACCATTCGCAGGCAGCCTCATCCCATTCTCGAGGTTGTCTCCGGTTCCGACGAAGCAGTTGACAGCTCGCTCTGAAGCCGGGCGCGTGCCGCCCTTTCCTTATATGATTTCACACGGAGGTTTGAATTCCTCATGCAGACAGCCACGGTGAAATGGGTCAGCGGGGAGCAGTTCCTGGCAACATTGCCCTCCGGGCATGCAATCGCGGTTGATTCCAACCGTGAGCACAATTCCGCCCCAGGACCAATGGAGTTGATGCTGGCCGCACTAGGGTCATGCACGGCAACGGATATCGTTCTGATCCTGGCCAAGAAGCGGCAGAAGCTGGATTCGTTGGAGATTGTGATTCAGGGCGAGCGCGCGAAGGAGCCTCCCACGGTCTGGGTGAAGCTGGAGATTCTGTATCGAATGAAAGGAAAAATTGACGACAAGGCGGCGCACGATGCCATTCAACTGAGCCTTGATAAGTACTGCGGCGCGGCGGCGACGCTGCGCAAGACTGCAGAGATCAATTTTCGGTATGAGATTCTTCCCTCGATGTAGTGACCGCCTGTTTTTCCTTGTCCGTAATTACAGCGTTTTCATCGTACAATCGCCATCGACTGTCGGGGGCGCAAACAAAATGGGCAGACACATAGCGGCAAAAATTACAGGTGTCACGGGATACCTTCCGCCGCGAATCGCCACGAATTCGGATCTCGAAAAAATCGTTGAAACTTCCGATGAATGGATCCGCACACGAACCGGCATTCGCGAGCGGCATTACGTCGAACCGGGCATGGCCGCTTCGCACATGGCCACAGCGGCCGCAAACGAGCTGTTGAAAAACAAGAATGTAAAGGCGGAAGAAATTGAAATGATTATTGTTGCGTCGGTGACGCCGGACATGATGTTCCCGGCAACGGCGTGCCTGGTGCAGGACCGCATCGGAGCAAAGAACGCGTGGGGTTTCGACCTTTCCGGAGCGTGTTCCGGATTCGTCTACGCTCTGACCGTGGGATCGCAATTCGTCGGAGCGGGTACGCACAAGAAGGTGCTGGTGATAGGGTCGGACGTGATGACTTCCATCCTTGATTTTAAGGATCGCGCGACATGCGTTCTCTTCGGCGATGGTGCTGGCGCGGTCCTACTGGAGCCCGCGGAAACAGAAGCGGAAGGCATTATCGACTTCCTGAACGATATCGACGGCTCGGGCGGATGCCATCTCTACATGCCAGCGGGCGGGTCACTACATCCGCCTTCGCATGAAACGGTCGATAAGCGCATGCATTACGTGCATCAGGAAGGGCAGCAGGTCTTCAAATATGCGGTGCGGCGGATGTGCGAAGTCTCGTGCACGCTGCTGGAACGAAACGGCTTTTCCCATCACGATCTGGCGCTAGTGGTACCGCATCAGGCGAACCTGCGAATCATTCGAGCCATGCAAGAGCGGCTGGGGATCGATGATTCCAAGGTGATGATCAACATCGATCGCTATGGCAATACGACGGCGGCGACGATTCCCTTGGGCCTACGCGATGCGGTGCAAGAAAAGCGGCTCAAGAAGGGCGATTTGGTCTTGCTCATTTCGGTGGGCGCGGGATACACCACGGGCGGCATTCTGATGCGCTGGGCGTATTAGAGGATCAGCGATTCGGCGCTGTTGGCACTTCAAAGATTGACCGGAATGAGTGTTAGTAGGAACGGAGAGCAGCTAGGTAAGCCTGATTGGACTGGAGGCAGCGATCCATGGAAACGGCAACGTAGCGTGTGCACGAGGCCATTTCCTGGCGCGCCCAAGCATTTGCCTGAGGCATGATTGCTGAGCAGAGCCAAGAGGCGACGCGCACGACTTGATAGTAGGCCCGCACTTGCCACAGTTTGGCCGGCGAGACGGTAACGCTCGGGCAGATCTTGCTCATCGCCGCGACGGTAGCGAAATCGTCGAGCTTCAGCGCAGGGGAGAAATTCTTTTGCGCAGAACTCATGTTTTCCGAAAGCGGCTCGGTAGCGATCGCCAGCATGTTGGCGCGCCAGAAGAAAACTAGGAACTGGGCCAGCATGGCACCGGATATCACGAGAATGAGCGCTGCGATCATCGGGTCTTTTCTCACCGTGATTGTGCCAAAGGCGGTGTCCGGCTCCAATGGAGCGATGGTACCAAGGACGATGGAACTTCGCGGGCGCGCACGTAGTCGGGCAGAAATCGCTTGGCCATTTTAAGTAATAGATATTACAAGACTTGGATAAGAAGAGGGGATGGATGATGATCTCACGATTCAGGGTTTTGGCGGTCATCGCGGCGCTGGGGGCAGCTAGCGGTTTGCTCGCCCAGCAAAGCCCCACGCACGCGACTTCGCAGGCGGATACGCGGGCGATAGCAAGCATGCTGGAAAAACAGGTTGCCGATTGGAATCGAGGCGATATTCCAGCCTTTATGGGCGGCTACTGGAAGTCCAGCGACACCGAGTTCGTAGGTGAGGCTGGCATTCAACGGGGCTGGGACGCCGTGCTCAGGCGCTATCAAGCCAACTATCCGAATCGCGCGGCGATGGGACATCTGACGTTTTCGGGGCTGGAGATTCACGTACTGTGCGCGGATTCTGCTTACGTAATCGGCAAGTACCGGCTCGACCGAGAAAAGGATCATCCGCAGGGAGTGTTCACGCTGATCTTCAGGAAGTTTCCAGAGGGCTGGCGAATCGTCAACGATCACACGACAGCGTTTCGCGTGGCCAAGTAGCATCATGCGGCGATGCAGGGCAAACGGGGCGCTTCCACGCACTACGCTTCTCCCACCTCAGCAAATCGATATAATCGCTTGTTTGGGATGAGCCGCCGAATTTCCATTCTGATTCTGCTCGCGCTTTCCGTGGGCATTTACGTAGGCACGTCCGGCTGGCCGCCGCTTCTGGACAGCTCCGACGCAGGCCACGCTGAGGCCGCGCGCGAAATGCTGCAGAGCCATAACTGGGTAATTCTGCACATCGACGGCGTACGGTATCTGGAAAAACCGCCGCTGCAATACTGGCTGGTGGCGGCAAGTTACGCGGCGTTTGGAGCCACCGCTTTTGCGACACGCTTTCCGCTGGCGCTGGCGGTGGTGGGCTTGGTGCTGATGGTTTATTTTTTCGCCCGAAGATGGTTCGGCGAGCGCGCCGGGTTCTACTCGGGTCTCGTAATGTGCACGTCGCCCGGCGTGTTTCTGTTCACGCGTATCATGATTCCCGAAGCGATTTACGCGCTCTTTTTTACCGCCGCATTCTACTTTTTTCTGCGGGCCTGGCAAGAAACGATCTCGCCACGCAAAGGATATTGGGGCGCCGCGGCGCTGATCGCGTTCGCGGTGCTGACGCGGTCGCTGATTGGGCTTGTTTTCCCCGTCGGAATTATTTTTTGCTTTCTGCT
The DNA here is from genome assembly GCA_049678505.1 of Candidatus Acidiferrales bacterium. Lineage (GTDB taxonomy): Bacteria > Acidobacteriota > Terriglobia > Acidiferrales > UBA7541 > DAHUXN01. The sequence continues at coordinate 31,507 of JBAUEH010000125.1, forward strand.
GGCGACCGGTGGCTTGGAGAAATGGCGACGGTTGCCGCTTGTCTCAAGCGCCATTGTATTTCTCCTGGTGGCGCTGCCGTGGCATATTGCCGCAATCTTCAGCGGGCGGGGATTCTTCGGCGGATTCTTCTGGTTCTATTTCATCAATGAACAAATCTTCCGCGCAGTGGGATGGCGCTATCCAACGGATTACGAAGCGGTACCGCTGTGGCTCTGGCTGGCGGAGCACATCGTGTGGTTCTTTCCGTGGATCGTTTTTTTGCCTTCGGCCATTCGTGAAATACCGCGCCTTCGTGATTGGCGGAAGCAATTGGATGAGCGAGGGCAGGCTCTGGTGCTGCTGACGGTGTGGGTTTTGTTTATCTTTCTGTTTTTTTCGTGGACCAAAAGCCGGATGGAATATTACACCTTCAGCGCGTGGCCTGCTGTCGCGATTCTGCTCGGCGTGGGGCTGGAACGCGCTGAAGCACGCGCTGCGCGCTGGCTGTCGCGCGCGCAAGGCGCACTGGCGTCCGTCGGAGTACTGATTGCCGCAGTCCTTGGAGCTATGCTTTGGGTTTCGCGAGGCATCGCTTCTACCGCAGACATTTCCTCGCTGATGCAGAGCCATCCGACGAGTTTTTATCGCGTGGCGATGTCCGATTTCATGGACCTGACGCCGCAGTCCTTCGCGGACTTACGGCATCAGGCTCTGGCGGCGCTGATCGTCGTGCTCGTCGGATTTCTAGGAGCGTGGGTTCTCCGGCGGCAAAAACGCGCACTGGCGGCGAACATCATCATGGCCTGCGCGCTCGGAGCGTTTTTCTTCTGTGCCAATTGGGCGCTCGGCGTTTTCACTCCGCGCCTTTCCTCCGAACCGCTTGCGAAATCCATCCTCGAATACTGCCAGCCTGGAGACAAGATCGTGTTGTACGGTGAGTACGACGCCGCGAGCAGCGTGGGATTTTACACCAAGAAACAGATCCTGATTTTCAACGGCCGTTATAACGGACTGGAATTCGGTTCGTATTATCCGGATGTGCCGCATATTTTTCTGAATGACCACACGTTCTGGCCCGTGTGGAACGGAAGCGAGCGCGTTTTCCTGATTGTGCCTGCGAGCGAGATGGACGCGGTGCGTGTGAGAATGCCGCCGGCGAGAACGTTTGTGTTTGCGCAAATGGGCGACAAGACGGTATACGTCAACCATCGCGTGCGCCCCGACGAACCAAGCCTCGCGGAGATTACCGAGTAACGGATTTCATGAGAGGATGACACGGTGCGAGCGGTAATTACCGGCGGTGCGGGATTTCTAGGATCTCATCTCTGCGACGCGATGATCGAGCGCGGATGGGAGATCGTTTGCATCGACAATTTGATTACTGGCGCCGAAGAGAATATTCAGCGCCTAGCAAACGATTCGCGCTTCACATTTGTGCATCACGATGTTTCCGAATCCATCGAAATTCAGCAATCTGTTGACGCGGTGCTGCATTTCGCTTCGCCAGCCAGCCCGGACGACTACCTCAAATTTCCGATTGAGACTTTGAAGGTCGGATCGGCCGGAACGCTCCATGCACTCGAACTTGCGCAGGCAAAGCAGGCACGCTTCCTGATGGCATCCACTTCCGAATGCTACGGCGATCCCGAAGTGAGCCCGCAGCCAGAAGCGTACTGGGGGCACGTGAATTCCGTGGGGCCGCGCAGCGTCTACGACGAAGCGAAGCGATTTTCCGAAGCCGCGACGATGGCGTACCATAGAAAACAAGGCGTGGATACGCGCATTGTGCGCATCTTTAATACGTACGGGCCGCGCATGCGATTGAACGACGGACGGGCGCTGCCGAACTTTCTTTATCAGGCGCTTTCTGGCCAGGCGATCACGGTGTACGGAGACGGGAAACAGACCAGAAGCTTCTGTTACGTTTCCGATCTGATTGAGGGCATTCTCAGACTTCTCGATTCGCAGGAACATCTTCCGGTGAATATCGGGAACCCGCACGAGATAACTATCCTGGAATTCGCCGAGCGTATCCGCGCGCTCACCGGGGGCGGCGCAGCGCTCACATTTCGGCCGCTGCCACAGGATGATCCAAAAAGACGGCAGCCTGACATTACCAAGGCGAGAAAACTGCTGAAATGGGAGCCCAAGGTGGGCCTCGACGAAGGATTGCGGCTCACGCTGGATTATTTTCAGAAGAAGTTTGCAGAAACGCGAGCTAGTTCAAACTGACGCCGTCGGGATCGCCTGGCCAGCCTTTGGCCTTCCAACGGATTGATACTCGAATCCCAGAGCGCTCATCTCTTCCGGTGAAAGCAGGTTCCGGCCGTCCAGGATGAGCGGTCGCGCCATGCTCTGATGGATGCGCTTCCAATCGAGATTGCGAAATTCCTCCCATTCCGTGACGATTAGCAACGCATCCGCACCTTGTGCCGTTTTATACGCATCCACGGTGCAATTCAGCTCAGGAAAGCGAGCGTGGATTTTCTCCATGGCTTGCGGATCGTAAACGTTTACGTGAACTCCTTCCTCCTGCAGCCGCTTGATCAAGTCTATGGAAGGAGCAAAACGGATATCGTCGGTATTCGCCTTGAACGCAAGACCCAGCACGCCAATCTTCTTCCCCTTGAGAACCCAGAGTGAATGACGGAGCTTCTCGACGAAGCTTTCGACGCGCTGATGATTAACGCGTTCGGCTTCGCGCAGCATGGAGAAATCCACGCCGTGGCGTTCCGCTAGACGCACGAACGCCTGTAAATCCTTTGGCAGACAGAAGCCGCCGAAACCGAGTCCGGGCTTGAAAAAGTGAGCGCCGATGCGCGGGTCTAGGCCCACGCCGTGCATCACCTCTTCGATATCGGCTCCGAGCTTCTCGGCAAGATCGGAAACCATATTTGCGTAAGAGATCTTGATTGCCAAAAAAGAATTCGAGGCATGCTTGATCAGCTCCGCGCTATTGATCGTCGTAACCAGCCAAGCCGGCTGGTTGCCGCGCGGGCACGACCTGTTGTGCACCGGGCAATCGAAGGCTTGCTCGAGCACTGGCCGGTAAATCTCGCGAAGCTGTCTTTCCGCAGTTTCGTCATCGACGCCAACGACGATGCGGTCCGGGTGCAGAAAGTCGTTGACGGCCGTGCCTTCACGCAGGAATTCCGGATTCGACGCGACGCGAAACCGGATCGTCCTTCCCCGGCCATAAATTTCCAGGACACGCTTCAGTTGCTGTCCTGTCTGCGCAGGAACGGTGCTCTTTTCGACGACCAGTTTGTCAGACTTGGATTCCGCCGCTATCATCTGCGCCACACGATCAATGGAACTGAGGTCAGCATCGCCGTTTGGGAGCGGCGGAGTTCCGACACAGATGAAAATCACGTCGCCTTGAGCAACGGCCTTCGCCAGCTCAGCGGAAAACGACAGGCATCCGTTTTTCCGATTCTTGGCGACAATACCATCGAGCCCCGGCTCGAAAATCGGCAGTTTGCCATTTTCGAGGATGTCGATTTTTGTAGCGTCATTGTCAGTACAAAGAACTGTGTGACCCAATTCTGCCAGGCATGCCCCGGTGACCAGACCAACGTATCCGGCGCCTATCACGGAAATTCTCACGAGCCGCTCCTCAACCAACAGTAACAGCAGTGTACCTAATTGCAAAGAACCAAGGTCCTCTATTGTCGTACAACCACGCTTCCCCGCAATACGAGAATCTCTGTATCGCGCGTTCTGGCACGCGGACAATATTGATAGTAGAATTCCCCCCGGATTTGCGGCCCGGACCGGCGCTCAATTCTGAAGCGGGGATTCTGATGGAGATCTTGTGGGCGGCCTTAGCGATATGTGCGCTGGTTTCAGTGGCGTTCTATGTCCTTGCCCTCTCGTGGCAGCGAATGTTAAGGAGCCACTCGCGCGCGATTCGTGCATTGTTCCAGCGGCTGGAAGCGCTCGAAGAAATGGAAGATCCGATGATGCGGCGAAAAATAGGCGAATTAATGCCTTCGCCGCTGGAGCAAGTACATATTCTAAGCTTCCGCCTCGGCGAGCGGTTCTGGCGGGACACGCTGGGCGCGACCGAGCAGCAAGTGCGCCACATCCATGAAAATGGAACGTTCATTGGATCCGTGAAAATTGAGGTCTGGCGGAGCCACGCGGCCATTACTTTGAGAGAACTCTTGCCGCAGAGCAAATCCGCAGGCTGGCAAACTCGCACCGTGGATATTTATGCCACGGATTCGAGCGCGCCGACGATTCTCTGGGAGCTTGGCCTGGAGCCTGAGACGAATTCGCGCGCGATGGAACCACCGTCGGTAGAATTACGCTACGAGAACGGAGTCATTGTGCTGGCGACACGCAACTGGACAAACAGAGCGCGGCCGGCGACCCCCAACAGCGGCTCTGCGAACGAAAGAATAGTGTTCCGCATACCGCTTGACGCAGAGCAGCTTGCACAATTTCGCGCTCCGGAGGCAGATAGGGAGACCGGCGGAGTTGAAAGCGAGACGACCGCCGGGTCATCCGAGGCAGGAGGCCAGTGCGCCGATGCGTGGATCGCATCATTTTCGCATCAGGACGAGCGACAGGGCGTAGATTGGCAGCTCCATATTCGGGACCTAAACGGTCGGACCGCTTCGGAGCACTGGACGATCATGGAGCCTCCGCAAGTGCGACGCGTTTCCTAGAAGAAAGCTGCGAGAAACACCATAACGACCATTCCGCGGGCCACCCTTGACCCGCTTGTAGCTGAAGCTGAAGTTGTATATCTTGCCTCCTCGGAGGGGGTCCATGTTCCAAAGCCGTTTTCGACTCATCTTCATCTCGTGTGCTATTTTCGGTGCGGCAGCAACCTGTTCCGCACAAAAAAAGCCGCCCCTGACTCTGGATGCGTTTTTCAATTCGGTCGGGTTCCCCAGCGTTGCGGTTTCTCCCAACGGGCAGGAAGTCGTCTTGCAGACCGAGCGCGCGGACTGGAAGGCGAATCGTTTTCGGGAGGATCTGTGGCTCTATCGTACAAGCGACGCATTGCTGATCCCGTTGACCACTTCGGGTGAAGATAGCGATCCGCAATGGTCTCCGGACGGGCGGTGGATTGCGTTTCTTTCCAGCCGGAGTCATGAGACATCCGGCCATCCGGCAGAAAGCAAAACGCAGGTCTACGCAATTTCTGTACAGGGAGGCGAACCGTTTCTCGTTACAGCGACCACCGAGGACGTTCACGCCTTTGCGTGGTCTGCCGATTCAAAACAAATTTTCTTCGCGACGCGCGAGCCATGGACTGAAGAACAGAAGAAACAATACGAAGAGCAATGGAAGGATACGATTCAGTATCGGGAAGCGGAGCGCGGCGGAAACATCTTCGCCATCGATTTTGTTGCGATTGTGCAATGGAACGGTGAGGCGTCTTCGGATGAAACGAAGCGGCCGGAGGCGCGAAAAATCAGCTCGACTCCGTACCGTATTCAACAGCTGGCTGGTTCCCCGGACGGCAACTCGCTCGCCTTCGATACCGAATCGCGCTCCGCACGAGAGGAGTCGCTCGACGACGACGGCATCTACATAATTTCCCTGCATGATGTGAGCAATGCTGAAGCAAAGCCCGTGCCGCTGCTGCAGCATCCGCAGGCCTTTTTCGATCGGATTCAATGGGCGCGCGACAGCCGGCATCTGTTCTTTTCTTTTTTGAATGGCGCCGTCGACGGACCGTATGAGGATGCGCAGGCGCGGATCTATTGGGTACGCGCCGACGGAAACGGACAGGAGAGTTGCGCAGCTTCCGCAGGCGGGCAAGGGTGCGAAAGATGGGCCAGTAAGTTTTCCGGCTCAATGAATGGTTTTGCTGTCCTGTCTGATGGAAGTTTGGTCGTTTCTGCGCGAATGGGAACGGAAGTACAGCCGTACATCGAGCATAATCCCGCTGGGGAATTCACAAAACAAGCCGCGCAGATGGGCGCATATGAAACGTTCTCTGCCGCCAGCCAGGCACCGGCAGTTGCCTTCGTTTACTCTTCGTTGCAAAGCCCTGCCGAAGTATACCTAGCCTCGGACCCAACGAAGATCAACGAAGCGGTGCGGATCACATCATTCAATCAAATGCTGGCCCAGGACGAATTGCCTCAGGGAAAGCCTTTTCAATGGACTGCAGATGATGGAACAGCCGTGGAAGGCATGCTGATTTATCCACCGGGGAAATTCGGTCAAAAAAATCTGCCTATGTTTACGTTCATTCATGGCGGACCCGGGGACGCGGACGGAAATCATTTTGAGGCGGACTGGTATCAGTGGGCCGATTTGGCGGCAACGGATGGATGGCTCGTTTTTGAACCGAATTATCGTGGTTCCGTAGGCTATGGCGACGCCTTTACTCTGGGCATCATTCCGCACATTGTTTCGAGGCCGGGCAAAGACATTTTGGAAGGCGTCGATGCTCTGGTGAAGAATGGCATTGCTGATCCGAATCACTTGACCGTCGGCGGATACAGTTATGGCGGCTACATGACCAACTGGCTCATCACGCAAACGACTCGGTTCAAGGCTGCGGTGACCGGCGCTGGAGCCGTGGAGCACGTAGCAAATTGGGGAAACGACGACACTACGTTTGACGACGCGTATTTCCTCGGCGGTCTGCCTTGGAAAACGGAAGAAAACTACAATGCCGAAGCAGCCATCTGGCAGATCGGAAAAGTGCGTACGCCGACGCACATGGTCGCGGGAGCGGACGACATCCGCGTGTATGTCGGCGAGGATTACTTGCTTGAGCGCGCTCTGCACACCATGGGGATTCCATCCACGCTTCTTATCTTCCCGGGAGAAGGACACGGGCTGGAAAATGATCCGTGGCACGGGAAAATCAAGGTGCGCGAAGAACTGAAATGGCTGGATCGATACGGACGCAATCCGAACGGTCAGGATTTGACGAGCAGAAAATTGCCGATGACCAGCGCATCCACTCCGGAGCAGAAATAACTGCGAACGGCGTCACGCGGAGAGACCACCAGCGGCTCACCGAACAAATTGAATGAAGCATTCAGCAAAATAGGCGCCGGAGCCTGCGCCCCGAATGTTTTCAAGAGCGACCAGTAATGCGGATTCACGTGCCGCGTAACCACGTGCAGCCGGACTCGGCCTTGCGGAGATGCGTGAGCCGAAAGCAATTCGCTGTGCTCCGGACGCAGGCGGCCCATCGTTGCCATGAACTGCACAGCGAGGGTCGGCGCTTCGAAATACTTCAAGGCGTCTTCGTCCGGCACAGAGAGTGCGAACGGCCGGAAGGGCTCGCGGTGTTTTACGTAGTCGTTCAGGTTTTCTTTCACGTACGGAGCCCAAGGAGATGCGAGCAGGCTGCGGTTGCCCAATGCGCGCGGGCCGAACTCCGCGGCGCCCTGGAACCAGCCGACAATTTTCCCTGCCGCGAGAAGCTTCACCGCTTCGTGAATTCCCTGCTCATCTGAAGCTGCCCATCGGTACGTTGCTTTGCAATTGTCGAGCACCTTCTTGATTTCCTCATTCGGATAGCTCGGACCCAGGTATACATGCCGAAATGATCGTGCAGGAAGACTCGGATTCATTTTTCGCTGCGCGAGCCATGCAGCGCCGAGCGCCGTCCCTTCGTTCCCGGAAGCGGGTTGGACAAAGACTTTGGCGAAGCCCGCGTTCTTTTCAAGTTCCGCGACCAGAAGCGGATTTAAGAAAAGGCCGCCAGCAAGGCACAGATTCTCGGCTTTATGCGTCTTGCGAAGGGCTTGCGCAAGGCCCGTGACCACGATCTCGCAGGCTCTTTGCAGGCTGCTCGCCAGCGCCGTGCGAACTTCATCGCTCAATTGTGCCGGTGAGCGGGATGAAATCCCTAGCCGATCATAAAACGTCTGTGAGAACGCCAGGCGGCCCGCGAAGCCTCTTGCGAAATAAGCTGGATCGAGTTTCGGATACAGGCTGTTTGAGCGGCGAATCATGCTCAGAAACGTTTCCACATATCTGGGCTGCGCGGTGAGGCTCAGCCATTGCGTCTTGTGCTCGTGCTCATGCGGGCGGTATCCCAGCAGCTCGGTTATCTGGGAGTAGACCCACGCCAAGGAGTTTGGAAATGAAGTCGACCGCACGACGCGAATCTTGCCCCCCTCGCCAAGGGAAACGATCCCGGACTGGCCGCCTCCTTGCTCGTCGAAAGTGAGAATAAGGGCGCGATCAAAGGAAGAGGCGTAAAACGCGCTGGCTGCGTGGCAAAGATGATGATCGAGAGGCAACAGCGGAATCCGCGCGTCTTCGGGCAGCAAACTGAGGATTCGTTGGTTATTCAAATCGGCCGCGAGTTCGCCGACCGCTTTGCTTTCGTAGTAGGCGCTAGAGATGGGAGCCGTTGCTAGGAAACGCGCGCGAAACGCCGCCCGCCGCATCCACAAACGCCACGGACGGCTGGCCACGGCGATGGCGCTGATGTCGCGCCAGCTGATCCCAGCACGATTCAAGCAAAAACGCATGGCCGCACGGGGAATGCCCATCGCGTTGCGCGAACGCGTGAGTTTCGATTCCTCCATTGCAGCGACGAAGCCGCCATCGCCGAGCAGAGCGGCTGCGGTGTCGTGAGCCAGCACCGATAACCCAAGAAAGTACATGCGAGGCGCTTCTAGGAGTCTCGCTGATCGAAGTGACGCCCGGTGAGAAGCCCGCGAAGACCCATGAGAATCAGCCGCGGCTGGCTGAGGCAAACACGCCAGAGGACTTTGAGGGCTTCGTCGCGCGAAAACTGGCTGAGCGAGCGCTTGGCCGGCGGATTGAGCGAATCCACCAGACTGCTGTAGTCAGCCTGCTGGAAATCGTGCAGAGCCCGCCGAATGAGAAGATGCATGTCCAATTCGCGGCGCAAGCGGCGCAATTCGCGTTCCGAGCCCGGATTCAGAATCGCTTCCGTCACGCCCACTGCTCCGCGCAGCCCAGTGACAATACCTCCCACGGTGCTCACTTTCACCTGTGCTGCCGCGTCGCCAACAACAAAGACCCGCGCAGCGCCGAACCTCTTCTCGACGGGAACCCAGCGCTTGTAAACAGGGATTCGCGCACCTTGGAAAGCCAATGGCTCGAGTTTGCGCTTCACCAGAAACGCATCGAGATGCTCGCGCGCCTCGGAGCCCGATTCGCCGATGATGCCGAGAGCGCCCCGTTCCGAAGATTCAGGTATGAGCCAATAAAAATAAGGCGTGTCGTTAGGCACGAACCAGACACGAACCGTATCCGGCGACATGTCCTTCGGCAAGGGCACGATTGCCTGCACCAGCGGAACTGTGCTCGGCCGTGGCCACCCCGCTGCTTGCGCCACAGCGCTTAACGCTCCGTCGCTGGCAATCACGGTTTCCGCCGCAAATTCTTCGGATGTATTCTTCCCGGTATGCTGCAATTCGAGGGAGATTTTGTGCGGCTGCGGCGTCAGGCTGCGAAAATTCCGGCCCAGATGGATTTCTGCGCCGGCTCCTTGCGCGCGCTCCGCAAGCGAGCGGATAAGCTTTGCGCGCTCGATGATCAAATCCGGCTGAGCCAGATCGATGGTCGCCGCGCGGCCGTCGGTGAAGAGCTCGAATCGCCGAACTTCGTTGACAATACTGGCTTTTCCGGCAGCGCCCAGCAGGTCGTTCATGCGACGCGTAACGATCAGAGTGCGCTCGGCTGCGTCGAGCTGCTCCGACTGCTCGAATACGCGCACGGGAACTCCTCTGCGCGCGAGCAGGTACGCAGCGAAGAATCCTGCGGCCGAGCCGCCAACCACGGCGACGGCTCCGCGAGTCGTGGGAGAGCCGTGAAGATTATTCGGTGAGGCACCGGGCGCTGACAAAGGCATCCTTAGTTCTACGGGAGTTTGTTGCCTATCTCGAGATCGCGATCTGTCGTGAGCCTACGATTGCCAAGGCAGTCAATCAGGACGATTTATCCCAGAGAGAGGCAGTATAACGTAGCTACTCTATTCCGCAAATAGAAGCCAGTTAATGCATGCTGGTAAGCTGTTCCTTCGCTGAGGCTGAATCCAGAGATTGCCGCTGGTCTTCATAGGGCGACCGCTCAAGCACAACCACGGCAACTGTGCCGATGATAAGCAATAGGCAGCAGAGGATGCCTATTTCGAAGTAAGACAGATGAAGCACCGCCAAGCCCAACATCCCAAAAATCAACCCCAGGCCATACATGCCCAAGACAGCGTGCTTATGCCCCAGTCCTCGATTTGAGAGCCGGTGCGCGGTGTGGTCCTTCCCCGGCGAAGTAAAAGGCACCATTCCGCGACGTGAGCGAGAAATGCTGATCAAAGTCGTATCAAAAATTGGAACGGCGAGGATGAGTACTGGGGTGAGCCAATCCGCGAGCGGATAAGCGGAGGCGGGACGCAACTTGAGACCCAGCGTCGCCATAAGGAAACCGAGAAACATCGCGCCGCCGTCGCCCATAAAAATCTTTGCCGGGGCGAAGTTCCAGCGCAAAAAACCCAAGGAGGCGCCCAGCGCCGCCGCAGCCAGGGTGCAGACCAGTCGCTGGCCATTCAGCGCCGCAGACAGCGTAAAGAACGCCGCGGCCACAGCCGCAACGCCCGCACATAGACCATCCATGTGGTCCAGAATGCTGAACGCAGCGGTGATTCCCACAACCCAGAAAACGGCGAGAAGAATATCGAGCAAGCTGCCCGCTCTCCCAGCAAAAATCTGAGAAAAAACCTGCGCGCGGACTCCGACGGCCACAAGAATACACGCGGCCAGAGGCATGCTCACAAAGAGTTTCACTTGGTGATGAAGCTTGCCACTGTCGTCCCAAATGCCCGTGATGGCCAGCAGCGTAGCGCCAACAAGGATACCTACGACCTCCATCCTCATGCCAGCCGGTATTGTGATGGCGACAGCGATGACGAAACCAGCATAGATCGCCACTCCGCCCAGCAATGGCATTGGCCTTAGGTGCACTTTGCGGGCGCTCGGCCTATCGACGAAGCCAGCGTATAGGGCGAATTGCCTCACCGGCCACGTCAGGGCAAAGGATGCCATCAAGGCAATTCCGAAAGCGATCGCACTGCTCAATACCACAGTAGCACCTCTATAAATCAGCGCGCCGTTAGCATCTTTTCCAAGCGCTCTTTGACCTGGGCCGGCTTACGGTCCGCAAAATACCAGTCCATGGTGCGCCGCAAACCGTCGCGGAACATCACTTCTGGCTCCCAACCGAGAAGCTTCTTCGCAAGAGAGTTATCCGCGACGCGATTTGCAGGACCTGTAGGCATGTTTCGCAAAAATTTGAAGTCGGCCTTTTTGCCGGCGTATTCAAGAGCCAATTGGGCGGCTTCAATGACGCGTACGCGCTCCATGGTGCCCAAATTCACCGCCGTTCCATCGTTGATTTTCTCCGCCGCAAGGATTGTGCCGTTCACAATATCGTCCACGTAGGTCCAATTGCGAATCTGCTGGCCATCACCCCAGATTTCAAAGGGGTTTTGGCCCACGAAGGCTCGCGCGATCATCGCGATCACCGCGTGGTTTTCGACCCCGCGTGGTCCATAGACCGTGAAATAACGGCAGGAAGCGGCGCCAAGCTTGTACTCGCGGTGATAGGCTTGCAGTGTCATCTCGGCCATCAACTTCGCCCAGCCGTACATGTTATCGGCGTCGTACGGCGGCTTAACGTCAGCCTGCTTCAGGTAAATCTCCTTGGTTGTGTCGGTTTGCATGTAATAGGGATAGGCACAACCCGAGGAGGCCTAACAAACCTTTTCCACGCCTGCTTTAACCGCCTCCCAAAAAACAACTCCATCGAGGAACAGGTTTGACGCTGGCCCAGCCTGATGCAAGTCGACGTATCCTCGTCCGCCGTGGTCCGCGGCCAAGTGGAAGACCACCTGAATGTCCTTCATCACGGCGCGGGCAACGCCAGGCTCGCGCAAGTCCGCCTCGATGAAACGAATTTCCCCGCTCTTTACGTGCCCCTCGATATTTTCCAGCCTGCCGCTGGAAAGATCGTCCACCACGCGAATCGCAGCACCGCGTTCCAACAATGCATCCACCAAATTCGAACCGATAAACGATGCGCCGCCGGTAACCAACACCTTCTTACCATTCCACATTATGAGCGCCCCTGTGTCACGCGAGAGTGTGCTGCCGCTGCTTCTTCTACCACACCAATGAATTTCTCGAGCTCGTTCGCCCTGGCGTATTTCTCCGACGCTTTGCGGGCTCGCTGTCCCATCGCTTCGAGCCTTGCCGGATCGGCCTTCAATGTCTGAATCGCCTCAGCGACATCCGCCGGTTTGTCTGGATCAACTACCAACCCGCAATCTTCACGGCGCACGATGCGCGCCACGTCGGTATCTTCGGGAGCGACTGCGAGGACAGGGCGACCTGCGGCGAGAATTGAATACAGCTTGCTCGGGACTACCACGCCACCAAGCCCCCTGCGTATCGTGACTACGTGAAGATCGCCGGCGGCCATCACGCACGGAATTTCGTCCGCCGGACGAAATGGCAGGAAACGCACGATGCGGCATCCTTGACTCGATTCCTCAAGCTGGTTGCGATTTGCTCCGTCACCGATGAAAACCAAACGGATGCCATTCTCCGGGAGAATCTTCGCGGCATTGAGGAGCGTCGGCCACGCACCGTAAAAACCCAAATTCCCCGCGTGCAGTACAACAAATTCCGCCGATCCTCGAATTTCGCGAATGGCAGGATGATTAGACGGCGCGACAGGCGCCGGAACAGAAGTACCGTCCCGAATCACGATGACGCGGGCGGGATCAACGCCTTTTGAAATAACGCGCTCGCGCATGTCGTCGCCAAGCACAATCACCCGTGCTGCCTGCCGAAGAGCGGCGCGGTGCAACTTCTCCCAAATGCCCACCCAGCTTTTCGGCCGAACAATGTCTCCTCCGATCGCCATGTCCGGATAAAGATCGCGGATGTTATAGACAAATGGGACGCCCTTCATTCGCGCGACCATCGCTCCCACAATCCCTGCGAATGGAGGATCGGTCATCACCAGGATCAAGTCCGTCTTCACGGCCAGAGCGCGAGGCACCGCCAGAGACACATAAGACAGATAGTTCGCGACGCGGCGCCGCATCTGATGGCGCGGATACGCCGTGGAACCGACGCGTTCCACGGTAATGCCGTTCCGTTGTTCGCGACGGAGAAAGGAAAACGGGTAATGCTCATCCGGGTCGTAGGAAGGCCGGCCGGCGAGGACCGTTACGTCGTGCCGCTGCGAAAGCGCATTCGCCACCGAGGCGGCCATCTTCGCCGTCGCCGATGTGTCCGGCGGGAAATATTGGTTCAACAGTAGAATCTGCACAGCGAGTTCCCCAAGTTACCCACCGCGCATGCCGGGCCGCTTCCCGAGAGAAACGCGCGAGAGGTTGTGCTTCACTTCCGGAATTACAACCTTGTGCCCAGCACTTCGGCGGAAGTCTGGTCGTCCCACTTTTCGGCTGACTTCTTTTCCAGAATAAAATTTCCCAGAACCAACACGTCCATCTTGGTGCGTTCAAAACAAGCCAAAGCTTCTTGTGGGCGGCAAACAATCGGCTCGTTATCGTTAAACGAAGTATTCAGAAGAACCGGCACGCCGGTCACGTCGCCGAACGTCCGAAGCAGCCGCCAGTAAAGCGGATGCGAGTCGCGATTCACGGTCTGCAAGCGCGCCGTGCCATCGACGTGCGTCGGGGCAGGAATCACCGCGCGCTTCGAGTCGCGCACGGGATACGCGAACGTCATGAAAGGCGAGGGATGCGTTTGCTCGAAATATTCTCCCATCGATTCCTCAGGAAGTGAAGGCGCAAACGGGCGAAATATCTCGCGGTGTTTGATGCGCCGATTCAAAGTGTCCTTCATCTGAGCACGCCGCGGATCGGCAAGAATGCTGCGGTTTCCGAGCGCGCGCGGACCCCATTCGGCGCGGCCCTGAAACCAGCCCACCACTTTTCCCTGCGAAATGTGCGCCGCGGTCGCTCGTAAAAGGGCTTCTTCATCCAGTTCAGCTATCTGAACGTCCCCCGCGCTGAAGCGCTGGCTGGCAACAGCATGGCGCATTTCGGACGCTTCGAATCCCGGACCCCAAAACGCATGGTCCATCTGGAAAGACCGAGGTTTTCCAAGGGTCTGGTGATAAACGGCGAACGCGGCTCCGACAGAAAGACCGCCGTCTCCTGCCGCGGGCTGAACATAGACACGTTCGAACGGCGTCTGTTTCAGAATCTTACCGTTGGCAATGCAGTTGAAAGCTACTCCGCCTGCAAGGCACAGCGTCTTCGCCCTTGTTTGCTCGTGAAGGGCATTCACGTTGGCTAGCAGCACTTCTTCCAAGCGCGCCTGCATGCTCGCCGCAAAATTCTTGTGACGGCTCTCGATCGGTTGCTCCGGCTTGCGCGCAGGACCGAACCGCTTCTCAAGCTGCGTCGAGAAAAGCCCTCCGACCACCGGCGTTTCATCCGACTGTTTCCACGTCATTTCTGGACCTGATTTGTGATGCGTGAAGTAACGAAGGTTTAGCCGCACGCCGAGAGGCTTCTCGGCCTGCACGATATCGCGAAATTCGTCGCGATAGGCTGGTGAACCATACGCGGCCAGCCCCATGACTTTATATTCATCGCCGAATTTCCGGAAGCCGAGATACTGCGTCATCGCGGTGTAAAACATTCCCAGCGAGTGGGGGAACGCAACGGACCCGGTAATGCGAAGATTCGAGCCTTCGCCAACACCCCACATGGTGCTGGCAAAGTCGCCCAGTCCATCGGCAGATAGCACTGCCGCACGCTCAAACGGCGAGACAAAAAATGTGCTGGCCAAGTGCGCGCCATGGTGCTCGATACGATGAAATTGTGCTCGGATGCTTTCCGGATCGACGTCCAGCGCCGAAGCCAGTTCTTCTTTGATTCCGCCAAAGCGAGCAGCAACCTTGGCGCGTTCCATGGCAAAACGAGGCATGCGCAGCGCAAAACGCAGTTTCGTTCCCAATCGCGCCCATGGATCGCGAGGCAGGGCGATGTGGTCCACGTCGGAAAGTTTGACTCCTGCAGCCTGCAAGCAATACTGAGCCGCCCTGCTCGGCAGCCCGGCTGCGTACTTGATGCGATTAAGGCGTTCTTCCTCGACAGCGGCGACCAGCCGGCCGTCCACGACGATTGCTGCCGATGCATTCGCATGGTACGCGTTGATTCCAAGGATGATCATCTCTTGTTTGCGTTTCCTCTTGCTCTCGCGGCGCTCAGTGTTAGGGAATCGCGGGAGCCGCAGCCCGGTCGTTCATGGGCGGCGAAGTGCCCGGGGCGATCGCCAAGTTCCGTCTCGCCCATTCGTTCAGAACAAAAATACCCCACGGGCGCGACCAACTCGTACGGCCGGCGAGGAAGCCTTCCCAAACCCTTTTAACTTCTCCTATATCGATGACCGATGCGACCATAGCGTCACAATTGCGCAGCCCAGATTCCACTTGCGCTCGCAACGGTCCGCGCAGCCAGACTTCCCAAGGTAACGTAAATGTACGCTTAGCGCGCTTCGCTGCGTTCTTGGGTAGCAAATCCCCAAGCGCTTCGATCAGGAGCGCCTTCCGCGCGCCCTTTCTTTTCTTCGCTGTTTCCGGCAAACTGAGCGCCGTTCTCACTAGCTGGTCATCGAGAAAGGGCACACGAACCTCGAGCGAATGGCGCATGCTCATCGTATCCGTGTCTCGAAGCAGCATGTCAACCAGATACGAGCGAGTTTCCAGCCAGGAAACGGCGGTGAACGAGTCCAAGTTCACTGTATCCGCGGCCGCATCCGATAACCACCGCCGCCACTCCGAATCCGCCCACACAACTGGAGCGTTGCGCAGCAATTGCGTGGCTTCTTGCGGCGGGAAAAGCGTACGCGTGAAAAAATACGGATGAGGCAAATCCGAAGGCCGTAGAAACGCAGCGCTTGCTTTACGCATCGCGTCAGGCCGCTCACTACGCACACTGCCGGAGAGCACAAGACTCGAAATTGCTTTCCGTACGGGCTGCGGCGCGTAACGCGCCCAGGCCATAAGTGCAGCGATTCGAGGAGTCGCCGGAAAAGTGCTGTACCCTCCAAAGAGCTCGTCGCTGCCTAGGCCTGATAGAGCTACTTTCAAACCTGCTTGGCGAGCTGCCCACGAAACAAAATACGTATTGATGCCATCAGCGCTCGGCTGATCGAAGGCCGCGACTGCTTCGTCGAGGCGGAGGCGCATCTCTTCTGCCGTCAGCAGAAATTCAGAATGGTCCGTTCCCAGGAGTTTCGCTGTGTCGCGGGCTATTGTTCCTTCGCTGAACTCTTCTTCGGAAAACGCCACAGTGAACGTTTTGACCCGCGCGTGTTCTTTGCTGGCGATTGCGGCGATGGCTGTTGAGTCTATGCCGCCGCTCAAAAAGATGCCCAGCGGCACATCCGCCACCAGGTGGTGTCTGACGGAGTCTTGCAGAGACGCGCGCACTTGCTTGGCCGGAGATTCCTGAGAGCCCATGACGGAAGGCCTTGTCGCCTCGGCAGCATTCCAATAAGGCTCCGAGCGGAACGGTGCGGAAACGGCATCACATGAAACGTAGCCGCAATGGCCCGGCGGCACGGATCGGACTCCCTCGATCAACGTTACTGGCTCTCCCACTGCGCCAAATAACAGATAACTTGAAACCGCAGAGACGGAAAGGCGGCGCGGGATGCATCCGCTGGCCAATAACGCGCGCACTTCGGATGCGAAGAAGAAGTTGCCGTCGGCGACGCCGTAATACAGCGGCTTGATGCCCATCCGATCGCGTGCCAGAAAAACCCGCCGGGCAGGATTCGTCTTGCCATCCGGCGTTTCCACGATGGCGAAGGCGAACATTCCACGGAGATGCTGCACGCAGTCACAGCCCCACTGCTCGTATGCGTGGATTATGGTCTCCGTATCGGACTGCGTGCGAAAGACGTGGCCGGCGCTCTCCAGGGAACGGCGCAATTCGTGGAAATTGTAGATTTCACCGTTAAAAACCACCGCCAGTGTGCCGGACTCGTTCCAAATCGGCTGCTGTCCGCCGGGAAGATCGATAATGCTCAATCGCCGCATACCGATACCGGCGCGCGCCGTGACAAAGATGCCTTCACCATCCGGGCCGCGATGCGCCATCGCCTGCATCATGCGCCCGAGGCGCTCGATGGTTTCCGGTCGATTTTCACTACCGATGATTCCGCAGATTCCACACATGGCTTAAATCATTTGTTGAGGCTTCTCGTCCTAGCTTTCCCGCTAAACGCACGCGATGAATGCGGAGCCGAGCACCTTCGGATCAGGTCGCGCGAAGAAGGAAGATGAGATCATCATTCATGCTAGCTCGCTCTTCGGCAATGCCTCGCGATATATTTCCATCATTTCAGAAATTGGCTGGTCCCACGATAATTCGTTCACGACCGCCGGACAGGCATCACGGAATCGCTCAGCAGTACCTTCGTCTTCGAGCACAATTTTCAGCGCGCCCGCAATCGAAGCCGAATCGTGCGAAACGGCAAGACCGGCTCTGTCCTTGACGATCGGAGCAATGCCGCACTGGTCCGTTACGATCACCGGCGTCCCGCAGGCCATCGCCTCCGCGGCGGAGTTGCCGAAGTTCTCGTTTTGCGAAGGAAGAACAAAGACGTCTGCGTCACGGTACGCACTCCATTTTCGCTCGTCATAAAGCGGGCCGGTGAAACGAATCCTGTTTGTAATCCCTGAAGCAGAGGCCAGTGACCGGAGTCGCGCGGAATATGCGCGATCTTGTTCAGGACCAGCAATAACGAGCACAGAGTCTGCCCCGAATTGCGATGTTTCGCCCCATTGCGCAAACGCTTCCAAGAGTAACTCCGGACTTTTCTTCGGTTCCAAACGGCCGAGATAAAGCACCAATTTTGCCCGCGAAGGAATCCGCCATTCCTTGCGAAACACGCCGCGCTCCGGAATGCACTGCGGCGCTTCCACGCCGTTGCGCCGGACGATGATTCGTGTGGCGTCGATCCCCCCATCAATGAGCTCCCACTTTTCCAGGTCCGACGTAGCGATCAGCCGGTTAGCCCCGGCAAGAAGACGCTTTCCCAAAGCTCGGTGATAAATTTTCTTCAATCCGATATTGCGGACGATTGGCCGGAACATCCCCATGGGCTCCACCACATAAGGGATATGGTTCTTCCGGCAAAAAAAAGCCGCGGCAGGCCCGAGGAAGTCATACAGCCCGTACACATGCACGACGTCGTAGTCCCTAAGAGGTCCCCGGAAAAAGCTTACCATACCCGGATTCAGCGACAGAGCGCGATAGTGCCCGGCACTGCGCAGGAAAATCGCGTTCACGCCTTGTT
>JBAUEH010000126.1:0-6227 GCA_049678505.1 Candidatus Acidiferrales bacterium
CCCAACAGGTCATCGCCGCCGATGCCTTTGATCTCGCCTCCGTGAAAGGATTACCTCAACCAGCCTACGATCTGGTTATCACGAATCCGCCCTACGTACGCTATCAAGCCCGCATAGGCAACGGCACGAGGTCAGAGAAAATCCGAGCCGGGGTGGTGGCAATTATCAACAGCCATTTGTCAGACGTGGCGCGGAAGGTATGGAGGGAACTGGCTGAAGGCTATTCAGGCCTTGCCGACCTTTCGGTGCCTGCCTGGCTTCTGGCCGCCGCGATGGTCCGTCCGGCTGGACGCCTTGCGCTTGTCGTTCCGGCCACGTGGCGCTCGCGAGATTACGCGGACGTAATCCGCTATCTCTTGCTACGGTGCTTCTCATTGGAATGTATCGTCGAGGACGAGCAACCCGGCTGGTTTTCCGATGCCCTGGTGCGTACGCATCTTATAGTCGCTCGACGGCTACGCGAAGAAGACATAGCCGACTCTGTAGCATCCAGAACAAAGTTCCCCGAAACTCTGTGGCTTCAGGTCGCGCCGCAAGCCGCCGCTGCACGTTCGCTGGTCGGAACCGCCTTCACGGAACGCGATCCCGAACTTCAGTTTGCTGCGTGGGTGCGCAGCGGGTGCAAACAATCGAAACGCGGAATTACCGCGCGACCGTTCAATCTGCATGACGAGTGGACCGGACTCGAACGCCGCATAACGCATCGGGACTGGTATCACAAGCTCGAATGCCCTAGCGACGATTTGCCGCTCTTTGTAAGCGTGCGGTCGGTTTCCCGCGTCAATGTCCCTGACATCCTGAAAGACATATTGCCCGACGACTTTTCTCCTGACGTGCTCATGACGCTCCAAGAGGCTGGCGTTCACGTGGGCCAGGGACTGCGCACCGGATGCAATAGATTCTTCTATGTAACCGCGCGTGGTGCCTCCGATGCCGACATGGTACGCGTTGAAGCCTCATCTTTCTTCGGACACCGAGAGTTTTGCGTGCCAGAAGAAGCTTTGCGGCCGGTCTTGCGGCGGCAATCTGAAATAACGTCGATGGAAGACGGCCATCTCCCTGAAGGACGCGTTCTTGATTTGCGTGGATGGGTTCTGCCCGAAGACTACCGAATGGTGGTCGAGGCCGCAGCGGCCTATGCCGCGTGTGGAGAGCCGTTGCCGCGAGCCATGCCGCAAGAACTGGCGGACTATGTGCGCGCTGCCGCCGCCGCTCCGCCGGAGGGTCCTGACGATGACAAACAAATTCCCGATTTGTCCGCCGTCCGCACAAACGTGCGCGTACCCCGCAACAGTCGTGTTACGCCGCGCTTCTGGTACATGCTGCCTGATTTTGCGCCTCGGCATCTTCCCGCTGCGTTCGTGGCGCGAATCAATCACGGGTTACCCTGGACCGAGGCTAATTTCGAATCGCCCCTGCTTATCGACGCAAATTTCTCGACTTTCTGGGGACCGCAAAAAGGCTTAACGCGCTACTCCCTGAAAGCGCTGCTAAATAGCGTTTGGTGTCGGGCGTTCATGGAAGCTCTGGGTACGGCGTTTGGCGGTGGCGCGCTAAAGCTCGAAGCCACCCATCTGCGGCAGTTGGCCGTCCCCCTCCTTTCCGATGCGGCAAGAGCAGATCTCGCCGCAGCCGCGAGACAATTAACAAGAACTACTACTGAAGTTCAGTCGCGAATTGATGCGATCGTTCTGGATGCGCTTTTACCCCGGACCGCTTCACTGGCGTCTCGGGCCCAACTGGCGAAGGCTTTGGCCGAGCGCGCAAATAATATGTCTTGTGCTCGGCAGGCCGCCTGATGGCAACCGATATTGCGCAGGCGAAAGAGACAATCAGGCGATGCCACGAGTTCCGCGATGCGGGCAGGCCTGAAGCGGTGCTCCGTGGCGAAATCCAGTCGCGGCTCCGCCTGATTTTCCCCTCATCCGAAGATGAAACCTGGATCAATCATTACAACGCCGGCGCAGAAGCCCGTACGAAGGTCGGCACGGCCGGTGGTAAATCCGTGGACCGCTTCATCGATAATCTCGTCGGCTCCACGACGATAGAATATGAAGCCGATCTGCGCGTGCTCGCGAAGCGTGACGAAGGCTTCTGGCAGGTCAGAGAACATGCGGCTGGCCTGATCCGGAGCGGCGTGCCGCTATCCCAGGTGCGCGGCATCCTCTCCGATACGTTGGACTGGTACGCCTACGACATCGCGCTTACAGCAGGTGTCGATCCCGCAACTTGCACGACGGACGATATTACGCTCGCGCTTGTCGATCAGCTACAGCTCACAGCCGATGACGACGCGTCCGCAGAACTTTTCATAGCATTTCTTCGCAAACACCTGGCCAGAGAGAAATCCCGGCCGCTGAGGTCGGAACTCCTGATCCTCGATATGGGGCTCGAAAGTGGACCCTATTTGCGGAGCGCCGATCCTCTTCTGAAACTTGTGAATGACGGGCGTGCAGCCGATCCCTCAATTGCGTTGGCCACCGATTTATGGTCTGAGTTCGTTGATTACCTGGCCGGTGATGTCGCAGGGTTTCGGGCTGGTGCCTATTCCGACGAGGCTTACCTGTGCATTTTGGCCCGGCTGCTCAGCGCCAACGTCCTTGCTGAAGATGCCGTACTCAGCGGTGACGATGAACTCAAAGCGATCCTCGACGGTTCGTATTTCCGTGGCCGCTACCAGCTCGACAATATAGTCGAACTTGACTATTTCGGCTGGCTGACCAGCCCGCAGCACATAGACAAGCTCGTACCGGTCGCCAGGGAGATTCAGCGCGACCTGTATGCCTACGACTTTAGCTGGCGTCCCGAAGAGGACCTATTCGGGCGTCTGATGGCGCAGCTCGCGCGCCGCAGCCAGCGTAAGCTCCTTGGACAAGAGTGGACGCCCGCGTGGGTCGGCCGGCTCCTGGCCGAGCGTTGCATTGACAATCTGCCCGCCGGCGAACCTCCTCGGATAATCGATATGTGCTGCGGTTCTGGATCGATCCTTGCCGAGGTTCTGAAAGTTGCCAGAGAACGACTGGGTCTTGTCGGCATCACCGCACTGCATGATGTCGCCACGGGTTTCGATATCGACCCTCTGGCCGTCACCCTGTCAAAGACTACCTGGGTTGTCACGCTCGCGCCTGAAATAAAGGCAGCCACGAGCCGCATCGTCATTCCCATCTATCATGCCGACTCCCTGTTTGCCGTTACGCCAGTGTCAGCAGGCCTGCCGGTCCTCGGAGAAGACGAACCAATCGACGTGTCCCTCGACGGCGCGATTGTCAAACTCCCCCATGCTCTTGTGCAGCCCGGTTACCGGGACCTGTTCGACCGCATCGTCGACTGGGCCTATGACGAAGCCTGCGATGCGCGGGTCAAGGGCAGTGCCGCTCATCTGAGAGAAGCTGACACAGCGCAGTTTCTCCAAGGTGCGGCCGTAGCATCGGGCGCGGTGATTTCCACGCATTTGCAGGAGGAGCTGGTTTCGGCTGTACACGCCCTCGTGCGTCGCATGGCCGAACTTGCCGTCGCCAATCGTAACGGCATCTGGGCCTTTATTCTGCGAAATACCTATCGCCCGGGATTGCTGAGCGGACAATTCAACGGACTTGTTTCCAACCCGCCATGGCTCGCCATGAGCGGACTAGCCGACAATCCGTACCGGGCAGTACTCACAAGCCGGGCCAGCCTCTATGGCATCCGTCCCGCAGGTCAGTCCTTCCTACATCTTGAACTGGGAACCACCCATCTTCTACACGCTGTAGACCGATATCTGAAGCCGGGCGCATCTGTGGCATGCCTAGTGCCGGGCACAGTGTTCAACGGTCATCACCATGAGCGGCTTCGCCAGAGGAAGTTCCTGACCAGCAGCCGTCCGGTCGCCCTTGAAATAGCAGAAATCTGGCAAGTAGCACCGGGTACATTCAAATATCCCGGCGCGGCTATCATCGGGCACAAGCGCGGCAGCGTTGCCGGTCTGGAGACGAATTCTATCAGTGGGTTCCTGGCTTTGAAATCCGGCCTTGAGGAAGCCGAGTTTTCTGTCAGGAGAATCGGCACCACGCGCACGGCGTGGGTGCTGGAAAAAGAAGGATTGCCTGTGGCGACTGGGGGCATGAAAGAGGTGCCCCAACAGGGGGCCGACCTCATGCCGCGCACGGCCGTCTGCATTGAGATTCTGAGCGAAAGCGGCGTTGAATTCCGCGTGGATACCCCGAGCAAGGGCTCGACCTGGGCTTTTACCGTGAAGGCCGCCAAGGAGCTGAAAGAGGTTCGCTTTCCAGGTTACGCGGCGTCGCGTTTCATATACCGCATCGCGCAGTCCGAAAACCTGTTGCCTTTCCTCCTGGGCGCGCATTGCGCGCCGGTCGCGATACCTGCCGAGCGCGACCCCACTGGGGTATGGAAGACTTACAACGAAGCCGACATCCGACGTATGGGGTTTACCCAGACTGCACGACGGTTTCAGGACATCAACGCCAAGCTCCAAGAAGTCGGCCAGGGCAAGTCCCTGCAGGAGCGCATCGACGAACGCGGCAAGCTCGTCAAGCAGAAGTTCGGCAACGAAGGGCACCTCATCATCGCGGGCGCTGGCGGCAAACACATCTGCGCAGCATGTGTTCCCGTAGCTGGTGCCAAAGATCTCGTCATCGACCAGACCCTTTACTGGAAGGTGATCGCTTCTGCGGATGAAGCGTGGTTCTGCGTTGGCATGCTTAACAGCCACGCCATGACGGAGGCCATCAGGCCCTTCAACCCCAAGGGCGCATTCGGCGAGCGCCACATTCACGCACTGCCGTACCGCCTTATGCCCGCATTCGATGCGTCGAACGAGGACCACTGGAAGATAGCCGAACTCGCGCGCGAAGCGAGCGCCACAGCCCAGACAATGGTTGCGGCGGATGCCTATCTAAGTGATCCGAACCGTCAGCTTCACATTCGCCGCAGTAAGCTTCGTGAGACGCTGCTTGCAACCCGGACGGTCCGGGAACTCGAAGAACTGTGCGCCGCTGTTTTGGGGACAACAGCCTTTGGCGAAGATCCCGAGGAACCGGAAGCAGATGATCAGAACAATGCATGACAGACGCCCGGCGTGTCATCACCACGCGAAGGCCGCCCCGATAGCAACGCTCTAGCCGTCTTCTACATCTACGGTATCAAGGGGGGTGAATCCATGAAAACGAGTCTCCCTTGGTTGACGCTTTTCAGCGTCTTGTTGCTAGTGAGTTGTGCAAGTAGGAAGGACGCGAACGAAAAGAACTTCTCGGAAGCGTTGAACTCTTACCTGGCCAAGAAGGGCCAGATCTGCCTTGGCATTCCTTCCGCGTGGCCGGTCGATCTGAATGAATCCGAGCGCCGAAGCGGTATGGGCACGGCAGCGGAAATGGCCGCTCTCGAAAGGGCGGGATTGGTGCGCTCTCATGAGACGGTAACAGAATACACGCCGCCGCTCAGCAGCCGCCCTGTAAGGGCCAAAGTTCTTCGATACGAGCTGACTGACACCGGCAAGACATTCTATCGGGAGAAAGACCGCCTCGGCTTAGGCGGGAATAAGCAGGTCCAGGGCGACCTCTGCTACGGACAGCAAGCGTTGGACAAAATCATCAAGTGGGAAGGACCGACCGCTGTTGGCGACTCGAAAGAGGCCTCAGTTTTCTATACGTATAAGATCGACAATTTTGCTGAGTGGGCAAAGAGCTCGGACCTCCAAAGAGTTTTTCCTGGGATTGTTTCGACCATCGCCGGGGTCGGAAAGACACAGATGAATCAGTCTCTGATACTGACCAACCAAGGATGGCAGCCCAAAGGACTCGACACCCCCTTCTAGGACTATATATTTTCTTTGTGCGTCGGACTCCGGCGCGCCGACCGGCATTACAATTCTGTCTAGCCTCTAATTACCCGAAGCATTCCGAGCCGCGCTTGGCGGTCTCCTGGCCACCCGTCCGTCCAAGCTTGACGCTGGCGCGCTCGGGTTCCAAGGTCCTCGGTTACCTGTCCGTCGCCGCTGGAGATACTTTTTTCTCTTTGACAGGAGCCATAAAAAGGAGTAAGAAGGACATTACCTACTCCTTCTGCGTCCTTGATTAATTTTAGGGGGAGGGGCCAAAGTCAGGCGCGGCCTATCCGCGAAGGGATGGCAAGCAAAAATGGAAACCAACCTTGAGCAGTGTCCATTATGCGGTTCCGAACTTTCACAAACCAAATTCCGTGAGATACGAGCAAAGCTCAGAGACCAAGAG
>JBAUEH010000127.1:0-29978 GCA_049678505.1 Candidatus Acidiferrales bacterium
TATCACGTATTTAAGGTGTCGCGACACCCCGCACGCCTCGTTCCCCTACTCTCTGCTTTCTGGGCAGAAGGTCAACCGTGAAGAGCGATTCTCCTTACTTTTTTCGGTTCAATGAGATGGCGCGCCCGGAGAGATTCGAACTCCCGACCCTCTGCTTCGAAGGCAGATGCTCTATCCAGCTGAGCTACGGGCGCGTATGGCAATGGAAAGAAGTTTACGCGGCGGCGTGGAGCAATTCCACAACTGTTATCCAGGAGCGCCGGTGTTTGTTTTCGCGGGGGCACATGGGCACGACACGTGAGACTTAGAAGCCATCAAGTTATCTCATAAAATCGTTCCGTATGAAGGCCGCTATCTTCAAGGGCTAAAGCCTTGTCAAATACTATCTCGTGTCGAGCCTTTTGGCCTCAGGATGCAGTGAAGCTCCAACCTCCTGGAGCCCGTTTATGCGCTGCTAGTGGAGATTGCCAACCTGGAAGTTGAGGTCGGCCGTGGCGATCTGGCACTGATATTTGGCGCTGGCTTCATCGATTTCCGCCTGGGTTTCGTTGAGCTGGGCCTGGCTTAGCTCGACGATGGAGCTCAAGCCCAACTGATAGCGAGACTGCGCGAGCTGCAGGGCTAGAACAGCCTGCTGCTGCAAGTGCTGGGTCACGGACAATTGCTGATAGGCGGTGTTGGCGTCCAGCCAAGCGACGCGGACATCGCGGGCGATTTGGTTTTCGGTCTCACGCAAATTCTGGTCTGTCTGCTGCGCTTGAAAGTGGGCCTCGGCGTGACGCGCGGAAAAGAGTCCACCATTGAAAACCGGGATGCTCAGATTGAATCCGGCGGCGGCGTAACGGTCGACAAGCGGCGCTTCGTAAACTGGAGTGAGACCGGCGGTTCCCACGGCGCTTAGTGTCGGCATCCAAAGATCGCGCTCGGCGCGCTCAAACGCGCGCGAGGAATCTTCCTGCAGCCTTCCCGCGGCGACTTCGGGGCGTTGTTCCATTGCTTGGGCAACGAATTGCGCGGGATCGGCCGCGGGCGCGGGAGGCAGCGGCGTGTCCACCAATTGATAGGATTGCGTGGTGGTATAGCCGAGCGCGAGGGACAAATTCGCAAATGCCGCCTGAACATTGTTTTGCGCCTGCGTGAGCAGGAGTTGCGCTTGGTCGAGATTGACATTCGCAAAACTGACGTCGAGACCCGACTTCAACTGATTTTTGGCGAGCTCTCCAATCTGATCGGCAACCAACTGCCGCTCCTTCACGGCTTCTTGTGTGACGCGGAGGACGGCTTGCGTCTGCAGCACGTGATAATAGGCTTCGTTCACTTGAAGCAAGACGTCGGCCCGAGTGGCATTGGTATCTTGTTGCTGCGCCTGGGCGCCGAGCCGGGCGGACTTGGTCAAGTTTTCCGTGCGGCCAAAATCGGTAATCAATTGATCCACGGTGACGCCGTTCGCGTAACGGTCGTAAACCGTCGGGTTGTTCAGAGCGCCGGCGTCGATGCGGCTGTCCGTTTCCGAGGCTGCGCCGGTGGCGTCGGCCTGGACCGTCGGGAAATAAGCGGAGCGCACTTGACGCGTAACTTGCCCGGCGGCCTGAGCGGCGTAGATCGACGCAAGGAGACGCGGGCGATTGCGCAGGGCGATGGCATCCGCTTGCGCAAGGGTGAGAGCTTGCGGCGGTTGAGCTTGGGCGAAAAGAGATGCGGATGGGCATGCGATGACTGCCAACAGCAGCGCGGGGAAAAAGTGCTTGCTCGTCATTCGTGAAATCCTCCCTAGAGTGAACTATTCGCTTTGTTGCGGAGTAGCAGGCGCGGACAGCGCGGCCGCGGAGGCCGGGTGAAGTTTATTTCCGTAAACGAGTACGTAGGCAGCCGGGACAATGAAGACAGTGAGCACGACGGAAATGATGAGACCGCCGATGATTACGCTGGCGAGAGGCGCGTAGGCTTCGCTGCCCGGCTCAAGCTTGAGCGCCATAGGCAACAAGCCAACGATGGTCGCCAGGGAGGTCATCAATATCGGCCGCAGGCGGATGCGGCAAGAATGCGCAACCGCCTCGCGGACGCTGCGTCCTTCTTGGCGGAGACGGTTGGCAAAATCCACGATCAATATGCTATTGGAAACCACCATGCCGGTGAGCATCACGATGCCCATCAACGACTGAATGTTCAGCGTGGTGGAGGTAAACGCCAGGGTCAACATGACACCCACAAGCCCGGTCGGAATGGCGAGGACGATCAGAAAAGGATCAATGAACGAGGAAAACTGCGCGACTAGCACAAGGAAGACGAGCAGAATCGAGAGGATCAGCCCCGAACCAAAACTTCGGAAGGACGCATCCATCGTGTTCACGAGTCCTCGTATATTGATGCGGATATTGGGTGGAACCTTGGTCGCGGCAACAATCTTTTCCACTTCCGCAGCCGGCTTCCCGAGATCTTCTCCCGTAGGGGCGACGTAGACATCGATCGTGCGCTGCAATTGATAGTGGTCTACCTCGGTGGGCGTGAGAATCGGCGTAACCGTTGCTACCTGGTTGAGATAGGTCGGAAGCTTCAAACCAGGAGCATGCAGCGGCATCGCTTTCAAGTCTTCGATGCTCTTGACTTCATTTTCAGGGTATTGCACGGTCACGAAGTAATTGTTTCCGGTGCGGGGATCGACCCAGTAGCTCGGCGCGATCATGGCGTTCGAAGTGAGCGCGGTGATGACGTTATCGACGACTTCCTTGGGATCCAGACCAAGTTCGCTGGCGCGGTCGCGATTCACGTTCATGAGAAGCGCGGGGTAATCCATATCCTGCGGAATATAAACGTCGGACACGCCCTTGAGCGCTTGAAATTCCCTCTGGAGATCCAGCGCGATGCCGTCGGCCGCTTTCATATCCATGCCGCTCACCTGAACGTCAATCGGCGCCGGCATGCCCTGATTCAAAACCGCATCGACGAGGCCGCCCGTTTGAAAATAAGTGCGCAACTGCGGAAGCTGATCGGCAACCTGTTTGCGCACCTCGTCCATGTAGGTGAAGCTGCTGACCTTGTGATCCTCCTTCAAACCGACTTCGACGAAAGCGGTGTGCATGGCAGCGTTCGGCGTACTCAAGGCCGACAGATCGGGATTCACGCCGATGTTGGACACAATGGTTTGCAAATCCGAGGAGTGAACGACCTGGTGAATAATGTGCTCCACCTGCTCTACATAACCTTCCGTAACTCCGAGCCGCGTTCCCGTCGGAGCCTTGACGTTGATGGTGAACTGGCCTGCATCGGTGCGCGGGAAGAATGCGACTCCGACGAGCGGGTAGAGGGCGAAGCTCAAAAGGAAAACGCCGATGAATCCCAAAACTACGACCCATGGATGATCCAGAGCTTTCTTCACGCCTCCATCGTAATGGTCCAGCATTCGCTCGAACTTCACATTGAACCAGGCGTTAAATCTCGCGCCCCAAGACTTGCGCGGCTTCGTTTCAGCGGGAGCTTCGCTGGCATCCGCAGCGGTGCCGTGATGAACGATTCCACGCAAAAGATGGGCGCAGTAGAGCGGCACGACCGAGACAGCGACGAAATACGAGGCAAAGAGCGAGAGCACGACGCTCAGGGCGAGTGCGGTAAACAGGTATTTACTGACGCCGTACAGCAGCGTCACGGGAAAAAATACAACCACGGTGACGATGGTGATGGCCAGTACCGCCAAACCGACTTCGTTCGCCCCGTTCTCCGAAGCCACCATGGGCTGCTCTCCCAGTTCGATGTGACGGAAGATGTTTTCCAGCACGATGACGGAGTTATCGATCAATCTCGAAAACACCAGCGCGAATCCGCTAAGAATCATGCTATTGATCGTGGCATTGCCAATATGTAGGAGAAATAAAGCAGCCATTACGGAGATCGGAATGGAAAGAAAGACGGCGACAGTGGCTCGCGGGCTGCCGAGAAAAAGCAAAACCATCAAAGCCGTC
Source organism: Candidatus Acidiferrales bacterium (assembly GCA_049678505.1). Taxonomy (GTDB): domain Bacteria; phylum Acidobacteriota; class Terriglobia; order Acidiferrales; family UBA7541; genus DAHUXN01. Next base: position 3,957 of record JBAUEH010000127.1, read on the forward strand.
AGCACGAGTCCGGTCCCGCCTTCGCGCAACACCGTGGAGATCGCCTGCTTAACGAACACGGACTGGTCGAAGACCACGTGGGCTTTCATTTGCGAAGGGATGTCCCGCAGGTTCTGGATGGCCTTCTTGATGCCGTTGACGACCGCGATCGTGTTGCTGTTTCCGCCCTGCTTCTGCACGGGAACGTACACCGAACGCTGGCCGTTCACGCGCACGATGTTGTACTGCAAGGCCGCGCCGTCCACGGCCTTGCCAACATCCGAAACAAAAACAGATTTTTCGCCTTCGGTTTTCAAAGGCAATTGGTTTAGAGCGTTTGCGTTCAGTACTTGAGCGTTGGTGTAGAGCTCATAGTCGAGCGGGCCGATGCGTACGTCTCCGGCAGGCAAAATCAGGTTTGAACTATTGATGGCCCGCACTACGTCCATCGGACTCAATTGATTGGCCTGCAGTTTCAGAGGATCGACGTACACCATGATCTGCCGGTATTTCCCGCCGTATGGCGGCGGGACCGTCGCTCCCGGCACGCCTGCAATCTGGTTGCGAATCTGGAATTGCAAATAATCATGTAACTGCGTCTCAGACAGACCTTTCCCCTCAACGGTCAGAAGACAAACGGGCAGGCCGGATGGATCCATTTGCATCACGACAGGCGGCAACGTGCCCTCAGGAAGACGCCGCAAATCCGCCATAGCCAGATTGGAAATCTGGGTGACGTCCGCGTTGGCGTCCGTGCCAGCTTGGAAATACACCTTGATGAGACTGACTCCGGACAACGACCGAGATTCCATGTGGTCGATTCCGCTGCCGAGCGTAAAGAAGCGTTCAAACGTGTCGGTGATGTCTGCTTCGATCTGCTGAGGCGGCATGCCGCCGTAAAACGTGGCCACCTCCACCATCGGAATGTTGATCGGAGGAAACATGTCCACCGGCATTTGAACCAAGCTGGTGAGTCCCAATACGCAGACAAAAAGGCAAATGACCACAATGAAGTAAGGATGACGCAGAGAAAATGATGACATAAAACTCCTATTCCGTTTGTGGGGGCTTCACAACCGTTGGCGCTACGAGCTCGCCGGCTTTGAACTGTTCCTGTTCTCCGAAGACGACACGTTCGTTCACACTCAGGCCGGAGACCACCTCGACCACTGTGGCGTTTTGAAGGCCAAGAACCACTTCACGCCTTTCGATATGGTTGCTGTTGTCAACAACCAGCACAGTCCCTTGACCTTGGCCCGAAGACTGCACGGCCTGCACCGGCACAGTCAGCACGTTCCGCTCCGTTTGCAAGGGGATGTCGACCCTCGCATACATGCCGGGCACAATTTCGTACTTGGAATTTGGGACCTGGACTTCGGTGTGCATGGTGCGGGTGGCAGGATCGATTTGGTCCGCGATGCGGACGACCTTGCCGGTAAACGCGCGGTTCAGACCCGAAACATTGACGTCAACGGTCGTGCCAACAGGGACATCGGGAACGGCTCTTTCCGGCAGGGGAATGACAAGCCGCAAAAGATCGTTTTGCGAGAGATGACATAGCGCGGAGTTTCCGATGTTCGACGACGTCCCCGCAGGCAGCAAAGCGCCTGTGTATGCATACATTCGGGTAACCACGCCGTCAAAGGGCGCGGTCATCTGTGCGTAGGCGTAGAGAGTCTTATCCTTCTGCACGGCATCTTTGGCAGCGAGCAGAGCCTCTTGCGCCGCGGAAACTGCGTCGTTGGCTTCGAGGTCTTTGCCTTGCGCAACGTCGATGTCTTCCTGAGAAATAAGTCCCGGGTGCATCTTTTGTACGCTCGCGAAACGCTGGTAGGTCACGTGAGCTACCGTGTACGCGGACTGCGCGCGATGCAGTTCCTCTCCCGCCTGTGCCAAAGCGGCTTCATCGTGCTGGATTTGCTGTACGAGCTCAGGTATCTCAAGCACGGCCATCAACTGGCCTTGCCGGACGTGGGTGCCCCAATCAACGTAGAGTTTCTGGATATAGCCGGAAACCTTCGCGTAGACGTCAATTTCCTGAAAGGGCTGGAACTCGGAAGCGATCTCCAGGGTGGTCGAAATGTTCCGCCGCGTCACCGGAACTACCGCGACGTGCGGGGCATTTGTCGCATCTGCCCTCGTGGGCTCGTTCGCAGTTCCACAACCTGCGAGAAGCGCGGCAACAAAAAACAGCGACAGATGGACCGCGACCCACGAATGTTGTTTTGATCTCATTGGTTCACCATGATTATTTCTGAGGCCCTTCGGGATTTGGTTTTGAACGCGAAGGGCTAAGAGTCGTGTCGCGGATTGCTTGGCGAAGCCGTTCGAGAGTGAAATCTGCCGACCGGCGCAATCCTATCAAATGCTGTCTGCGTTGCCTGATCTCCCGTGCTGCCTCGGGGACTTTATCGGCAATGCCCAGCGGGACCGTCTGGACTCCATGACAGTCGCCGTGAATCAGGTCCCCCGGCCGGATCTTTAAGCCCCCGACGGTAACAGTTCCGCCAAAGTCGAAGAGATGGGCGTAGGCGTGTGAAACGGAGACGTTGCCTGCGAACATTTGAAATTCCGTCGGCTGTATATCAGGAAGGTCACGCACGGCCCCATTCGTCACCACTCCCACACAGCCCAGTGACAGAAGGATATTCGCGTGGACCTCGCCGACAAACGCCCCGAGGCCAGGCGGATCGTCCACGTCTTCGATCACAACGACTCGAGGAGCTGGAATCGTAAGGATGTTGTTCCACCAATCCGTCCGATCGTAATAGTCAAAGGATGTGTCGGGCTCCATCGGCGGTTGGGAACTTCGGATTCGCGCCGTCGCGGCGTAGCCAATCATGGATGGCTGATCTTTGAAAATGCATCGAATACTTGCATTGGCAAATCCGGTGTTGGGCAGCCGCTCGTGAAACATCTCGATGGCGCTTGCCACCAGGCACGTCGTCAACCGGCGAAACTGTTCCAATTGGGCTGGCTTCAGCGCTCTTGTTATCATGATAGTACCCACTCGAAGGCAATGCAGCCCAGCAGGCAGGCGTTTATGGCGCGCATTGCAGCGCAGCGTGGCAATTTACTTTTTTCGATTTTCATGGCTAGACGATAGCTCCCGTAGTGCCAAAGTTCCCGGAGGATCGAGCGACCTGACAACCAGCACATATTTCTCGACCCAGGGATTGCAATTCAATCGGACCCATTGGACCCACTTGTTCCGCGCAAGTTATTGCGCGGTTCAAGTTCAAATAAAACGGGTAATGTGGCAGCTAGATACGGATGATGGGAGGAGCGCGAAGCGACGAGGGTGAAACTGCTTCTTCCTGCATGGCCTGGTCTTCGAGACAAAGACTGAGCATCAAGGATGCCGATGGAGTTGCGTACGAATGGCTCACCGAAGGAGGAACTGCGGGTATCGCGGAGTGTGCGATGCCTTGAGCCGTGACGATGTTAGCAAAGCAGAGCGGCGTGCGCGGGCGGGGCCGAGCATGTGGCCGGAACCTGCTGGCGCTGAAACCGATCAGGAGAACGGCGAGCGGGATAAGCGCCAAGCGCAGCAGGACTCTTGCCGACGAACGGCTCATCAAACATCCAGACCCGACCGGCAATCGATTACGTCGCAGCATCAGCGTGCGCCACTACTCATCACTTGAAAATCCCAAACTGCAGGCTCAGTGCATCCTTGCCAATTAGGATGCAATTTTATCGCCTTGCGCTGTGTGAAAGCAAGCAGCGCTGCGACAAGAACACCGCGGCGGTTAAGTCCCATAGTAATAAGCCTGCGGTCAGGGTCGCCGACAATCTAAACCATAGGTTCAAACGACGGCTCGGGGCTGGCAAATTGGCGCTGATACAAGTCCGCGTAAACACCTTGCTGTTCCAAAAGTTCCGCGTGTGTGCCGCGCTGGACGATGCGTCCTTCCTGCACGACGAGTATCTGGTCGGCCTTGAGAATCGTTGACAGGCGGTGGGCGATGACGATCGAAGTGCGCCCCGCCAACGCGGTTTCGAGCGCCTTTTGTATGGCTGCTTCAGACTCGGAGTCCAGATGGGCGGTGGCTTCGTCGAGAATGACGATATCTGGCGCTTTGAGAAGAAGCCGAGCAATTGCCAGACGCTGCTTCTCGCCGCCGGAGAAACGATAGCCCCGCTCGCCGACGAGTGTCTCGAGCGCTTGGGGCAAAGATGAAATAAGCGGAAGGATCTGGGCGGCGCGCAAGGCTTCGGTGATTTCCGCATCGGTGGCGTCGGGCTTGGCATAAATAAGGTTGGCGCGGATGGTGTCGTGAAAAAGATGCGCGTCCTGCGTGACTACACCGATGCGCTCGTGCAGCGAATCGAGTTTCGCATCGCGAACATCGATGCCATTTATGGAGATCGAGCCACTTTGGACGTCATAAAGGCGCGGCACAAGCTGGGTGATGGTTGTCTTGCCCGCGCCAGATGGTCCGACAAGAGCAACCAACTGGCCGGGTGCGGCGGTGAAGGTAATGTCATAGAGCACAGTTTTTTCCGGGGTCTTGTCCGGCACAGCAATGGATTCAAACGAGGCAAGAGAAACCTCAGAAGCGGTTGGGTAACGGAACGAGACGCGATCAAAGGAAATCGTTGCCGGACCCGCGGGAACATGAATCGCTCCGGATTTTTCTCGGATCATCGGCGGAAGGTCGAGCACCTCGAACACACGCTCAAAGGATACGAGCGCGGTCATGACGCTGACTTGAATGTTGGAAAGCCCAACCAGCGGGACATACAACCGGGCCAGATAAGAAACCAGAGCCACGACCGTGCCGACGTCAAGTTTATGCTTGACCGCGAGCACGCCACCCCAGCCGTAGGCCAGCGCAGTGGCAAACATGGCCATGAGCATAAGCGCCGTGAAGAAGAGGCGTCCGTAGACGGCGCTCTTGACGCCGATATCGGAGACGCGTGTGGCTTTGGCTTTGAACGCCGTGCTTTCGTCCTGATGGCGGCCGAAAAGCTTGGCCAGTTGGGCGCCGGCCACATTGAATCGCTCGACCATCAGGCTATTCATGGAGGCGTTGAGGTTGTAGCTCTCGCGCGTGATGGCCTGGAGCTTGCGTCCCCAAAAGCGCGCGGGGAGAACGAAGAATGGAATCAGAATGAGGCCTGCCAGCGTGATGCGCCAGGAGAGGACGAACATAGCTCCCAGGATTAAGATCACCGTGATGATGTTGCCGACAACGTTTGAGAGAAGGTCGGTAAACGCGGTTCGTGCTCCGCTAACATCGCCATTGAGCCTGCTGACTAGAGCTCCCGTTTGCGCCCGTGTGAAAAACGCGAGTGGCATTTGCTGGATATGTTCGAAGAGATTGGTTCGCAGGGAGAGTACGATCCGAGCGCCAATTTTTGCGGACAAGTAGGATTGCGTCAGCCCAAACATCGCATCCAAAAGGCCAAAACCGGCCACCAGAAGAGCGAGCTTGATAATGAGCGGAGCGTTTCCCTTGAGCATTCCATTATTGATGATGTCGCGATAGAGAAGCGGATTTACGACGCCGATGGCAGCGTCCAGAACGACGACAAAGAGAAATAGCGAGAGTAGCCCTGTATACGGAGCGGCAAATGCCAACGTGCGCTTCGCCGTCCCTGGCTTGACTTTTTGATTCAAGACGGACGTGTCCTGGCGAAAGGAGCGCATGGAACTTATCATTCCGCCGACCACGTTATTCCTCCGATTCTCTGAGTGAACGTTTGGTGCAGTTTGTTAAGTTTATATAGTTAGGCCGTGCGATTCAAATTTGTGCGGCGAGAGGGAATGAGGGGTCCAGGGAAGCGCATTTCAGGGATCGCGCTCGGCGCTGTGATCGCATTCGCGGTGATCCGTGAAATTTGGAGGCGCGGGTGGGAATCGAACCCACGTATAAAGGTTTTGCAGACCTCTCCCTTACCACTTGGGTACCGCGCCGGTGAACCTGCCTAGTATAACGAAAATCGCGGAGACTCACTTACAGAATTGGCCGAGCCGTGCGCTCCCGAACATCCGAATCGCGGTCCCACCTCAACGTATGGTCAGTGTAAACGGCATTTGCACACGCACCGGCTCGCTGCGCACCATCGCCGATAACCGTTGGATCAGCAACTGAGCCGAGCTGTACGCACCCTGCGAAACCATCACACCTCCCTGAGCGCGAGCGACCAAAAAATCAAAAAGTGACTGAGGTTTGGGCAAGCGCACGATCTCGACGGATTCGTTTGCAGGAATGTGAGCGAGCTGTTTCGCGACGTCCACAGCGCGTTCGGTATCGCCCAAGTCATCCACAAGACCCAGCCCCTTAGCCTGTTCTCCGCTCCAAACGCGGCCCTTGGCAATCCGATCGACGGTGGCAATTGGCAGGTTGCGGCCCGCCGCGACTCCGCTCGTAAAATTCGAATACACATCATTGAGCATTTTCTGGACGGTCTGCTGCTGCGCGGGAGTGAAATCCTGCTGGTCGGAATAGAGTGTGGCATTATCGCCGGTTGCGACGTAGTCCGTGCTAACCCCGAGCAGTCCGTAGAGGCCAGCGATGTTCATTTTGCCGCTCAGAACTCCAATGGAAGCGGTGATCGTGTCGGGATCGGCGACGATCTTGTCGGCAGACATAGCGATCCAATAGCCGCCCGAAGCCGCCAAATCCGACATGGAGACGACCACAGGCTTTTGCTTCCGCGCGAGCTGTACCTCGCGGCGAATCACTTCGCTGGCGACCGAGGAGCCTCCCGGCGAGTCGATACGGAGAACAATCGCTTTAATGTCCGAGTCCGTGCGCGCGCGGCGAATGTCCGCGGCTACCGAATCACCGCCCATGATCTCACCGCCCGTCGATGAATATTGCGAAGCCCCGGAGACGATTTCGCCTGAGGCATAAATGATGGCGATCTCCGGCCCGCTGCCGTCACTCAAGCCCCGCCGATACTGCGCGAAATCCGCCGGATTCCATGAACCGGTTTTGCGGCGGAAGAATTCTTGTACCTGGTCCCAGTAGCCTATGCGGTCGACCAGCTTGTCCTGAAGAGCTTCCTGAGACAGAAAGGGACCCGCTTGCACAAGATCGGCGAATCGCGCACGACTCATGTTGCGCGCAGACGAGACTTCGTCCAGATACTGATCGTAGAGACTCGTGAGCAGCGAGGTGACTTCCTCGCGGTGCGCCGGTGTGAATTTCTTCTCGGTGAGCTCGTTGGTCGCGGTCTTGTACTCGGCGATATGAAAGAAATCCGGAACGATGCGCAATTTGTCCAAAGTGCCGCGAAGGAAAGTCGCTTCGGCCATCATTCCGCGAACACCGAGAGGATTGGTGGGCGTCAGCCAGATTTGATCGCAGCCAGTCGCGACGTAGTATTCCTCATTTTCTTCGCCGTCATATCCCAGATAACAAACGCTGGGCTTGCCGCTGGCGCGAAAATCCAGCAGATGCCGGTGGATTTCCTCGAGCTTCGCCCAGCCAGCATCTATCGGCGCAATACGCACGACCAAACCTTTGATTCGCGAATCCGAGCTGGCTTGATCGATCGCATCGTCAATTTCGTGGAGTACCAGCGGTTGCGAGCCCAGAAAAATGCTGGATACATCCGGAGGCTGTTGCTCTTCGATGGGGCCGCTCAGGTCAAGGACAAGGACGGAATTCCAGGAAATTGCTGATCCGGCAAAAAACGACCAACGAGGAATGGTCCAGAGCATGATTATGACCGCCGCAACGACCAGCAAAATCACCAAAGTTCGTCTACGTCCCCACGTCATATGCTCTCTCCTCGGCCGCCCGCCGCGCCGACCGCGCCAGCGAGCCTTTTTCAAACTACCATTTGGCAAAGAAAAGCGCCATCGTCTGCCCCTGTCCTTCGGTACAGGTGCGGTTTTGTTTCGTACAGTTATTCGGATGGGCAAAGCCCGTTACAGCAAACCGCCAAGAGCCCGGCCGGTTGTTACCATCAATAGACGTCGGCGGCCCGAGCGCCACTAAATTTCAATCGGAGGAGCGGCTGTGAAGAAGACTTTCCTCAACCGAATTCTGGAGATCAACAAAGAGCTTTGGTTGATTCTCTCCATTATTGCCTTTGCGGCAGTGATCAATTTCTTCGTGTCGGGCGAACGGTTGGTTCTGTCGTTTTATAACCTGCCGACGCTCTTTGCCGCCTATTACTTCGGGCGGTCTCGCGCGGTCCAGACGGCTCTCGCATCCATCCTGATCGTGTCGTGGCTCAACCTGATGAATCCCGTGGCCCTGGCTGCGGGTCAGGGAGTGGCTATGCGCCACTTGATCGGATGGGCGGACGTCTCAGTCTGGGGCGGTTTTCTGCTGATCACCGCCTATGCGATGGGCACGCTCTATGAAGTAAAGGAACAGGGCATGGGCGAGCTTCGCGAGACCTATTTTGGCGTCTTGCAAATTCTCTGCCAGGTCATTTCCAACGACAAGTACACCCAGAACCATTCTTACCGCGTCTCCGTGTACGCCGCACGACTGGCTGCAGAGATGGGTCTGCCGGAGGACCAGGTTGAAGATGTGCGCGCTGCCGCTCTATTGCACGACATCGGAAAGCTGGAAGTTAGCCGCACCATCCTGTACAAGTCAGCACGGCTCTCGGAAGAGGAAATCGTCGAAGTGCAGGCGCATCTCCCCCGTGGAGTGGAGGCGCTCAGGCCAGTGGCTGTCGGCGGAACGCTTCGCCGCGTGCTGCCGATTATTTTGGCGCACCACGACAAGTTTGACGGCTCCGGCTATCACGTAACCAAGGGCGAGGATATTCCCATCGAAGCGCGCATCATCTCCGTTGCCGATGTGTACGATGCGCTCGTCAGCGACCGGCCGTACCGCAAGGCGATGTCTCCCTTCGAGGCTCGCGACATCATCTCGAAAGGCGCGGGAACGGACTTCGACCCGAGGTGCGTGGCGGCATTCGAATCCGCGTTCCGCGGAGGCAGAATGGAAGTTCCGGAAGTGCTCGTTTAGGTTCCGGCTTACAACTGAGCTTCTCGCAAAAACCGCGCGGCCTCTTCGGGCGGCGTGGGGTTAATGTAGAATCCCGTGCCCCACTCGAAACCGGCCACGCGCGTCAGTTTGGGCATCATTTCCACGTGCCAGTGATAATGGTCGTTGATCTCCTCGCCGATGGGCGAGGTATGTATGACGTAATTGTACGCCGGGCAATTCAGCACCGCATCCAGCCGAGCAAGGAACTCATGAAATAGCTTGGCTAAACTGGCATAAACGGGGCTCGCCTGATTCTCAAACGACGAGCTGTGCTGGCGCGGAAGGATCCATGTTTCAAAGGGAAAGCGCGGCGCGTACGGCGCCAGCGCGATGAATTGATCATTCCCGAGAATCACTCGAGTCCCGGTTTCCGTCTCCTGCCGGATGACGTCGCAGAAGATACATCGCTCTTTGATCTCGAAGTAACGTTTGGAACTATCGACTTCTTCGCGAACACGCTTGGGAACGATGGGCAGAGCAATTAATTGCGAATGGGTGTGCTCCAGCGAAGCGCCGGCGGCCTCGCCATGATTCTTGAAAAGCAAAATATAGCGGAACCGCTTGTCATTCTTCAGGTCTAAGACACGATCGCGATAGGCCCACAACACTTCTTCAATGGATTTGTCGGGCAGTGAAGCCAGCGTACTTTGATGGTCGGGGGTTTCAATGATGACTTCGTGCGCGCCAATGCCGTTCATGCGATCAAAAAGCCCTTCGCCTTGGCGATCCAGGTTCCCTTCGATCCCCAAAGCCGGGAACTTGTTCGGCACCACGCGCACCGACCAGCCGGGCGTATCTTTGCCGCTGCCGTTGCGGCCGTACGCCAGTATTTCAGGAGGAGTGCGCGTCTCATTGCCCGGACAAAACGGGCAAAAAGAACCCCCCTTCATCTGCACGCTTTCGCGAACAAAATCCGACGGACGTTTTCCGCGGTCGGTGGAGATAATGACCCACCGGCCGGTGATTGGATCCTTGCGTAGTTCGGGCAATCTTTTCTCCTTCTACAATTCTGTATACAGACTGAAATGTTCTTCTATTTTACTCCGCGAGGCTCACAATGACCGGAAATATACAGGCCGCGAGCAATAGGCACATTTAACGCGTGGCGCCAAACGCATTCTTGTACAAACGAACGTCTGGCGGGCTCCCAGAGCGGCTTTCAATGGCCACAACATCGAAGCGCCATGAAACTCCGGGAGTTCTGCGCTCCGCCAAAAACCGCCGGGCCATGCGCTCGACGTGCAGACGCTTATCCGGCGTCACGGCTTCCTCCGGCTGGCCGGGACGCTCATCCGTGCCACTGCGCGTTTTCACTTCGACAAACGCGAGCACCGAGCCATCGTAACCAACCAGATCAATTTCTGCCTTATCGCCCGCTACGCGGTAGTTGCGCGCCACAAACACGTATCCGTGGCGCCGCAAGTACCAATACGCATACGTCTCGCCGTTGACCCCATGGCGCCGTGCATGTTCTTTCTGCGTTTCGTCCGCCTTGGCGACCGTCAAGCCGCGTCGCGAGGCCAGCCGCACGAAACCGAAAATTGCGCGCGAAAGAAGTGGCACTATTTCAGTACCTCCAGCTCGAACTCCATCACTTTTCCACGAACCACGTAACACAAATAGAATTCCCAGAATCGCCGGCAGCGCAGCGAGTGATTCACCAGGAATTCGAATCCAAGGTAGCGCCAAACCTGAAGCAAACGCACGCGAAGATGCCGCTGTTTCACGCGCGCGCGCGAATACCACGACGCTTCTCCATGCAGCCCCTCGGGGTAAAAATACCAGAAGGAAAAACTGTTGAGGTGCCAACGATGTGTGGGATCGCAGAACGAGCTGAAATCGGTGTAGTGAGGCGTCACCAGAAAAATGATGCCGCCAGGACGCGTGATGCGGTGGAATTCCTCAATGGTGCGAATCACGTTGTCGACGTGCTCGATCAAGTGAATTGCCCGCACTTCATCAAACACGCTGTCCCGAAACGGCAGCGAGCCTTGATCCAAATGGCAAAGAACATCGGCTGCGGTGTTCGGGTTCATGTCGATGCCAATGGAACCCGGATATTTCTTTGGCCCGCAGCCGACGTCCAAGATGCGAGGCAATCTTCCTCCGAAGGAAAGTCGTCACTCTAATGCGACCGCTGCACCTCGGCGATGCACTCGCCGAGAATGCGAACAGCATATTCTGCTTGTTCCTCGTCAATGACAAGCGGCGGAGCCACTCGTATCGTATTTTCTCCGGCACCGAGAATCAGCAAGCCTTTCAAGAAAGCTCGGTCGACGATCTTGTTGCGAAGATCCGCCGCTCTTTCTTTGGTCTTTTTGTCTCGCACGATCTCGACGCCGATCATTAGGCCTTTTCCGCGAACGTCTCCGACGATGCGATATTTCTCGGGCCAATCGCCGATACTATCGAGAATGAATTTACCCATCTTGCGGGCATTCTCCATATACTTTTTCTCGATCAAATCGATGGTCGCGAGCGAAGCGGCCACGCAAACCGGATTCCCGCCAAACGTCGAGGCGTGCGCGCCGGGCGGCCAATCCATGATGCCTTCGCGAGCAATCATTGCGCACAGAGGCATGCCCGAAGCGATGCCCTTTGCCACGCAGACGATATCCGGATCGAGACCGGCGTGGTCCGAAGCCCACCATTTCCCCGTACGTCCCATTCCGCATTGCACTTCATCCGCAACCAACAGGATTCCGTGCCGTCGGCAAATGCGCTGCAATTCCTGCAAGAATGAAACGGGCGCGGCAATGTAGCCACCTTCGCCTTGAATCGGCTCGATAACAATAGCGGCGACATCGGATGGATCCGTCAGCCGGTGAAACACTTCGCTTTCAAGAAACTCCAGGCATTGCTTGGAGCATTCGTCGGCGTTTTGCCCGAGCGAGCGGTAAGTATCGGGATACGGCATGTGGACCACGCCGCCCAGCAACGCGCCAAAACCCTTGCGCTGCACTGCTTTGCTGGCCGTGAGCGAAAGCGAGCCCATGGTGCGCCCATGGAAGCCTCCGTAGAAGGCGATGAATTTATCTCGCTTGGTGTGATAGCGCGCGAGTTTCATCGCCGCTTCGATTGCCTCCGTGCCGGAGTTCCCGAAATAAACGCGCTTTGCGTCTTTTCCGGGAGCAATCTCGGCGAGCTTCTTCGCCAGCTCGACCATATTCTCGTAATAAAAATCGGTGCCGGATATGTGAATCAGCTCTCCCGCCTGTTTTTGAATCGCGGCCACGACTTCCGGATGGCAATGTCCCGTGGCCACCACGGCAATCCCGGCGGCAAAATCGAGGAAGCGATTGCCATCGACGTCTTCGATGACCGCGCCGCGACCAGCCTTGGCCACGAGCGGATAGCCACGCGTGTAAGACGGGGAAACGAATTTCGCATCCAGACCGACGAGCTTTTTCGCCTTCGGCCCCGGCAGCGACGTTATAAGGTGCGGGAGCTTCCAACCGTTCGCTTTCTTCATACCTTCCTCCTGAAATGGATTTTTGTGCGCCGCTCACGTGGCGCGGGCATGCTTTTGAGAGGAAGGAAAGTTAGTCTACGCCGAACAAGCTGGGCCTCTGGCGCGCGGGAGAGCTGTGCCAGGAGAGCGGATATTGGAATTGAGGGTTCATTTTTTTTTCCAACGAATCCCGCCATCGCGGGTGTCCTCGAGGAGGATACCACGTTCCGCAAGCTCTTGGCGTATTTCATCGGCGCGCTTGAAGTTGCGCTGCTTGCGCGCCTCCTGCCGCTCCGCAACGAGCGCGTCGATTTGCTCTGCGGCCATTTCTGCGCTGCTGGATCCGAACCCCAGAGCGCGCAGCTTCGCGGCGTCGTTGTCTTCGACAACGCAGAAAATCTGCTCGAATGTTTTCATGGCGTCGAGAACGTGCGGCGCATCCTGCTGCCGGAATTCCCCCCGATCAATGGCTGTGTTCACGTCGCGGACTAAATCAAAAATCGCCGCCAGTGCCACGGCTGTGTTCAGGTCGTCAGCCAACCCCGCCTCAAAATCTGCGATGGCCTTTTCTGTCCGCGCCTGCATCGCGCCATTCGAGCCCGGCGGGAATTTTCCTTCGCTGAGACGCGCCACAAAATTCCGCAGCCGCTCGACGGAGCTGGCCGCCTGTTGAATGCTGTCCGCGGTGAAATTGAGCTGGCGCCTGTACGGGACCGACGCCAGCAAATAGCGAATCGTCGAAGGCTTGTGCCCTTTCTTGAAAAGATCGCGCAGCGTGTAAAAATTGCCGAGCGACTTCGACATCTTCTCGCCACCGATAATCAAGTGCTCGGCGTGCAGCCAATATTTCACGAAGGGATGGCCGGTCGCCGCTTCGCTCTGCGCGATTTCGTTTTCATGGTGCGGAAACGCCAGATCAATTCCCCCGGTATGAATGTCCAGCGTGTCGCCCAAGTATTTCATGGCCATCGCGGAGCATTCGATGTGCCAGCCGGGACGTCCCGGGCCGATTTCTGTTTCCCAGAAGTGTTCTCCCGGCTTCGGCGCTTTCCATAGCGCAAAATCGCGCGCGTCCGCCTTTTCGTAGCGATCCACTTCGACGCGCGCTCCGGCCTGAATCCCGCTCAGATCCACTTTGGAAAGCTTGCCGTATCCGGGAAACTTCGCGATGCGGTAATAAATCGAGCCATCACTGCGATATGTCAGGCCCTTGGCTTCGAGCCTTTGGATCAGCTTGACCATGTCTTCAATGTGATCGGTCGCGCGGACCACGTGCTCGGGAGTCTCGCAGCTCAACGCGTTCATGTCTTCCTTGAACGCCTCGATGTACTTCGCGGTGTAATCAAAGATGCTGATTCCCTGCGCTGCCGCATTCTGAATTATACGGTCGTCCACGTCCGTCAGGTTCATGACGTGCATCATGCGCATGCCGCGCGAGCGCAGAAATCGCCGCAGGATATCTTGAAACATGAATGTCCGGTAATTTCCGATGTGCGCGTAGTCGTAGACCGTCGGCCCGCACGTGTACATGCGCACTTCGCCGGCGTGAAGCGGCACAAAAACTTCCTTGCGATTCGTCAGCGTGTTTTCAAGCAGGATTTCGCCCATATCTTCGCGCTTCTAGCCTCTAATTGATGTGCGATTCGCTTACCGGATGCTGGCCATCCCGGCACAAGCAAGTTTCGATGTACAAAGAGGGTCATTCTAGCTGAGGCTCGCGCATCTCGCAAACCAACCCAGCACGCATTGTCGAAGCTGGCATTTATTGCGGTTTGAATGTGACGTGCCGCGTCACCACTGTGGCATCACCATTCTGAATCGAAGTCGCGGTTGCTGGTCGCGCGCTTCTCAGAAACATCCCCTGCGGCGGCAAGTTATACGTTTCATCAAGAAGGAAGGCGGAAACCGGACTTACGCCAGAAACAGTGAACTTCATTTCAATTCCCTCGGGGGGAGTATCTACGCAGCGATAGATGCGCCAGCCGTGCGTGTAGTGCAACATCCGGGTGCTCAGGCCGGGAACAGCATGTCCGGCCATCGAAACAGACGCAGGCATTACGTCCGGAGCGAAAGCCAGAAGGATCAGCGGCGCGCCGCGCGGAGATTTCAGCAGCACATCGTAGCTGGACTCGCCTTGCGAAGACGAAGCATGCTGGACAGTCAGCGTCGGCGCCGGCAGATTCAACGACGGCGCATCGGCGGCAAGCGGCTTGCTCATATCCCAGGGATAGACTCCGGCTTGCATTCTTGCGAAGGAGGCAACGCTCCGCAAGCTGAGCGGTAGGCGGCCGGACGCCGGGTAAGCCAGCCATTCCGTCTTCCCGTTGTCCGCGTCCTGGTGATACTGGAGGTCCAACGTCTCCGGCGAGGCCGCCGAGAACGGCGGGACTATCAACCCGACTACCGTGGCGATCACCGCAACCGCAAACGCAGCCACCAAGAATCTCCGGCGTTTTCCTCCTGAAACGGCTCCCGCCAACGGCGCCAGCGGCGCAGCAATCAGTGCAACGCACACTGTAATTCCAACGAGGAATGCCCCGCCAAGCGCCGCATAGAGAAACCAAATCGCGTAGACACCAACCATCGCCGTAACAAATGCGGGAATCACTGCGGCCACGACGACCAGCCCGCTGCTCTCGCGCCGCGCAAACACAATCGCTAATCCAAAGATCCCGGCCGCCAGCACAGCCACCACGGAAATGAAACTCAGCCCCGGGAGAGTCGCGCCCAGCACCAACGCCACAATTCCCCACCAGATCCAAGTTCCGCTCCACATTCCCCAGAATCCGGCCCGCCGTCCGAAAATCGCTGCAACCAGCGCAACCGCGCCAAACCCCAGCGCCCACGCTGCGAACAGCAAAGGCGTCGGATGCGCCACCCAGTTCGACGGAGTAGCTCCGGCAATGCTGAGGAACCACTGCAGAATGGCGCCAAGGATCGCCGCAGCAATTAAGATGAGCGGCCAACTCACAAAGCCGAGAAAAAATCCCTTCATCCGCACTTCCCCGCGCCGCGCCAGAACTATAATCTCAAGAATCAGGAGCGCCAGCGCCAGCACGGCAAAGCCAACGGTCCACCGCGCAGGCCACCAAATCGTTTTCCAGCCGAACAAATCCGCGTAAACAGCATCCGAAGCTGCTCCGAAATTCAAGCCGGAGTTCGCCAGCGCGCGAACCGCATCCAAGCCGCTCCCACCCTCGCTCTGAATGCTGGACACGCTGGCGTTGGCGACGTTATCGAGCGGTGTGTGGTAGTGCGCGACGTCATCGAGAAACGCAAAATTGAATCCCTGATATCCGGCGTGCTTGAACACCGTGAAATCTGTGTCATTTGGCAGCGTTTTGTAAACGGTGTACGAAAGCGAATCGGTGTTCGGATGCCGCACGGATTTTGCGTACATCCGCATCACCCATTCGTTGGCGCTTCCTGTTTCAAACATCGTGCTTGATCCGGAAGTCCCACGATTGTCCATATTCACAACGGCGCGGACGTCCTTCGCCCATGGGTCATCTTGGACAAACGCAACCGCTCCAAACAGGCCGGCCTCTTCACCTTCATCGATCAGAAAAATCACCGGATGCCGCGGCGGCGCGGACGATTTCAGCGCGCGAGCGATTTCCAGCACGGAGACCGTTCCCGCACCGTCATCGGAAGCTCCCGGACCTGCCGGAACCGAATCATAGTGGGCGGCAACCATCACCGCCGGACCAGGCTCCTGGCCGTCGAGGCGTGCCAGAATATTCTTCACATCGCCGCATCCTCCGTCTTCGTCGCAAACAAAATCCTCCTGAACCCGCGGCTGATAACCCAGCTGCGTCAGTCGCGCAACGATCGCGTCACGTACCGTCGCATTTGCGGCGCTCCCGACGGGATGCGGCACGCCATTGCCGACAAACTGCTGCAAAAGCGTCTTGGCGCGAACGCCCGAGAATTCGTCAGCCGGCGCGTCCGCGGGCCTGGGCGCAGACGGTTGCGCTCGAAGAACAGTCAGGCAAATCACCAGCGCGTACAACGCCAGGGCGAAAACGAATGCGCCACCACGCGGCCTTTCGTCGGGCATGTTCATAGGAGTCCTTTTCGCATCGATTGGTGCGCGCCATCCTAGTTCCCGCGCAACGCTAAGTCAACGCACCTCCCGGTTCCGCGCCGATTTCGCGGTTGACGAACCGCTTCAGGCCCAATACATTGTCGAGTTCACCTAGGAGCTATCCATGAAAACCAGCTCGGCAGTCAGAATTGTGGCCATTTTGCTGTTTCTCGCTCCCATAGCGTTTGCGGCTCCGCGCCCTCCTGCGGATTCTGCGTCTACAACCATAACGCCGCAGCAAGCGCTGAATCTTCGCCGCATCGCCGACCTTCGCTTTTCACCGGACGGCACACGTTTGGCCTTCACCGTCACCGAGCCGCCGAAGGACACGACTATCGCTTCGCACATTTGGATCATGAACGTGGCCACCAAACAAGTGCGCCAGTACACCTATTCCGACAAATCCGAAAATTCTCCGCGCTGGTCTCCCGACGGCAAGTTCCTCGCCTTTCTTTCCAACCGCGACGAGAATCGCCAGATTTACCTGCTGTCTTCCAGCGGCGGTGACGCCTACGCGATCACCACCGGGAAACGCAATATCGTCTCGTTCGCATGGTCGCCTGACGGAAAACAAATCGCCTTCCTCGCCTCCGATGAGCCCACCGACGCTGAGCAAAAAAAGCAAAAAGACAAAGACGACGCCATCGTCGTCGATAAAGAGGACAAGCACTCTCGCGTCTGGATTCTGGACATAGCTACGAAAAAAGCCCGCGCGATCACCGGCACGCAATGGGAAGTTCGCGAGGCCGAATGGACGCCCAACGGAAACCGGCTCATCGTTTCCGCTACCGATCATCCGGAATCGGATGACAACACCGAACGCATTTTCTCTTTGGATCTGACCAGCGGCCAAATGTCTTTGCTCGCCGCGCCCAAAGGACCCTTTGGCGATATTCGCGTTTCGCCCGACGGGACGCAGTTCGCTTACATGGGCTCGCGCGTCGACGGTCCCGAACCGCATGACATCTACGTCCACTCGGCCGATGCGCAAGCCAGCGACCCCAGCCGCAACCTCACTGCCACGAGCATCGACCGCGCGATGAACGGCATCGAGTGGCGTTCTGACGGCAGCTTGATGGCCGTTGCCGAGACCGGATTCAAAACAACTCTATATTCCGTTGCTTCGGATGGCCACGCTACCGCCGTCGAGAACGCTGCGCCGAATCCTCATGGCTTCGCGATTTCGTCATCGGGCATGCTCGCTTTCGTTGGCGAATCGGCAACAGAAGCCCCCGAGATTTATCTCGCCAATGCTGGTGCTTCGCCAGAGCGCGTCACGCATTTGAATTCCATCTGGGACTCCATAACTCTCGCAAAGCCCGAATTCTTCCATTACTCCAGCTTCGACGGCCAACAAATCGAAGGCGCGCTGCTCAAACCCCTCGACTACGACGGAAACTCGCGCGTTCCGCTGGTTGTCTTGGTGCACGGTGGACCCACCGGTGCGTGGTCCGATTCGATTGATTCCTGGGGCCAGCTCCTCGCCGCTCATGGCTTCGCAGTTGCGTATTTCAACATTCGCGGCTCGACCGGCTACGGCGAGAAATTCGTCGAGATGAATCGCGCCGACTGGGGGGGCGCCGATTTCAAAGATGTGATGGCCGGCGTCGATTACCTGATCGCACAGGGCATTGCTGATCCAAATAAGCTCGGCATTGGCGGATGGTCATACGGAGGCTATATGTCCGAATGGGTCATCACCCAAACCGATCGCTTCAAGGCCGCCGTTTCCGGCGCCGGAATGGTGGATTTGATTGCCGAATTCAACACCGAAAACGGCCCATCCTACGACAAATGGTTTTGGGGCCTCCCGTATGATCATCCGGAAGGCTTCCTGAACCATTCTCCCTTCATGTATTTGAAGCACGCACATACTCCAATACTCATCTTGCAGGGCATCGCCGACACCACCGATCCGCTCGGCGAAAGCACCGGCCTCTATCGCGGGCTGAAGTTCTACGGGGCGCCCGCTGAGCTGGTTGAATATCCGCGCGAGTTTCACGGCTTCCACGAAGAAAAGCACATGCTCGACCGGCTCAACCGCATCGTCGCCTGGTACCAGCAATATCTGAAATAGCATGCATGAGTCTCAACAATTCATTGTTCGAGGAGGTTAGAAATGAAACCGCTCCCCCATTCCGCTCTGCGCATTCTTGCAGCAGGTCTGATGATAGGCATCATCGGCGCGCTGGCGCTGCATCGCGCGAACGCGTCGACGGAAAGCGACAAGAAAACTGTTGCGGCGCTGGACACCGAATTCCAGGCAGCCGTGAAAAAGAACGACGCGGCGACGATAGCGCGGCTGCTTGCCGATGACTTCGTGCTCGTGGTCGGATCCGGCAAGACTTACACCAAAGCCGATCTGCTAGCCGACGCCCGCGGCGGCCACTCTGTTTATGAGCATCAGGAGGACACCGAGCAGACCGTTCGCGTCTGGGGCAATACCGCCGTTGTCACCGCCAAACTCTGGGAAAAAGGCGCTACCGACGGAAAGCCGTTTGAATATACGCTTTGGTTCAGCGACATCTACATGCGCACTCCAAAAGGATGGCGCTACGTCTTTGGCCAAGCTTCATCGCCATTGTCCAAAACCAAGGTTCCATGAGCAGGAAGCCTACGGCGGACCTGAGTCAGCCGGTTTGAAGATTCAGGGTGGTCCCCACCGCGTTTCTCGCACGCACATTTCAGATTCAAAGGCTTTACACGCCTTTGGCCCTCGTGCTATCTTTCCTTTCATTACCGCCGATCCGAAGCGCCAGGCGGCAGGGCCCGCGTTACGCGACCCGCCACGATTTTTGTCTCGAAATCCTCGTCTCGAAACTTTAAATTTAAGCTGTTCGCCGCGCGGCGGGACAGCCAGGCAATTTCCAAGGAGCAGCGTGCTCAAACTTCGCAAAGTCGAACTTCTGGGATTTAAGTCCTTCTGCGAGAAAACGAACATCGTTTTCAGCGGCAGCGGCGTAACCTGCATCATCGGACCGAACGGCTGCGGCAAATCGAACGTCGTCGACGCCATCTCGTGGGTCCTCGGCGAACAGAGCCACAAAATGCTTCGCGCCGAGCGCATGTCCGATTGCATTTTCAATGGCACGGCCAAGCGCCCGCCGATGGGCATTTCCGAAGTTTCGCTCACCCTCGTCGACCCCGAACTCGCCGACGCCGTTTCCAAAGTTCTCGGGCCAGAGCCTGTTGCCACAGCGCTCTCCGAAGCGCAGGCTGAAGTGCCTCCGGAAACACCCACAGACGTCCCTACAGAAGCCCAGGCAGAAGCTCGAGCGGAGGCCGAATCGACCGTGCTCTCCACAGAATCCGCAACGATCACACCCGAGGGCGCCGCCGAAAAATCCGGCAAGCCCTGGAAAAAACGTGGCGCGGAAAAGCCCGCAGTCACTGTCAAGCCGGGAGAAGTGGTCGTGGGCCGCCGTCTCTACCGTTCCGGCCAAAGCGAATATCTCATCAACGGCCGCGTGGCGCGCCTCCGTGACGTTCAGGAACTCTTCATGGGCATGGGCCTCGGGCCAGACTCCTACGCCATCATTGAGCAGGGCCGCATCGGCCAAATTCTCAACTCGCGCCCCATGGACCGTCGCGCGCTGATCGAAGAAGCCGCCGGTATCACTGTCTACAAAACAAAACGCCGGCTCGCCGAAGCTAAGCTCGAAGCCGCGAAGCTGAATCTCTCGCGCGTCAACGATATCCTCGTCGAAGTCGAGAAGCAGCTTGCATCGTTGAAGCGTCAGGCGTCGAAGGCCCGGCGTTACGCCGAGCTGCGCGAAGAGATGCGCGGCCTGATGCGTACCGTGCTCGCCAGCAAAGCGCAGCAACTGGAATCGGAAGCCGAACGCCTGGAGTCCGTGCTTGCGGAACTGGCGGCCGCCGAATCGGAACAGGCCGCCGCGATTCGCGGACTGGAAGCTGAGCAGGAGCAGCTTGACGTCCGCAACTATGAGCTCGAAAACGAGCTTCGCCAGCTTCACAATCTGCTGAATCAATCCACGCTTGAACTTGATCGCGCCGAGAATCGCATCGCCTTCCATCGCGAGCAGGAAGCTCAGATCGCCTCGCGCGTCAGCCAGCTCGCCACGGAAATCGCACAGGCCCAGGAGCAGGCCGCGCAGATCGAGGCGCGCGTCACCAGCCATCGCGAAAGCATCTCGAACTTGCGCACAGAATCCTCACAGCTCGATTCGCATTTGCAGAATTTCGCGCGGCAGATCGAAGCCGATGCAAGCGAGCAGGCCTCTCTCGACCAATTGATCGCCAATCTGCGCGATGCTGCTTCCCGTAGCGGAGAAGATTCCGTGCGCGCACAGGTTGAATCGTTGCAAGCCGAGGACTTCGTCGCGCGCATCAGCGCCGAACACACGCAGCGCGAAAGCGTGCGTGCACGCTTCGAGCAGGATTCCCAGCAGAAGGCCGCACTGGTTCACGCTGCTGAATCGAATCACCACGAAGCCGAAGCCGCAGCCCTTGGTCTCGCAGAGCAAGTTCGCCAGACGCAGCAGGCCCTCGCGGCGCTGCGCAGCTCGCATCAAGAAGCCGCGCAACGGAACGAAAAAGTCCGTGAAGAGCTTTCCGCCGCGCGCGCGCGTCGCAGCTCGCTCGAACAAATATTGAATGACCGCGCTTACACCGCCGAAGCCGTGCAAAAGCTTTTCTCCGCCGCTGGAGGAAGCGAGGCGCGCGGTTTCCGCGCCGTTGGCGTGCTGGCTGATTACGCTGAAGTCGAGGAACAGTACGAAGGCGCCGTTGAGCAGTTCCTGCGCGACGAACTGGAATACGTCGTCGTCGAGACGTTCGACCACGCCCGCGCCGGCGTCGCTCTTTTGCGCGAAGAAATGGGCGGCCGCGCCACGTTCTTCGTCGATTCTTTGCGCCACTTGAAATACGAGCCAAAGCCCGAAAGTTCTCCGCTTTCTTCGGCGAGCGTTGTTTCGCGTTTCGACCGCCTCGTCGATTTCCGCGACCCGCTCGGCCCTGCGGCAAAGCAATTCCTCTCGAAATTGCAATCCGCCTATCTCATCGAGACCGCCTCGGAAGCCGAAAAACTCGCCCGCGAAAATCCCGAGCATTATTTCGTGACACTGGACGGTACTTGCTATCACGGCCGAATGGTCACCGGCGGTCGCCCCGGCGAAGCCGGCCCACTTGCGCTGAAGCGCGAGCTGCGCATGCATGAGGCCGAGGTCGTTCATCTGGAGCACGCCGTCTCCGAGACGCAAGCCGAGCTTCGGCGATTGGAACAAGATCAGCAGCGCGCGGAAGCAGAGTTGCAGCACAAACTCGATGAGCACGTCGAGGCCGAAAAATCCCGCGTGAGCGCTTTCCATCAACTGGCGCAATCCCGCGACGAAGCGGCACGCGCCGAGGCGCAACTTTCCGAAGCGCAAAGCGAAGTGACACGCCTGGCCGCCGAAGCCGAAAGCGCCCGCATGCGCGCCTCCGACGCTCATCAGGCCAGCCAGCAAGCGCTTCTTTCACGCACGAACGCTGAGCAAGAAGCCGCCGCTGCTAGCGAACGCCTGGCCATTCTCCGGGGCAAGTCCCAAGCGCAGCAGAGCGAACTCGCCAGCCGCCGCGAAGAATTCGCCGCCATGGCCGAACGCTTGGCCAACGCTGCCACTCTCGAATTGCGCCTGACTGAAGAAGCCGAACAATCGCGCGAGCGGCTCGCTGCGCTTGTCGATCAGCGTGATGGGCTCCTTCGCGACAGCGCCGAGCGTGAAGTCAGCAATCTTCAGCTCGAACAGCAAATCGCGCATCACCGCGGCGAAAAAGAGCAATTCGAGCAGCGTAAAGCCGGCCTCGAGGCGCAATGGAATTCTCTCCGCGAGCGCGCCGGCATTCTCGATGGCGAGCTGCGCACCAAGCGGGAATCCCTGGAAGAGGTTCGGGCAAACCGCAACCAGCGCGAAATCGAAAAAGCCCGCAACGACTCCGACCGCGAGCATCTCCGCCAAACCTGCATATCCGAAGCCAATGCCCATCCGGAAGAGCTCATCGCGCAGCAGCAGCAACTGCTCACTGGCGAAGAACTCGCCGTATCAGAAACCAGCTACGCAGAGAAAAAGGAGCGCCTGGAGTCCATGGGCCCGGTCAACATGATGGCGCTCTAGGAATTTCAGGAATGCGACCAGCGCAACGCGTTTCTGGCGCGCGAGCGCGACGACTTGGTGCAATCCATACAGAATACCCAGCAGGCCATCAATGAGCTCGACACCGTATCGCGTCAAAAATTCGAAGAGGCCTTCACCGTCATCAATCGCAATTTCTCCGAGGCCTTCCGCACTCTCTTCGGCGGAGGAACCGGCGAAATGCGGCTCACTGAGCCGGACAGTTCCGGCGACTGCGGCATCGACGTCGCCGCGCAGCCGCCCGGAAAACGCCTCCAGAACATTTTACTTCTCTCCGGCGGCGAAAAAGCGCTGACTGCTCTGGCGCTCCTCATCGCCGTCTTCCGTTTCCAGCCGAGCCCCTTCTGCATTCTCGACGAAGTGGACGCTCCGCTCGACGAAGCCAACGTG
The DNA here is from genome assembly GCA_049678505.1 of Candidatus Acidiferrales bacterium. Lineage (GTDB taxonomy): Bacteria > Acidobacteriota > Terriglobia > Acidiferrales > UBA7541 > DAHUXN01. Next base: position 26,967 of record JBAUEH010000127.1, read on the forward strand.
AGCCGCTTCAATCGCATGCTCACGGAAATGGGTGAAGAGACGCAATTCATCATCGTCACTCACAATCGCAAGACCATGGAGATGGGCTCCGTCCTCTATGGCGTGACCATGCAGGAACCCGGCGTCTCCAAACTCGTTTCCGTTCGCTGGGAAGAATCCGCGGCGTGCGCGCAGTCCACTGCCGCATAATCGCGTGCCGCATTTCGTCCGGCGGCGCAAAAAAGTTTTCCTCAGCCTCTTCGTTTAACGGTTGACATCTCTTTTCACTGCGCTAGAATTACGTCCTCTTTAATTTAGGGACATAAATACTTTGGCTTCGCCCGGAATTTATCCCGCAATTTCACAAACGGACTTCGCAGGACTCACACTCCTGGCGCGCGGGAAGGTCCGCGACATTTACGACCTCGGCGACCGCCTGCTGATCGTCGCCACGGATCGCCTTTCGGCCTTCGACGTCATCCTTCCCACGCCGATTCCCGATAAAGGCCGCGTCCTCACGCAGCTTTCTCTTTTCTGGTTCGACAAGCTCAAGGGAATGGTTCCGCATCACGTCATCAACGCCACCGATTTTTCCGGCGACCTCGCGCCGCATGCCGCAGCCCTTCGTGGACGCTCCATGATCGTTCGCCGCACGCAGCCTGTTCCCATCGAATGTGTCGCCCGCGGATATATTTCCGGTTCTGGTTGGAAGGATTATCGCGCCACCGGGAAAATCTGCGGCATTCCTTTGCCTGCGGGCCTCAAAGAATCTGACCGTCTGCCGGAACCGATTTTTACGCCGGCTACGAAAGCCACTACCGGCCACGACGAGAATATTTCTTTTGAGGAAGCCGCGTCGCAAATCGGCGAAGCCCTTGCCGGGCGCCTGCGCGACATCACTTTGGAAGTCTATCGCCGCGCTTCTGAATTCGCGGCCGAACGCGGCATCATCATCGCGGACACGAAACTCGAATTCGGCATCGATCGCGGCGAGCTTGTGTGGATCGACGAGGCGCTCACGCCGGATTCCTCGCGTTTCTGGCCCGCCGATTCTTACGAGCCGGGCAAGCCGCAGCCGTCTTTTGACAAGCAATACGTGCGCGATTATCTGGAGCGCATCGGCTGGTCGAAGCAGCCGCCTGCGCCGGCGCTCCCCGCGGGCGTGGTCGACGCCACGCGTGCGAAATACCGCGAAGCCTATAAGCGGCTGACCGGACGGGAACTCGAATAAGATTCTGCAACTAGCTCTATCCGCAGCACGGCCCCGGAGCAGTTTTTCGGAGGATGCAATCGTGAAGGATCAGTTGGAAGCGCTCATCAGCCAGATGGTTGACCGCGGAATTTTGCTCGACGAGGCGCTCACCGAATTCGAAAGGCGCTTCATCAAGTGCGCCATGGACCATACCGCTGGCAACCAGTCGCGCGCCGCTCGCGTCTTGGGCATCCACCGCAACACCCTCAGCCGCAAAGTCGAGGAATACAAGCTCGAAAACGGCCACCGCCGCGCTTAGCCTTATCCTCTGCTAGCGCTGCTTTTGATTCTCACGAGGAACCCCCCAAGCAAGCCGGTTTAATTCTGGAAAGTCACTGGCGTGACCTAGAAAGACAAAACGCCGCGTTTCTTATCTTCGTCACAAACATCCTTGCCACAAAAAGTTCCTGCGAAAATAAAAATGCCGCCGCACCTGATGAATGCGACGGCCCTTTATCCAATGAATTTTTCTACACGCCCGGACGATGCGGCCGCTTTGCTGCGCCTTTCTCCGGCGGAATCACCGACGGATCCACCTGGCACTTATCAAAATACAAAAGGAATGGCTGCGCATCATACTTCGTCAGTGTGCCAGTAAACTTGATGGCATCCCCTTTTTGCAGCCGCGATACTTCCGGCTGCACCGGCGGTGCTGCCTGCGCTTGCGCTTGACCAGCGCCCGCCGCCGGAGTCGCGCTTGCGGCGCCCGCTGCAGGCGTTGCCGTGTACACAGTCACGTCCAGGTTCGCCGCAGTGCCCGCCTGGATTTCTTCTCCTGTCGCTGCTGTAAACACTTTGAAGTCAATCGAATCGGTGCCCGGAGTGATGTCGATAATCTTGCCGACCACACTCGGAATTTCCTGCCCGCACACCGCCAGCCAAGTCATCTTAGCCTTGTCGCCGCCGCCCTGCAGGTCCGTTAAAATCGAAAGCAGATTGCTGCCCTGCAGCACTTTGCCCAAATCCGACGCGCTCGGAAGCGAATACGTTGTCGGCCGCGTCGCCTGCGTGCCGGCCAGTTGAATCAACTCGTTCATTTGGTCGTCAAGCAGGCTCCCACACGCTGGCTGCTCGTAATTGAACATCTGCGCGCGCAAATACGAGCGCATTTGCGTTTCGCCCGGTCCTTTCAGCGCGATGGAGCGCGCCAAACTCCAGAAGCCGTTCATGTACAGATCGGCAAGCGCTTGACTGCTGGCGTCTGTCGCCGCTGCGGGAGTCGTAGCCGGAGGTTGGCCATTGGGCGGCGTCTGCGATGAAGCGGGCGCCTGGGCCGGAGTTTGTTGCGCCGCGAGCTGCAAGTAGGCCACTCCAATCTGGAAGTACGTGGCCGCAACCGTCTGATCTGTGCTGCCGCTGGAAGCGATATATGCGTTGTACGAATCGATCGCGTTCTTGTAATCCTTCGCTCGGTACGCCGCTGATCCCGCCGTGTAGTTGAATAAAATCACAAACGGCTTCTTTTGCTGGGCAAACTGGTCATCCGTCATGTTTGCTGGCTTAGGAATCTGGCCCAGAAGATTGAGCCCGTCGATCGCTGATTGCCGCGCCTTCGTGAGCTCGTCCGCTGCATTAGCGTCCTTATCGTTGAACGCCTGGTTGAACGCCACCGCGCGGAAATAGAGTGCCTGCACCTTGTCGCCCGTCAGCCTTTCTTTGGACATCCCGGGGATGAGCAAGTACTTGTCTTCCGGTACAGCGATAAACTTGTCCACGTATTCGATCAGCTTCGGATAGTTCTTCGTCTGGTTGTAGGCGGTGTAATACTGCTGATAAACCAG
>JBAUEH010000128.1:0-29542 GCA_049678505.1 Candidatus Acidiferrales bacterium
ATTGGAAATGACCCCATGGAGAGCGCAAAAGAGAGCGGTCAATTCGAGGGCTGGGTTGAGACACTCGATAAAATTGCGGCCGTTGTTGCAGAGCTGGCGCAGGCGAAATAAGAGGTTGAAGTTTTGATGATTGTCATGCGCGAGACCGAATGGCAACCTTCGTCTACGATGCGACCGTCCACCAAACAGTGGTGAACACCCTGTGTCCTTCGCCTAACAGCCAATGAAACCGCTTTTCCGATTCCAAGTCTCGATAGGCTGGAGCGTCCTTTGGTTTCTTCTCTTCTGTAGCCAGTGGTGTCTCAACACGGTGTATGTTTAGTTTCGGCAGGGATCAACCCGCGCTTGAGTTTTTAGAGAGGCAAGAAACTGCTCCGATGTTAGCGTCGACCCGACGGGGGCCAAACTCTCACCTTCCGATCCACTCTTAATCCATTCTGCCCGATTTTTTCGTCCGCCACGGCTCTTATAGGCTTTGTAGGTTGCCTCTACTTCCTTATTTGTTGGCGCAACCCGCCCACTGCCTTTTGCACCGTCAGCGACCCCCTCTGCCGCCTGGACAATCTTTACCGCCCTGACGAGAGTGCTTCCCGTGATCTTGCCGTTTTTGATAGCCTTTTTCAAATCTGAGATTACATTTCTCTTCCAAGTCTTGGTCTGCTTAGTGGAATCAGACGATTCTCCTGGCTTCGTCCACAACGGCGATTTTAGGAGTGCCTTAAACTCCTCTGAGGTAAGCGCAGACTTAATCCACTCTGCCCGGCTCTTTCGTCCACCATAATCCTTATAGTATTTGTAGGCTGCTTCTGTGCCCGGATTTGCGCGAGCAACTCGGCTGCTGCCTTTTGCACTGTCAGCGATTCTCTCTGCCGCTAGGACAATCTTCACTGCTCGGACAAGAGCATTCCCCGTGAGCCGCCCGTCTCGAATAGCCGTTTTTAAATGCGCGATCACATTTATTTTACGAGGCATTTTTAGGTCTCCTGAAATAGAAGCGTCCATGGAGGCTCACCTTTCTGCATTTAGTACCCTCCAACGGATTTGCGTCTGACCCGAGCCGGGGTCTGGATTGTCTCTGGGTAAAACAATTGCCCAAGGGATACGTTCGGAAAATAACTGCCGGGGGATCGTAAAGCGGAAGTTAGGATGCCGCGCACATGCATACGCCTTGCATCAAGTTGAGAGAGTAGTAGCTGGAGCGCCCTATAGTCGTGTTTGTACCACTCCGCAGGAATTAGTTCCGAAGCTCCGCGCAGCATTTCGAGGTTGATCCCCTGTTCTAAACGGCAAAGCCACGGCTCGAAGTCCGGCAACCCGATAACTTGATGATAAACCTCCCGGTAGTGGCAAAGCCCCTGGAGTGCCCCATCGTGAAAAGCCCACTCCTTGTCACCAAAGCAATTACCTTGATCAATCATCATCGCCTTGTACAAGCATCCGCCGCCATGACCGGTAAAAATAACCTGTCGCCAGTCGGTGTTGCCGGTCCATTTGTCGAACACTAACATACCGAGGAAATCGGACGTATTTTGAAGCATTTCGAGGGGAAGGCTACCCGGAAGAAATGTCCTCGCACTCGTCGCGAAAAGCGATCCGCAGCAGAGACCCGCCTGACAGTCTTCTCTGCTATGCGCCAACTGGATCCTCATATCATCACTGAAATGAATGAGCTCTTGGTTAACGTCGATGATTACGACAGGTGCTACCGGCAACGCCAGCAGTGAAGCACAAAGTGCACCAAGTGTTTCATTTGCCAGGATTCTCACTCCCTGGGGATTGTTCTGAAACTTGACGACATAATAGTTGCCGTCGTTGGCTCGCATCAGTTGCGATTGGCTACCACCCCGCATGCGCCGAACGTATTGAATAGCCGATAGGTGATCCACCGTTCTCCCTACTGCGCTGGGAGCAGGAGAGGCTCAGAAGGTGCCGGAAACAGCGCTTTTTGTCTCGATCTATTTAACCTATCAGTTATATATTGTCAAGAGTAACGTACGTCACGACCGGTTTGCTAATACTAATAATCAACAGGTAAGTACCTGACAGTATAGTATAAGTATTATGTGTGGCGGCCAACAGAAAGCGTGGGTGGTTCAGGCGAAGAGGGATCAGGGGGGCTTAATAACGAATCCTCGCATAGCTTTGCGCCAAGAGAAAGAAACGTTTGAACCAACCGATTCCAAGTAAGATTTCCGTCCGCCACATCTAGCCATTCAATTAGTACCCAATTGAACATCTCCGCTCAGTCAAATGTTGAATAGGGGTGACCCCACCGAATACCATTTGATTCAGCTCCTGCGGCTGAGCTTCTTGTGAAAACTTTAGGGGCTTTCGTTGAGTTCGTTCCTCGCGGAGGCTGCGACACTTGCATTGGCTCTCAGGAGCGGGGGGCCATCCGCAGTAAGCCCGAGTATTCCGTAATCGTTTACCTGACTAGTCTACGCGCTGGATACTTTATGGCAGGCCAATTCAGATGGTAATTGGAGAGCGAATAAGACAGTTTCGGGTTGCTAAGGCACTCTCGCAGGGCGACATCGAGGAGCGTACGGGTCTGCGGCGCTGTTATACCTCTCGCGTCGAACGCGGCCACACAATCCCTTCAGTAGAGACGATTGAGAAATTTGCGCGAGCTATGGAGATTCCCGTATACCAATTGTTTATCGGTGACGAGGAGAAACCGAATCGTCGCGAGATGCGAACGATTGCAAAACGAGACTCGCACGGCCATCATTTTGAAACAGGACGCGACGTTCAGCGGATTCTTGAGCTGTTGCCAAAGATGAGTGAATCAAACCGGTCCTTGCTGCTATATATGGCTTATTGGATGGCGAGGCGCAAGCGCTGAATATCGAGAAGATCGGGAAGGCGTTGAAACGCCACCAACGGGAAATAAGAGCTGCCACAGATGCTCCAGGCATTCGTTGGTACGTCGAGCGAATAAATCGAGCCGAAGAATTACTGGCTGATTTGATCCACAAGGGAAGATTGCGAAGTTAGCACTTCCGGCTGGCCGCCCGTACGCATCGTCTCGGGGCGGAGCGCCTCAGCCTTCGGGCTGTGCGTTGCGATGCGTCCCAACTTCGTCGCTTCGATCAGAGCGTCTCTTCGGCAGCCCATCCACTCAACGCTTTGCAGTTTCAAACCCCCGTCAGTGGACCATCGAGATCGGATTCGGTACGTACTGTGATCCGTAGACGACCAAGCCGGATTTAATGGTAAAGCCATAGTACAGGTAGAGGGGTGTTCTTCGCTTGGCTCAGCACCGTGCCGCAGTAATATCCGACATGAAGTCTTCGTTGTCGAGCGCCTCGCTGACGGTTCCATCGATGTTGATGTTGGCGACCTCGCCGATTCCTTCGTTGGAAAGAAAGATCTTGTGCATAAAGCCGCCCTGTATCGTGATCTGATCGAAGTCTGTGGCGCTGATGTTGCCGTTAAGCGACGTGTTCACCATCTTCAAGCCGAAGCCCGCAGGAGTTCCTGGAACATCTGGTGCAATCACGAAATCTCCGACGATGGTGCAATGCTGAAAGTCGATATCCGTCAAGAGTATGGTTGAGGAATTCTGACCGGTGATGACCAGGGGCTGCCGATGCGCAGCGTCCGCAATATCGATCCCCCCAAAGTACACTTGACGCACACCAGCCAAAGTCATAACCGCTGCCTCGCTTACATTCGCCCACTTGGGTTTTTCCCATTGTGCCGTAGGCCCCCACAGAAAAATCGGCCTGCGTTGATCCGAAATTGCTTGTTCGGCCGATGAAGGCGTTGTTGTTCCCAGGGTAGATAGTGTTTTCAATGAACAACCTGTTGTCAAAGAGCGAAGTGAGCCATCCCTGCCTGTATCCCATGCTGGGAAGGTGCAGTGTTGTTACCACGCAAAATCCGGCCGATGGCGGGAGATATACGATTCCAGCTCCACCCTACTTTTGCATGGCCGTAGCGGCAGCATTGCAAAGGAGCTGGGATTCCAGAGTGGGTCACGGGTCAGACTAGATCGGAGCGACTCCGATCGTCGTCGACGCGTGCATCAAATTGTCCTTCTTACCGTCGAATATGTTTAGTTGCACCGTCAGGCCGCTAGTCTTACGTCATCTTTCCGGGCCGGCGCCTGTCATCACGACGCCTATAAGCTCGGGCCTTGTGGCGAAGAACGCGTTCGAGGTCTCTCTCGCTCCAAAGCCTCAGCCCAATTTCTCCGATCTTGCCATGCCTCGGTTCCCGCAGTGCTCCGTGGGAAAGCCAGAGCCGAAGAGTCTGCCAGTGAATCCCGGCTAGCTTTGCCACTTCGGAGGTTGTATACGCCTTCTTATTGCCGATGTAGATTGGCATAATCGCGTCCGTCCTCAGCCCTTCAGGCCCTTAGCTCCGACGCAGAGGTCGCTTCCTTCGAGAATTGGCCGCCAGTCAGGGGTATCGATCTTCAGTCTTATCATGGCCACTTTTTTGGCCCCGGCACTTTCAACCAGATACTTCCCTCTCTATCGCCTTTTCGAGAGAATCCTCTTAGTAGCTCCTCGGCGGCGTTCAGGCGGTTCAGACACCACTGATCTGCGCTAGGTTCCTGTTGTCTGTCCAACGTCTTCCCTCTGCGTTTCATGCTTCGAAGTATTCGTTCCGTGGTTGTGTGCCGACACGCTTCGCAAAGACCGCTGCCACCATACGGTCGCCCTTTCTTCTGGCAACGAAGGCAGCCGTAGTCTTCAAAGAACCACCGCATTCTGGACAAATACTGTTGCGGGATAAGGCGCATGATAGCGCTCGCGATTTGTCTATTCAGAAACCAGGGTTGAAGCAACGCGGCGTCCGCAACTGCGTGGCCCTGCGTGGGACGCGGGTTCTGAGCACGAGGACTCTGCACGTCACGCTTGTACCGGACTCGCGGCACGGTATTTATCTCCCCTCGGATGGCATGCGTCGAACCTTTCGAGTAGGCGTTTTCTCCCGACATGGGTATAGACCTCCGTCGTTGATAAACAGGCATGGCCCAATAATTCCTGAATTTCTCGGATATCAGCACCGCCGTTCAGCATGTGCGTGGCGAAGGCATGGCGAAATTGATGCGGGGTTAGTCTCTGAAGTCCCGCTCGACACGCCAGTGCATCGAGTATTTTTCTAAGCGTATTCGTCGCCATCGGCCCGTCCGCTGGCCGAACGGTATCGAGTCCGCAGATTTTCTGTTTCAATGCTCTCCAAGCCTCGCCGCGTGACATTTTCGATGTCGGGCCAAGCGTTAACAAAGTTCGTTGCTGAACAGGAGGCTTATCGTCCGTGTAGACAGAAACCTTACCGACCCAAGTGTCTGGGCATGCCTGTTTGTAGACGCGCCCAGGTTGCAGTGTTGCTGATGGAAATAGATAGCCAGAATTCCGACCACAAAGGTAGGCACGCAGCGCGCGTTCCGCATGACGTCCAAAAACAACATAGCGGGATTTGCTAAATTTGCCAGTGACACGGATTGTTCGAGATTCAAAATCAACATCTTCAACCCTGATTCTGACGAGCTCTCCGGCCCGGCAACCAGTAGCGTACAACAATTCGACGGCGGCGATATCACGGGGCCGCTTGGCGGAAGCAATAAGCCGCAAGACCGTTTCTGGACTCACTACTGCGGGCGGGTTGCGCAAGCATCGTCTCATCCGCACAGCCCGGATCGGTGTTGCCGATATAATTCCCCCCAGACTGAGAAACTCGAAGAAACTGCGAAGGGCAGCCAAAGTGATCTGAATCGTTCCGTACTGAAGGTTTTTTCGCTTTGCGCTGTCAATGAGAAAACTTCGGATATCCCAACTTGTTGTTTCGTCGATTTGACGGTTTCTTAGAAAGCTGCAAAACTCGCCAGCAACCCTCGGATACTTCTGGATTGTAGTCTTGCAATACTTCAACGTGTAGAGCCAGCTCTTGTATAGCCTGACCAATTCACGCTTTAGTTCGAGACTAGAGGGCGTTGTCGTTATGGTGGCTACCTTTGTTGGGTACGGAGCACGCACAGGGATTTTCCGCTGCAAGTTTCGCATGGGACTCTTAACAGGCGGGGAAGCCTTGGCGCAAGCGGCATCAAATGGCAAGTCGCGACATTGGGTCGAACGCCGTGTGGAAAACCACCTCAATCATCAGACAACACGGAGGTTAGGTACGCGATAGGCACCATGTCACCATGACGCGACGCGCGAAGCTCAGCGTTAGTTCGGAACGTTTATCAAGGATGTCGAAAGAAACCCTAAAAGCGTAGTCGGGGCGAGCCGGAACTTTGTTTCACACCTATCTGTGGACATCATCGGCCATGTGTTTTTGTCCAAGTCCGGCTTCTGCGAGCTTACGTAAAGCAGTGCCGAAGTTAATTTCCCAGACACCCGCCCCAACTGCGACCCCAAGAAAAAACATCCGTCGATCTTGGCTTGAAGGACGTTCGGAGCGAAGATATCGGCGATGTTTCTTAGCAGCAAGAACCTGTACTGCCACGTTTCGATTCGTCAACCATGTCATCAGACCGGCTGCTCCGTATCCAGCTCCGGCCATGACATGCGATCTAGAACACTCTTCACCGACTTTCTGAATCTGCTCAACTGTTTTAGCCAAAAGAATTGTTTGCCAAAGGTGCTTCCTCTCCGTCGAAGAAGGCCGAATCCCCAATATGCTTGGTGCGCGAAGGCGTAGATGTTTCGTGCATCCACCTCTTTCGGACCTGGCTTCTTGCGCCTCGAATTCGTAAGCAAAACTCTTGACCACCTTCTCTTACGAGACGAGGATGCGAGGCAGAATCTATTTGACTGTGCTCCCATAAATATGGGAGTATAGAATCTATGAAAACCACTTTGGAAATCCCCGATACCGTGTTCCGCCGGGCGAAATCGAAGGCGGCCGAACAGGGCATACCTCTGCGGCAGTTTGTGACCGAGGCTGTCGAAGATAGGTTAAAGGCGTCACTCGCAGATGGTCGAAAGCCCTGGATGAAACACATGGGCAAGCTCAAGGACCTACGCAAGGAAACAAAGCGAATTGACAGGGTGATCGAAGAGGCGTTTGAAGAGATCGATCATGAGTTGTGGGCCCCGGAGACACAAGATTGATCTTAGATACAAATGCGCTTTCCGCGGCTGCAGAGGAACATCCAGGGGTGATCAAGATTTTGGCCGGTGCCCAACATCTAGCTCTCCCGGTCGTGGCAATCGGGGAATATCGTTATGGCATCGCCCAGTCCCGCCACAGAGCTCGGTATCGGAGTTGGTTGGATGGCTTGATCAGGGACTGCAGAGTGCTGGAGATCACCGAGGAGACAACGCATCATTATGCAGCCATCAACGTTGAGTTGAAGCAGACTGGAAAGCCGATTCCCACGAATGATCTGTGGATCGCGGCTCTCAGTCGACAGCATGATCTTCCCGTTCTAAGCCGGGATCGTCATTTCGATGCGATTTCCGGAATCCATCGGCTTGATTGGTGAGGCAAGTTTCACTGCGTCCGCAAGGTTCGTTCCTTCGCGCCTTCTTTTTTGCAGGCAAACTTCGCTATAGATGTTGGCCTTTCCTTTGCATCCTTACAGGCACGGAACTTCCCAGCAGCTAGTCTGGCCAATACGATGCCATATTCGGGAAGATTGACGTTCTTCGTTCCATCATTTTTGAGTCGGGCAAGTTGAGTTGGCGAGTAAGCTCACAGCAGTTTCTCAACCAGGAACGCAGCCTCACTGGTGAACACCGCGAACCGTCTCTCCTGCCGCCGGTGCTTGTTCCTCGATGATGCGCATGGCCACGCCTGTGACCCTGCCTACGATTTCTGCCTGAGATGGATAGTCAAACCGGCGAACGTCCTGCCGAGAATGCGGATGAGGGATAATGATCAACTGGCCGCTGCCCACCTGGCACCAGCTGCAGACATAGCCAGCTCGGAGTTCCACAAAGTAAATGGGGCGGTCAAACTCTGTCTTCCATTTCTCCGCGCTGATCTTCCTCTGGCTGGCATCGATCTGCACAAGCGAACCAGGGCGGATCAGCGGGTAGAGCGTATAGTCCTCAAGGCCAATATAGCCGTAGACGGATTTCTGTAGGTCGAGACGCTGCAAGAAACCAATGGGGATTTGGTCCCACTTCTCCACGACCCGCGCAAGGAGATTCGTTTTCTCCAGTTGGAACTCCGGCTTAAAGCGCACTGGCAGAGACACGTTCTCGGCCTCTAGGTCGGTAACGGCACCCAACAGATGAGTTCTCGGGACCCCAATTGAAGCGCGGTAACGACCCAGTTCGCTGATTGGCAGCCCGAAGCAGGAAAGCACCTCGGTATACCCAACGTCATAGATGGCGCTCAGACTGTAGATTTTGTAGATGCTCGGCTTGAACTTGCCGTTCTCGATGTCTGTCACCCACGCATGCGAAAGATAATATTCCCGGTTGTGCCGATCGTCCGCGACTTGCTGGCTCTTGGCCTCGACATCGCGTGTCGTTAGTCCCAGACGCTCGCGAAATGCCCTCAGCTTTTCTCCGGCACTCGGACTCGGCCTGCGGGCAACCATTTGCGGGAATCCTACGCTCGTAACCCAGTTTATGTCCAGATACGTGAATCTTCGTTTATCTATAAACGGATTCATATCCGGACGGTTGAAAATCCTGCGGCTGGTCGCAATTGCGGCCAGCGTTGCAATTCTTCCCTCCTCGCACGATGTCTCCGCTATATACCAACGAATTGGTGTGCGTTCAGATGGATGGAGCGCCGCAAGTTCGGCAGATTCTCGCGACACGAGGCTTGACTCTCTACCGCCTATCCCGGCAATCCGCCGAGCTCTTTGGCCGTTCTTCGCCGTTTTACGTTCCGCACAATTTGCATTACGACCTGGCACGGAGTGGTTCGGTTCCCACGATCTTCCAAATCCTGGCGCTCAGTCACATCACCAACTATCGCTTGCCGGACTGGCTGGCGGTCTTTGGATTCGACCTCGACGCAATTTTTCGGCTTCGGCTGGAGATTCCCAGGGAATGCACTACCATCTTGGATTCCACGGTCTATGATACGCACGCCTGGATCCCCTGGTTTGTCGAAAGGGCCGGGATCGAGCCGATCCCTTCGATCGTTCCCCTAGGACAGCTCTTGGGCTTGGTACCGCCAAAGCGGGCAGTCGACCTGCTCGCCATGAACAAAAGGAGGTTTCTGTATGCCAGGGTCGGCGAGCAGGACCTGTATGCCCGTCCGTACTTTGTTCCCGGGAGCACTGTTCGAGTTGATACGCATTGGGGAGAGCCGCCGCTCGGCCGCTCGGACGACCAAGGGCGCTTCTTCCTCGTGGAGCACGAATTCGGATGGACCTGCTCACGGCTCATTCCGCTGGCCAGGGACCGCGTGCTGCTGCACTGCCCACAACGGCCTTGTGCAGAACAGGAGTTACATTTAGGAAGGGAGGCCAGAATCCTCGGAGTGATCGACGCCGAAATTCGTCGATTAACTCCCCACCCTCCGAGGTGTGCGATGTTGGAAACGGCGGTTGTACGTATGCCACGGCTCGGGGACCTATCGGCCGAACAGACAAGACTCAAAGATCTTCTCCGCCGGTCTCGTATGAAGGTAGGACTATCGTTTCGAGAGGCATCGTCGATCAGTCGTCGGATTGCAGACACGCTCTCAGATAAGCTGTACTTTACCGCCGCCAGCACGCTCTGCGATTACGAAGTGCTCTCCGCACCTCCGCGGCACATCGAAAAGATCATCACTCTTTGTATTCTGTATTGCATTGGATTCGACCAATTTCTACGCGCGTCTGGCTTTCCTCTGGACCAAGCCGGACGCGAGCCTATCCCAGACGAACTCATCCGGAGGCGAATACCTGACCGAAATGCCAGCCTTCGGGTTGCCGGCCAGAACAGCGACGGGGAACCTGGCGGCTTTCTCGCTTCTCTTGTGAGTCAATGGCAAGAAGTCCCGTTTTTCCTGCGATTTTCGCTCAGCGAAATCAGCGGCCTCCAGCGATTGTCTCTTTCGGATGTGTTTTGGGTGGGAGGCGACACAACACAGCGGCATCCGTTGCTCGTCAATGCCACACTCGTTGTCGTCAACCGTAGAGCGAGAAAACCCTCTCTGCCGACGAAGAACGGAGCCTGCCAGCAGTCGCTCTACCTGCTTCTGAGACGGGATGGCCGCTATCTCTGCGGCCGTTGCACGCTCGACGCGAGCAGTCTGGTCCTTCATGGTGATCCAAGGGGTGCAGTCGCCTCGCAACAATTCCGAGACGGCGCCGACGCTGAGGTTGTTGGGCAGGTCACCGCGATTTTGCGAAGGCTTGTTTAAAGGTCGCGGCTGCGAACAGTTGCCTGGACGAAACGCGCCTTTGCTTCCGAGGCAATTTCAACGATTTCAATGCGGACGTCGGGTTTGCGAACAGATATTGGAATTGATGGCGCGTCTCGTTTCATCCCTTAATCTAACGCTCGCTGCCGGCCCGTATTCGAAAGCGATTCGGAGCATGCCGAGCCCATTTCTGCCAGAACTTCGCTGGTTGCTCCCTAAGATCAAGCCGCAATTGCGCCTGCATGCGGGAAGTTTTCTTTGCCTTGCCGCGGCAAGCCTGCTGGCTTTGGTCACCCCGCTTTCCATCCGCTGGCTCATCGATTCGATCCTGCCATTTCACCAAGCCCGGCTTCTTGTTGTGGCTATCGGATTGATCTTCGCGAGCTATGAAGGGAGAACGGTTCTCAACGCCCTTGGCGGCTATTTGACCTTTCGGGCTACACAACACACCGCGCTAGCCCTGCGCATGTCGCTCCTGCGGCACCTCGGCCGACTCTCCGCGGATTATTTCGACCGAACTCCGGTGGGCGAATTGCTGTATCCGTTCGAGGGACCCATCGACGAAATCTCCTACTTCGGCTCCGACCTTCTGCCCTCGATCCTCCGGGCAGCGACGGCGACAGGTGTGACGCTTTCCGCGATGGCGCTTCTGACTCCACTTCTCACTCTGGCCGTCGCCCCGGTCGTTCCGGTATTTCTGGCTCTCCGTTATCGCTACCGAAGGAAGATCGGACGACAGGCGGACTTGGTCCAAGTTGCGAAGAGCAAATTCAGCAGTTTTCTTCAGGAACATCTGTCTGGCTTGACGCAAATCCAGCTTCTGCGACAAATGGAATCGCAAGAGCGTAAAGGCTCGGAGCTCCTCACCGTCGCCGTTTCCTCCCAGGACGCTCTCTGGAAGACCGGAGTTTTCTTTTCCGCCCTGTCCAACCTAGCCATCGTCACGGCGATTGCTCTGACCCCACCGGGGGAAGCTGGATGGTCTTCCGTAGGACGCTGACTGTCGGTACGCTGGTCGCCTTCTATGCGCTGCTGGTACAGCTCTTTGACCCGCTGACTGCAGCGATGGAGATGTACTCGCGGGCGCAGCGCACCTTCGCGAGCGTCCGTCAAATTCAGAATGCCCTCAAGACCTCTCCTGCCGTGCATCAACACGACTCTGCAAAAGCACTTCCCGCAAGCCGCCCATTGCAGGTCGTTTTCCGAGACGTTTCCTTCGGCTATCCGCAGCGGAGCAGTATCCTGCGAATTCCGAAACTGGAGATTGCCCACGGAGAAAGAGTCGCCATTGTCGGTCCGAATGGCGCCGGCAAAAGCACCCTCGCAAAACTCCTTGCGCGCCTCTACGACGTCGAGGCCGGAGAAATCCGCATTGCCGGGCTCGACATACGCGGAGTTGAACTTGAGAGTTTGCGCTCAGCGGTATGTTATCTCTCGGCGCAGCCGATTCTCTTCCACCGCTCGGTGGCCGAAAACCTGCGAATGGGGAGATCGGGATCATCGTGCGCTGACTTGGAGCGCGTCCTGCGGTTGGTTGAGCTGACGAAATATCTGGACGCGTTTCCTAGGTCGCTCGAGGGTAGCATCGAGCCAGGCGCTTCCAATCTCTCGAACGGGGAACGCCAACGGCTTGCGATTGCCAGAGCGCTTCTACACGGTCCTCAAATGCTGATCCTCGACGAGACGACTTCGTCGCTTGATCCGTCCTCCGAGGAGAGTATTCTTCGGACAATTGAGAGAATCCTGCCCCGCTCGACTCTCCTTGTCGTGACCCATCGCCTGCACTCGATCTCCTGGATGGGAAGAATTCTCGTGATGGAGAAGGGGCAAATCGTCGGAGACGGAAAGCCTTCCACACTTGAGGCTACCAACCGCTTCTATTCCGAACGGGTTTTTGCGAAAGGATCGTTTGTCTAGAATCGTATGGTGCGGCCGGTGAGGACGCTCTTCGCATTTTTCCTACGAATTCCCTTCGGCTCGCGCGTCGCAGAAGGATCGCCCGGCTGTGCTTGCAATTCGACGACGAACGAGGTAAGATTGTCTTACCATGGAAACCAAGCTTTCCACCAAAGGCCAGGTCGTTCTTCCCGGTCCGATCCGCCGCAGGTTGAGCCTCAAGCCCGGCGACGCGCTCGACGCGAAGGTGCAAGGGGGGCGGGTGGTATTGACTCCGCGCAGAACGGCGCAATCGCCCAGGGCAAGCATCGTCGTTGACCGAATCACCGGGCTCCCGGTCCTAAGCGCAGGGCCGGAGGCTCCTCTTTTGACCAGCAAACAGGTCGGAGAGATTCTGGTTGAGTTTCCATGAAGTACCTGCTCGACGTGAATGCGCTGATCGCGCTTGGTTTTCTTCAGCATGAATTCCACCAGCGCGTTGCTGCCTGGGTGCGCGCGCTGGCTGCCCGGGGAACTCCCCAACTGGCCACCTGCTCGATCACAGAGCTCGGCTTCGTGCGAGTTCTCGCACAAGCCCCACAATACGGACTGACCGCTGCTCAGGCCCGAAACCTGTTGCTCCAGCTAAGAGCCGCAACAATCGTGCAATTTACGTTCATTCCGGACGACCACAACATTACTCATCTACCTGGTTGGGTCAAGTCCGCAAGACAGATAACCGATGGACATCTGGAGCAACTCGCGAGAGCAAAGGGCGCAACTCTTGCGACCCTCGACCGTCGAATTCCCCGCGCCTTCCAAATTCCCTCGGGGAAATGAGGCGGGTTGCGAAGAGTTCTGGATAACGAAGATTCGCAGTTTTGAGCGTGGAAGCGTTCAGTCTGCGCGCTTCTCGCGCGCCGGCGATCCAAATCGCTGATTCCTTGATTCCGAGAAGATCGGGTCTCTTGTGCGCGAGTCATCTTCGCACGGGACAACGACGAGGTTTAGTGATCCCTACTCTATCTGGGGAGCTCATCGCGATCACACTTCGTGCCGGAGAAGAGAAGAATTCCCCTGATGCAGAGAGGGCGGGTCGCCGGTTACGAAAAACCCTCCCACGCTTGATTTCATAACTCGCTGCGCCAAACGTGAATATCGGGTGCTCTTCTCGGTCTCGATTTCCTCAAGGTTTCAAAGAAAGCCGCGTTTATGCTGACCTTCTGTGTGTCTGGGGGGCGAACGCTCGCGGCGCGCGACCAGTCCGCCGACGGGGACTATGTTCCGTGTCCACAGACGATTAGCGCGCGAGTTGTCCCGATACGAACAAAACCGCCCGCTTCTGGATTTCCCTCCCGCTAGGTGCGAGTGTTTCATTCACTTGGAGCGATCCAGATTCAACAGCTCCAGGACGCCATCTCCATGTTCAAAATGTCCGACACCATCCGGCGAACCGAAACAGCAGACGGCGGGATTCTGCTCGACGTTCACCACGGCCAGATGTTCTGCCTCAACGTGGTCGGGGCCAAGATCTTGGAATTGATGCAGCGAGGCTATGACGAGTCGCGCATCGCAGACGAGATCAGCCGCGATTACGGAGTGAACAAGGAAGTTGTGCGCTCCGATGTCATCGAGTTCATCGAAACTCTGCACCGGCACCACATCTTGCAGCCCGTTCGCCCCGCCATCGTGACGTAAGGAAGAGTTGCGAACAGGAGGGTTCTTATGGAGTCACCCCGCGAGGCCGCCGATACATACCGACTCATTGTCACGCGGCGAAACGCCTCCGAGATTCTCCTTCTGCCCATGGGCGCAGGATGGGTTCTTCCTCAGGTTGAAGTTCTTCCGCAACGGCGGCTCGCAGAACAACTGACGGCAGAGGTCAAAAGAGCATGGGGACTCGAAACGGACTGCCTCCTTGGGCCAAGCGCTCGAATGGGCGATGCAAATGAAGAAGTAAGATGTGTGCTCATGGAGTGCGTCCAGCACAACGGCAAGCCGCCCGCGGGAGCCTATTGGATGCAGTCCTCGGTCGCAACGCGCTGCTGTGATTCACCCGACGCCGGTGCGATCAGCCAGTCGCTGACGCAAATCGATTCCTGCCTGAAGTCTCGAAACGCTGGGCCGTTCGCACGGCCCGGCTGGCTTAGAGATCTCCTTCGCTGGGCGCAAGAGCAGGTGGCACCCCGGGGCGTGCGGCTCAGCGGCCGCTTCCAGCAACTGAACGCAAGCCCGACGTTCAGCTTGCTTCGTCTTGAAACCGGCGACGGAGCCATTTGGTTCAAGGCCACCGGAGAACCCAACGCCCACGAACTCTCCGTCACGCTTGCTCTGACCCAGCATTTTCCGCGGCATCTTCCGCAGATCCTTGGCGTTCGTCACGACTGGAATGGCTGGCTGTCGGCAGAGGCGGCCGGAACTCCGCTCGATGAAATTGCAGACATTTCGGCTTGGGAACGGGCCGCCGAAGAACTCGCCACTCTGCAGATCGAATCCATCCAAGAAGTGAACGAGCTACTCGAGAACGCCCCACTGAAGGATCTCCGGCTTCCCAAGCTTGCGGAACGGATCGAACCTTTCCTAGCCCGAATGACCGAGCTCATGGCGGCGCAGGAAAAGCCCACGCCCGCGCCTCTCGCCCGGTCCGAACTCGCAACTCTTGCGCAGGGGCTCAAGGAATCCCTTGCGCTGCTGGGGAGTTTCGCGCTGCCCGATTCTCTGGGCCATTTGGATTTCAACCCTGGCAACATTTTGGCGTCCGAGGATCATTGCGTTTTTCTCGACTGGGCTGAGGCTTGCGTCACAAATCCGCTGGTGACCTTCGAATACCTCGGCGAACACATGACCCGAAGCGGGGCTGAGAAACCAGGAGCGCGGGAACGTCTCGCCGCCGTATATCTCCGCCCGTGGATATCGTTCTGCACCCCGGACAATCTAAGACGCGCACTGGCCGTTGCTCCTCTTATCGCGGTCTTTGCTTATGCGACGGCGAACGATTCTTGGCGTTCCCCGGACCTCATGCACGATCCCCAACGTGCGGGCTACTTCCGCAGTCTGACCAGACGCATGTATCGCGAAGCGATCCAAGCGGCGCAGAGGAGCGAACTGTGCCTCAGCTGATTTCCGTCCCGCCGGTTTCCGAAGTTGAGCCTGTGACCGAGATTCTTCACGGCGTTGTGATCACCGACCCGTATCGCTGGCTCGAAGAACAAGATTCGCCGCGCACTCGCCGATGGATCGAAGAGCAAACCGAGTATGCCCGCAACTATCTCGACAGCATTCCCGGGCGCGAGCGCATCCGAACACGGATTGAAGAGTTTCTTGCCATCGAGACTTACGATTCCCTGCAAAAGGCGGGCACGCGCTATTTCTTCCGGAAGCGGCTTCCCTACCAGGAGCAGCCGTGCATTTACATGCGCGAAGGCTTCGACGGCGAAGACCAACTCCTGCTTGATCCCTTCAGACTCAGGTCCAACCCATACACAGCCGTCAAACTGCTGCGGGTTTCTCCGGACGCAAAATTCCTGCTCTACGAGGTTAAAGAAGGTGGAGAGCGTGCTGGGACTTTCGCGCTGCTGGATATTGCCACGCGTCAAACGTTGCCGGACATCCTTCCCCACGGATACCTCCGTGGCTTCGCGTTTGCGCCTAACGGAGAAGGCTTCTACTACGTTCACGAAGCGCTAGATGCAGAGAGGCCATTCTACCGGGCCGTTTATCTCCATGTCTTCGGCAGTTCCTTCAGCCAAGACACCGAAATCTTTTTCGCTGGAGAGGACGCCAATCTGCGGCTCAGCCTCCTCTCCGACTCGCAGTATCTCGGCATTGTTGCGTACCGGTTCCTCGATAAGACACGAATGGATCTCTTTCTGATGCGCTTGGACGAGGAAGGTCCTCTCCGGACAATCATTGCCGACGCCGGCTACCGCTTTGGGCCAGTGCTGACTGAAGGCAGGATTTTCGCCATCACCGACCGCGAAGCGCCCAACCAAAAGATTGTGGAGCTCCGTCTCCGCGAGAACCAAGAGCCGATTTGGCAGGATGTTGTTCCCGAAAGCGGCGCGCGAATCCAGCAGTGGGTGGTTGCCAAGGATCGCCTGTTGGTTTCCTACCTCCAAGGAACCAATTTCCAGGTATCCGTCTTCGACTTCGCAGGACGCCTGCATGGAACCATTCTGACACGGAAAGACGAGACGATTCGATTGTCAGGAATCTCATCCGATCGCAACGAACTATTCCTCGAAACAGAATCGTTCACCGAGCCAGTGCGGGCCTTTCGTTACTCCGCAAACACGGGGCAGCGCACGATGTGGGCCAAACGGTGCGTTCCCTTCGCTCCCGAAGAGTACGAGCACGCTCAAGTATGGTACTGGTCGGAAGACGGAACGCGAATTCCGATGTTCCTCGTAGGGCGCAAGGAGGTGCTCGCTGGTGGGGAGCAGCCGGCGATTATGACTTCTTATGGCGGCTACGGCGTTCCCATGACCCCGCAGTTCAGCGTGTTTGTGGCATTCCTGATGGCGCAGGGCTGTCTGTTTGCGCTGCCCCAGATCCGTGGCGGATCGGAGTTTGGCTCCGCCTGGCACGAAGCGGCCAAGCGCCGCAAACGCCAGACAGCCTACGACGACTTTCTTTCTGCGGCCGTGTGGCTCATCGAAGCTGGACGAACAACGGCTGACAAGTTGGCGATTTTCGGAGGGTCGAATTCTGGCCTGCTCGTCGGAGCGGCGATGACGCAAAGGCCGGACCTCTTCCGCGCCGCCGTATGCATGGTCCCTATACTCGACATGCTTCGCTACCACTTGTTTGACGGCGCGCACATCTGGCAGGAAGAATTCGGCACGACAGAGGATCCAGAGGATTTCAAAGCGCTCGCAGCATATTCCCCTTATCACCAAGTGCGAGACGGGATTCAGTATCCGGCCGTGCTAATCGTTTCCGGGGATGCGGACCGCAACTGTAATCCGCTGCATGCGAGGAAAATGATTGCCCGACTCCAGGCAGCGAACCGATCAAGTCGTCCCATATTGCTCGATTACAGTCCGTTTCGCGGGCATTCGCAGGTGCTCCCGCTGAGCGATAGAGTCGCGGCGCTCACCAACCGTATGGCATTTCTCTGCGATCAATTAGGCATTCCGGTTTGAAGGAGAAGTCCGCGATGTGGCTTGCTGTACTCAGAGCATATACCAACCTGATGGTCTTCGATCTGTATCTTGCGCGCGGAAATTTCCAGGCTCTTTACAATAGAGTCCGCAAATATCCTCTTCGCAGCGGACATCCTCGGCCGCAAGAAATCGAACTGATCTGCCATGCGGTCGATCTGGCATCGATCTGCTACTGGAAACAAGTGCGGTGCCTGCAACACTCTGCGGCCACGGCTTGTTTGTTGAAACGGCAAGGCATAGCGGCGCGTATGGTCATCGGTGCGCAGCAGGTGCCGTTCAGGGCGCATGCCTGGGTCGAAGTCGATGGGTGCGTGGTGAACGATAAACCCTACATGCGCGAAATATACGGAGTTCTTGACCAATGCTGATTGCCAACCGGGACAAGAATCCAACCTGGAGCAAGCCATGAGCGTGCAGTGTGGCAGATGGAGCTTCGGCGGAAAGCCAGCGACTCGGGGCTACTCCGAGAAAGTCAACAGCTTGCTCGCCCCTTACGGACCTGACCAGAGCGGTGCTTACTCCGCGCCCGACATCGAGATCTTGTATCACGCCTTCCATACCACAAAGGAGTCCCGTCAGGAGGAACAGCCCCATATCTCGCCCTCGGGAGCAGTCCTCACCTGGGATGGGCGCCTCGACAACCGCAAAGAACTGAGTCGTGAACTGGATTGCGGACTCGCCCAGCAATCCACCGACGTTGCCATCGTAGCGGCTGCTTATGAGCGTTGCGGAGTTGGCTGCTTTGCGAAATTGATCGGCGACTGGGCTCTCTCTATCTGGAATCCAACCGAGCGCTCGATCGTTCTCGCTAAGGATTTTGCCGGCACACGCCCTCTGTATTACACCCTGGAAAGAGACCAAATTACCTGGAGTAGCATTCTTGATCCGCTCGTGCTCTTCGCCGGAAAGCCTTTGCTCCTCGAAGAGGAGTATATTGCCGGCTGGTTGTCATTCTTTCCCGCTGCCCATTTGACGCCTTACGTGGGCATCCACTCCGTTTCGCCTTCCACATTCGTCCGCCTAACTCCCCGTCGCTGCACGGTTCAGACGTATTGGGATTTCGATCCTGGCAAACAAATCCGCTATCGCAACGACCGAGAATACGAGGAGCACTTCCGCACTGTGTTTGCCCAATCGGTGCAGCGCCGGCTACGTTCGGACGCTCCGATCCTTGCAGAACTGAGCGGTGGGATGGATTCGTCATCGATTGTTTGCATGGCAGACAAGATTATCGCTCGCGGGCAAGCGGAAACGACTCGGCTCGATACCCTGTCTTGCTTTGACGACCGAGAGCCTAACTGGAATGAACGCGCCTTCTTTACAATAGTCGAACAGCAAAGGGGACGGCCCGGCGCTCACATTGATCTCAGCTCACAAAACTTCTTCGAGATCGAGTTTGACGACGAGCATCCCGCATTGACTCCCGCTGCCGGCAAGCATAGGGGGGTTCACAATCAGCTTGCCGCATGCCTGCTGGCCGGAAACCATTGCGCCCTGCTTTCTGGCATCGGGGGCGACGAAGTGACTGGCGGGGTCCCCACGCCGGTGCCCGAACTCGCTGACCTCTTGACCGCCCCCCGATTCCAGACTCTCCTGCATCAGTTGAAAGTCTGGGCGCTCGAAAGACGCAAGCCGTGTTTCCAGTTGCTCTTTGAAGTCTCCCAGCGATTCTTCCCTCCTTTTCTCGCTGGCGTTCCCAAGCACATGCGCCCTGCCGCGTGGCTCAAGCACGACTTCGTGAGACGCCAGCGAACCGCGCTGACCGGCTATCCTTGCAGGCTGAGATTTTTTGGCCCTCTCCCGAGCTTTCAAGAGAGTCTGAGCACTCTCAATGGATTGAGAAGACAACTGGGGTGTACCGTTCCGGCTTCAAATCCCGCTTGCGAGCGCCGCTATCCTTACTTGGACCGCGACTTGCTGGAGTTCCTCTTTGCCATTCCCCAGGAACAGCTGGTTCGGCCCGGCCACCGCCGTTCTCTCATGCGACGCTCCCTTGCCGCAATCGTTCCCCCCAAAATTCTCGAAAGGAAAAGAAAGGCTTTTGTGGCCAGATCACCACTCTTGGCAGTTTCTTCGGAACGGCAGAGGATTCTGCTTCTGACGCAAACCTACTTAGACAAGCCGCTTCAAGTCGTTGACTTGGCCCGGCTTAGGGAAAGTTGCAACAGGATCCCCATGCTTATACCGCCAGTCCAGCTCGGGCGGTTGTTTTCGCTTGTCGCTTGGTTGGAACACTCCAACCATCACCTGGTTCCTAGCCCGGCAACAGAAGCGCGGGACGCTCATAAGTATGGTGCCGCGTCGTCCCTGGGCACTTCCATCACAACCAGAAAGATCAAGATTTTCGAACGAGAGTGCCGTATGGAAAGGAGGTGAAACCCATGAAATATGAAAGACCGGAAGTGCATGCCTTGGGCGAGGCCGTAAAAGCAATCCAAGGCGGCGCCAAGGTTGAGCCAATGTCTGACGGACAAGGAACGACCGTCAGCGCCTATGAAGCTGACGAGTAGCGAGTCGAGGGTCTGAAGCATTTAAGCCCTCTCCATTCTGCTCCCGCATCGTGAAAAGAGAGGAGGTGAAACCCGTGAAATACGAGAAGCCAGAAATCCTCGTGACAGGCGAGGCCGTTTCCGTTATCCAAGGAGGAAAGCACGGACTGCCCATCGATACCTTCGAAACGAATACGCCGAGCGCCTATGACGCGGATGAGTAGCGGCATCGGGGCGCTGATGATCGGCGCCCCGATGTTTTTCCCCCCTAGGCTAACGCGTAATGGCGCAAGCCGCCTGCCCCCTGCGTTTTTTTAGAACCCCTTGTGCGGACGGAGTTGCTTGCCTAATACCGCGAAATCGATGGCTACGATCCCGGAAAGTGCTTGGTAATCACCGGGGGGGAGCTCAGAAGGCCCGCGGCGAAAATGGATGATGATTTTTCTTGCCCCTGTTTTCTCGCCCGGTTTCAGAGTGTCGCCTAGCATGAGGGCGGTTAGGTCAAAAACGGCATCGGCGCCCAGCCTGCGATTGTCCGCATTCACAAATTCAGGCTTGCCGACCTCGGAAGTCAATCGCAATGCTCGCAGCTTAAGCGGCACTCCGATGGAGGCATCTGACGTGTTCTGTACATACACATCCGTCGTAAAGGTCTGCTTCACGCGGTCCAGCGTCTCATGCGAAAAAAGAATCGTCACGTCGTTCGACACATCATCGAGCGTTGTCAGCTCGCTCGAACCGTTATTCTCGCCGCTGCCGTTAACCGAGAGACGCGCCGTCCACACCTGCCGGATTCCCGTGCAGTTGTCAATCCACATCGCGTGAAACGCGCCCGACGCGTCAGCGGCCAGTCCCGCTGTCTCGCCGCCGGTAAGACTGTGTCCTGAGTACCCGAAAGAGATGCGAATCGCGCCCCCAGAACGAAAAGGCAGAGTTCCGCCACCTTCGCTCATCGCTGCAAGACCAACTCTTTCCCCCTGATAAAGCTTCATGCCGGAGCCGACGCTCACGCTCGGCAAGAATGTTTCTCCGCCATCCACGGAGGCACTGAAACGCGGCTGCCAACTGAGATTGTCGGGGTCCTCGCGCCGGTCGTACCAAAGCACCCCAACAATGCCGCGCCGGTTGACTGCTACCACCGGATGAAAATCGTCCGGACCGGCATTTGGCTTATTGCTCGCCTCATCGTCGTCCACGACTATCGGCGTCGACCATGTTACGCCTTCGTCGGCAGAGGAGGAGAACAGTATTTCACAGCGGCCCGACCTCTCGTCGGGCCATGCCACATACATCCGCCCGCGAAAGTCGCCAGAAGACGCATCAACCGCCAGCGACGGCATTGGCGTGCTGTTTCTCCAGCCATCGCATTCGTGAAGAGTGCTCACCACATGAACGGCCACCGCAGGCCGTTCCTTCGCGTTATAGAGAAGCACTCTCACTGTGCCGGTCACATTACTCGGCTTGCCGAGGAGCGCGGCGCTCTCTGGAATGGCGGAGAGAGCGGTCGCAAATGCGCCACCCGGCAATATCCCGCCCGGATATCCGAAGATCCGTATTTCATCTCCTGCTGACACCACCGCGCGAGTCTGGAACGATGCCGCATCCCCTGACTCGTAGAGCACCAGTGGCGATTTGGAACTTCCATTGAGTGAGACGCCATCCACGATCTCTCCCACGTAAATGCTGTTCCTTTCTTCGTCCATGGTGATGAACTCGCGGTCTCCCTGCGACAAAATCGAGGGGGAGGACCATGTGCTTCCTCCGTCGAGGGACTTATAAAAAACCGTCTTGCCGAACCAGTTCCTTCCGGCGGAACTAAAATCGAGGCCCGCATAGACGGCGAGATGATTCCGGCCAAAGACGCAAGACGGATCTGAGGCCCATAGATCACCGCCGAATTCCAGTGTTGGAGACCAATGCAGGCCGCCATCGACAGAAAGGTACGAGACGTTGCGGGAAATTTCCGCCGAGGGTTGCAGCGGCTGGATCATGGAGCACGCCAACAGACGGTTTGGGTCAGAAGGATCAGCCGCCGCAATCACTTCGGAGTGATTTCGTTGCGCGTTATCCGTGCTGACCTGGACCACATCGCTCACCTTGATTTCCTGGGCCCGAGCTGCGGAGGATAACAACACCACAAAACCCGCCAATAAAAGCAGGACACAGAGGGGGATCCCGCTCCTCACAGGCTCCGACAGAGCCTGCATTGTCGTGATTTGCCTCGCGACGAGTTCTCCCATCTGCCCCTTCGCGACTTCGCGCACAGGAAGCAACCGTGTCGAGTCCGCAAGCAATTGATTTCTCCTGGCAGCACCGCGAATCAAAAAGCCAACCGCAAGGACAGTTGAAGTGACCGTGGTCCACCTTCCTGGAATAGCGGATTCAATCCGCCAAGACCATGACTCAACATGCTCGTGGACTCTAACTCCAGGGCACCGAAAGGAATGATCGCCTGTGGATTAGTGAAATTAGGATGATTGAGCACATTGAAAGCGTCCACCCTGAATTGCAAGTTGGTTCTTTCCGAAATTGGGAATTTTCGTGCCAAGGAAACGTCCGCTTGCGTGAGCCCGAATCCGGCAATGTCATTGCGTCCCTCGTTTCCTTGCTCATTCGCTGCAGGAGTGGCGAACGCCGCTGGATTGAGGCTCTTGCCTCCGCCGGCCGCTGGGTTGCGAATCCACAAGGGCTCCCCCGCGACAAGGTCGGGACGAACGTAGGCGTAACCCAGTACCGGCGAAGCGACAAAAATCTCGCCGTTGAACGGAAAACCCGTTCGGGCAACGAGCATGGCGTCAAGGGACCAGTCCTTGATCGCCCAGGAGAGCGGACCGGACACATCGGGAACAGAACATAGGACCGCCCCCGACAAACTCTGTCGCACATCAAAATCGGAGGAAGCATAGTCGCCTTCGGCTCCGATCACTGTGTTGGCGCCGCTGATTACGTCATTCGAGGAATTGTCAAGGGAGTGGGACCAAGTGTAGTTCACGAGAGCTTGCAGATGGGTAGAGACGGGTCTTCGATACTGTAACTGTAAAGCGTTGTAATTGGAGCCCGCTTGGTTCGTCGTGAGATAGAAGAAAGACGAGAAATTAGAGTTGGGCTGAAAAAATCCTGCGTCTCTCTGAAGATCCCTTCCTGCTTGCCCCACATAGGTGGAGGAGAGCGTTTGGTGCCCGGCGAAGGATTTTTCGAGAGCGACGTTCCACTGATAAGATCGGGGCAGCTCCAGATCAGAAGCGAACCCGTAGGCCCCTGGGAAAGGCGGCTGCCGCGAAGTGCTGGGCAGATAAGGAGCCGGGTTGGAAATAGGGACCGTCACGCCTGCCGATGACTCTGAAAAGGAATTGGGGAAAGCGGTGTCTAGAGTTGCTGCCTGACCCACTCCCAGATCGTAGAAGATCCCCCAGCCTGCCCGCAAAACCCAGTCACTCCGGGGAGTAAGGGCGTAGGCAATGCCTATCCGCGGAGCGAAGTTGCCATAGGTGGTGGCCCAGGCAGGCGTACCCGCCGGCGCTAGCGAGAGAGTGGATGGGTTGTCCGTATTCTGCCAAGAGGCTAGTGTGGTTGATGCACGGCCAGAAGGTGCCGGATCCAGCTCCCATCGCAACCCGTAGATCAAGGTCAGGCGCGGCGAGATCTTCCACCCGTCCTGACCGTAAAGAAAGGCAGACTGCGTCCGCATCTTAGACGGCACATAGGTCTCCGCCAGTAAATTGCCTTGACTGGTCGCGATGAGGCTCTGGACGGTCGAAGCGGTGAAGAAAAATTCTGTGCTGGGTGGCGTCATATCCAGGAAGAGTAAGCGGTCACCACCACCGATTTTGAGTTGATGTTTGCCTTCCGTCCAGCTCAGATCGTCGTCGACTTCGAATTGCTTCGTTCGGTTGCTTCCCTCAGGCCCGTCGGCCAAGAAGGCGATGTCGAACGTTTCGAAGGCCACTAGGCTTCCGGCGCTCGGGAGCGAGCCGAGAAAGAAGTCAGGGTCGAGCGGAACAGCTCCACCAAATGAATCGAGTGAATTTGCAAGCGCGGAATCTTGCGACGAGTAATTCGCACGCAAATTGTTTACCAGCTGATTGCTCAAAGCCATATTCGCGCCGACGGTGAGTGTTTTCGTATCCACTTGGGTGGACTCTTGGAGGCTGAGGCCGTTCACCCTGTTGAGCACCTGTGAAGGCGAATCGCTGTATCTTCCAAAGATCGACAACTTGTCACTAAATGTATGATCGATCCTCAGGCTGCCTGCATCGAGCGTGCCGCTGTTTGAATACGCGCCCGTAAACTGCGCGGTGAATCCGCTCGCGGAGACCGGTCCATTCGGCTGCGGATAGGCGTCGAAGAAGGGAGCCAATGGAGCTGGAGCGGAAGAGCGCGCCGAATCGGAGGGAACTTGTATGACCGATGTGGTCGGCAATCTCAATCTTGCGCCCTCATACGAAGCGAAGAAGAATGTCTTATCCTGTTGAATTGGGCCGCCAAGCACTCCTCCAAAATCATTGTGGCGCTCCTCCGGCCTTGGTTCGCCGGCTTCATTCGCAAACCAATCGTTGGCATCGAGGACGTCGTTTCGAAAGTATTCGTAAGCTTCTCCATGCCAGTTGTTCGTGCCGGAGCGGGTTGTCAAGCTTACTTGTCCCCCCGGGGACCGACCAAACTCAGGAGCAAAAGATGAAGTCTCTATCCGAAATTCGTTTAGGTCCTCCACGGAGACTAGACTGCTTGTCCCTCCCAGTGCGCTAAAGGCTTGGGCACTTCCCGTGCCGGATTCCCCAGGTGTGAGGCCCGAAGTCACGCCGAAGTTCGCGGAAACGCCGTCGACGGTAAAATTGTTTGCATCCGTCCGCTGACCGGCGATGCTGAATTGCCCGGTCGCCACCACGCCAGAAGTTGGAGCAACGACGACACCGGGGGTCAACTGCAGGAGGGTATTAAAACTTCGGCCATTGAGTGGCAAGTTTTCAACGAATTGCCGGTCAATCACGGTGCTCACGGCCGCGTCCTGAGTGTCGATCAAGGGCGCTCCGCCACTCACTGTGACGACTTCTGATACCGCGCCAACCGGAAGTGTGAAGTTGATCGCTATAGCATCCTGAACGCTCAAAATGATGTCCGGTTTGATGAGGGTCTTGAAGCCGATCTTGGATACTTGCAGGCGATAGGCTCCCGGAGGAAGGCTCGATACTAAGTAGATTCCATCTCCATTGGTTTTGGCGGAATACTGGACACCTGTAGCGTCGTTTGCGACCAGAATGTCCGCATCGACAATCACGGCACCAGAAGGGTCCACAACGCGCCCGCTAACGGTTGCGTTTGGAGACTGCCCAAGAACACGCGCAACGATTAGCAGGCTGAGGAAGGCAAGAAAGGCAATCTGACGGAGTCGCACGTTGGCTCTCCTGTGATTGAGGATTTACGTCAATCTCTCTCGACCTACGCAGGAGAATTCCCAGTTGTACCACTCTAACTTGATCGAAAGGCTGAGCAGCAATGGCGGACCGCGGTGCCCTTAGCTACGGATGATTTGGCTCAATCCTCAGCGAAGCAAAAAGCAAGCGCTTCCCGCTCGGTTTATGGCTTCCACCATGCGGCTCAACTGTCACGAAAACTGCATTGATCTCTTCGAGGGCACGCGGATCGTCGAACTTAAGCACCCACCGCTTCTTGGCCGCGCTGTCTTGGTAGAAAATGCCCAGATTCAGCACTTGCTGGCCCTCGGGACCGCTCTGCCCCCAAGCTTGAAATGTGCTGACATCCTTCACGCCCGACTGCTGATCCAAGTCGTAGGCATAAAAGATGAGGGACTTGCCTTTCGTGTAGAACACACGGCCGTAGGGCTTCTGCGTAGCGCCATCGCGAGCCACGTCGTAGACTTCGGCAATATAGAGGTCGCGCGCTCCCATCAAATCGCGAATATCGCGGTCATCGGCGAGCAGATCTTGCTGCTTGCCAATGGTCTGCTCGCTCCGTCTTAGCTGAACGTTTAAGTCTTTGATCTCTGCTTCCAGGCTCGCATCGAGCAATCCGTCTTGGTCCCGCTCTTGCTGCAGGGAATCCAGTTGCGCCTGCATTTTGCCTAGAGATGCCTGAGCAGCATCGAGACTTTGAGTGGCGCTGTTTTGTTGCTGCGCCATTTGTTGTTTTTGGCTCAAGGCATCTTGTAGGGAGTGCTCGAGATTCGCCTGGGCATTTTTCGCGTTGTTCAGTGCAGATGATTCGGCCGTTATCTGGCGCCGTAGGCCTCGAATCGTCTGATCCTGTTCCGCGAGTTGCCCCTTCAAAGCTTCGCGGTCGTAGCTCGCATCGCTCAATTGCTGTTCAAGAGCATCCAGCTTTCCGTCAGCGCGAACTGATGTAGTCTGAATCACCTGAGAAGCATGCCGCCTTCCCACTTGATACGAGTAGATTCCTAGCGCCGCTGTAAGCAGGATGGCAGCTGCGAGAGACATCCAGACGTAAGTCCAATTCAACTGCGCGCGGCGCGCGCCACTTCGGTGCGCAAGAATGGACTCTTTTTTCCCCTCTGCCAGGTTGGACCTTGACTGGGAATTCCCCGTGGCCAGCATGCTGGCTGGAAATGCTTCAACGATTGGCGTAGATGCATTTGCTGAAGTTCGTTCGGGCGAACTGACTGCGGTTAGTTCCGAGGGCAGAAGGGGCGCACCGATATTGGCCACTGTTTCGAACTCCTTTAGGGCCTCTCGACATTCGAAACATGTCGCCAGATGTTCTCGCAATTTGTCTTGTTCATCCTGCGTCAACTCGCCCGTAGTCGAAACCGCGCAAAGCTCAAGGAACTCATCGTGCGGTCGCACATCCGACCAACCTCTGTCATTTCGTTTATTCCCGTTCCGCGCCATACACGTCATCTGCCTGGAACCTTATGCCCAAACATTTGCTGCCGCAACTTGTCGAGAGCACGGTAGTAGTGGTGTCTTATATTTCCCAGCGGCTGCCCAAGTCTTGTGCCAATTTCAGCCAGGGTATAACCCTCGAAGAAGTATAGACGCAAGGTTTCGCGTTGATCGGCGGACAGCGCGCCGACGATCTTCTGTAAACCATTACGTCCAAACACTACCTCCGGGGAATAATCCTGGTCTATGGTCGGAATACCGACCATCTGATTAGCGCTGTTTTGTAGGTCCTCATGTTTGTAGAATTGCCGAATCGTCAAACGCCTTCGTTGCTCAATCGCCCGCTGATACGCCATCTGGACGATCCAAGAGCCCGCGGAGCCCTTCGCACGATCAAAGATCGAACACTTCTCCTGAAGGAAAAGAAACAGGTCCTGAACGAGGTCATCGGCCTCCGCATCGTCGCGTAGAATTCTTCGACCAATATGGCGAACGACCTTGGCGTAGCGATTGAACAGCAGGGCCAGTGCTTCGCGACTACCGACGCAGATTGCTGCAATCATATTTTCATCGGAGACTTCCGTTGAGGGTTGCGGCGCGTCGTGCCCGGGCAAAGGCGTCGTTGCTTCTTCTTGCGACAGCCGAAGCACGGGAAACCGAGCTACTACGGAGGAATCCACTCACGCCTCCGCTTCCGCTAAGCTGCACTCTTTGGACGGCAATCTAAAGATACAACTCTTTGGCATCTATTATGCGATATATATAACTCTATAGAGTTTTATATTCAAGTCTAATCAACGCTATAGACTCTGGTGGTCCTGCCTTACAACCTCTATCGTTGGCAACGATGTCCCACGAGAATCACCAGCAGAAATTCGCGGATAGGTTACGGAGTCTGCGGATGGCAGCTGATCTGACTATTGAGCAAGCAAGTGAGCGTGCCGGTTTGTCTCCTGGATTTTGGGGGGAAGTTGAAAGGAACATAAAGGAACCTTGCCTGAATTCCCTTTACGGATTTGCTGATGCATTTCATATGACAGCCGGGGCACTCTTGACCTTTGAGGAAGATGGGAATGCTTCCGAAGAACACAAGAAGCTCGTGGCACTGATTGACTTGTTCAAACCCAATAAGGTCCGACTGGCGCATGAGATTCTGGAGGCGATCTTTAAGTTCAGGCCTGACGAGTAGATTTGTGCGATAGTGCTGCACTCCAGTTTTAACGCAACGCTTTAGGCATCAGCAACCCTCGAAACAAACGCTTCAGAGTTTATACATCGCCAGAAAGACACTCTACAGATTGTTCAAACTTAGTTGACTCCCCGCTATCGTTGGCTCAGGTAGGACCGTTTGAAACATCGACTGTTATTCGCAAAACGAGTCCGAAAGCTTAGGAAGGCCGCAAGACTTAGCCTTGAGAGAGCTGCGGAGCGTGGCGATATCACCGGGAATTACTGGGGTGACGTAGAGCGAGCGAAAAAGGTTCCTAGCTTGGACACAATCCTGGCTATGGCAAAGGGGTTAGGGGTCGCACCGAGCACTTTGCTAATGCTCGAAAGAGAGGAGGAGGCACCAGACATTCGGAAGCGTGTTGAATCTCTTCTCGATAAATGCACTCCCCAGCAGCTCGAACTGGTCCACCGAATAGCGAAGGTTGTCATCGAGCCCTAACGACTGAGATGGCAAAAAGCGTGATACACATATCGGATAGTGAAGCGGCGAGCGATTTTGGCTCGCTGCTTGAGCGCGTTCGTGCCGGCTCCGAGATCGTCATTGAGCACGACTCCCGTCCCATAGCCGTTGTCCATCCAGCGGAGCCCCTGGTCCGTCTCCTTTCCGAATCCCTTCGTCTCGCACGGGAGCATGGCTCAACCGCAACACTCGATGGGGGCTTTGCCCGTGATCTCACAATGATCATCAGCAGCCATCCTGAACCGCTTAAACCTCTTGAATGGGATTGATTCTTGATTCTAGTGTCGTGATTGCGGCCGAACGGCGTAGAGACACTGTCGAGCGGCTGATCGAATTCGTAATGAAACTGACGGGCGATCAGGAAGCAGCGCTCTCTGCCGTGGGTCTCACGGAACTGGTTCATGGGGTCTACAGAGCGCAAACGCTAGAAGTGCGCGTTCGCCGAGAAGCTTTTCTCGAGGAGCTACTGGCGGACCTTGCCGTGTATCCTTATACCAAAGAGATAGCGAAATTGGCTGGCAGAATCGATGGAGAACAACAGAACCGCGGGGTGATTATCCCCTTAGGAGATTTGCTGATTGGGGCCACAGCCCTGTCGTTGGGCTTTTCGGTGGTGACACAAAATCTTCGGCATTTTGAACGTATTCCCGACCTTTCCGTAGTACGGCTATAAAAATTGCGATTTCCGGAGCCGTTCAAAACCTCCGTTCTATAGCTGTTTCACTTTACTTCGAAGAACGCTGCGCCGTGCGGTCGCAGCAGGCAATGCCACGTCCTGCAGTCTCTTCCTTAATCTAATCCTTCCCCGGCTTGGAGTGTTTGTCGATCAGAATCTAGGAATCTCTGTCTAGAGTTCGGTTCTCTAGGAGGAGGACTCCCTGTATGCATTGTCCCTACTGTAAGAATGCCCAAACAGAAGTTTTCAAAACTCTGTTTCGCCGCAGCAAGACCTATCGGTATCGCCGCTGTTTGTTTTGCAGGGCACGATTCCGCACTATGGAAAAACCGGTACGCTGGCAAGGTGTTGATCGGAAATGGCCCGGAACATCCCCGGACCGTCGAGGCTGGAGTAGGAATCGAAGCTCCGCGTTAAAAGGAAACTGCGAAATTTCGTCGTGTGGCATTGCGTTTAGCACTCCAGGAGTATGCAGGCACGTGGATCACATTGTTCCGGCGAGGCTGATCCGGAAACTG
>JBAUEH010000129.1:0-36517 GCA_049678505.1 Candidatus Acidiferrales bacterium
GCCTCCCGCGCCGAGAATCAACACGCGGCTGTCGCGCGGCGGCAATCGCCCCTCGAGGGCGCGAAGCACGCCGACGGAATCCGTATTGTATCCGAAGAGCTTTCCATTCGCTTTGACCACCACGGTGTTGGTCGCGCCAATCGATCGGGCGAGCGGGTCGATGCGGTCCAAATGCGCGAAGATCTTTTCTTTGTACGGCAGAGTGATGCTGAAGCCGGCAATTCCGAGAGGCTCGACGGCTTGCAAGAAATCCGTCAAATCGAGCACGCGAAAAGGAAGGTAAATCGCGTCGATTTTTCGCGCGCGGAAGCCGGCGTTATGAAGGACCGGTGAAAACGAATGCGCGATGGGGTTGCCAATGACTCCGTAAACGCGCGTGTGACGGGTCACCTTGCCGCCGCGATACAGCTCATGCAATTCCCCGAGCGGAATTTGTCCCGGCGCGGTGGCCTGCTCGACGGGCGCGTACGAGAGAGCGCTGCCTAGGCGCGGCGCGAGGATGCGCGCGGGCGTAGCCACATCTCCCATGGGCACGGCAATGACATTCGTGTGTTGGCGCGCCAGCGCGAAAAACCGCAGGCTGTCGCTGAGAGAATCGCACTGCGTGGCAATTTTGATGGCGTCGCAGCCTGCGCCTTCAGCGATTTGTTTCATGCGGCGCATGACGCGAGCCAAACGCGACGGATTCGGCGTCCCGCGAAAATCATGATACGAAACAATACGCTTCGCGCTTGAAGTGTATAGATCGAGAGCAAACGCGGGAATCGCGCCGACGCTTTCGATTTCCAAATCGATCCAGTTGCAGCCAGCGTTCATCGCCGAACGCAGCAGTGAAAGCTGCGCCGCAACTGCGCCCAGGAACCTGCCGCCCGCTTCGCGACGCCGGCAGGTCGCGATCATCGCCGCGCGGCGCGGGATGCGCGTTTTTTTCAGCAGCGCGAGGAACCGCTGGATCTCTTCGGCATTCGCGAACCAGTCGAAACGCAGCTCAACTGTATCGGTATAGCGCAGCGCGCGGCGGAATTGACGCCGGGCATCGTCCGCGGTGCGCGCGGCGACCACGCCGCAGACACAGTTTTTCTCGAAGATAAGCGCTCTTGCCATCCTGTTCTTACGTACAGGGTTAGGATGCGTTACCCGATACGTTAAACGCAATGGGACAGTGTCTTGACCCTCCCTCACTGCTTTGCTACGGTCAAGTCATCGGGCCGCACGCCGGGCTATTGGCGGGATTACGACACGATTTCCAGACGAAGGAGTGATCGAGATGCGTAGGAATATCCTGATCGTGGCATTGTCTTTTCTACTCTTACCCGTTGTCGCTTGGGGGCAGCAACAGCAAAACGCGCCATTGCCCATGACCACCCAGCGAGATGTCTATTGCTCCGGAAAGGTGACGACCACCCCCGTGTCTCGAAGCATTGCAATCGTCTCCGGCGAGCAGTCGCTTTATAAAATCACCTTCGACGAAGGCGACATCGTCTACCTCAACCAAGGATCGAACAAGGGGGTAAAGGCAGGTGACGTGTTTTCGGTAATGCGCCCGGTATCCGATTACATGGACGTCCCGTGGTTTGGGGCGCAGTCCCAGTTGTTGAAGGCCATGGGGCAGATGTGGGAAGACGAGGGCCGCCTAAAAGTGCTTGTGGCTTATCAGAATACGTCGATTGCTCAAGTAACGAATTCTTGCGAATTCATGCAGCGAGGGGACACTGTTGTGCCGTTTGTCGATCGTCCGGTGCCGGAGCTGAAGTCGGAAACCAATTTCGATCGCTTCGCCCCTCCGAGTGGAAAGAAAAGGGCGATGATTGTCACGGGCAAGGGCTACCGGAGTACGTCGGGGACAAACGATGTCGTGTACGTCAATCTGGGAAGTAATCAAGGCGTGAAGGTCGGAGATTATTTCCGGATCTTTCGCTACCAGAGCAATGGCGACAGCAACGTCTACCAGACGCCGAACATGGGGACCGAAGTTTACGGTTTCGGCGCCGCGCCGGGCCATTACTCAGAGAAAGATCTGCCGCGCGAGGTGCTCGGCGAAGGAGTCGTTCTGCGCTCCACGCCAAATGCATCGACGGTGTTGATTACGCTTAGCCTGCGGGAAATCTACGGCGGCGACTATTGCGAACTCGAATAGGCGTCTGCGCTCGCGGCGGAGTCATTGTCGTCTGACGACGCCGCGCCATCCGCCTCGGAAAAAACCTCGACGGTGAAAATCTCGATGCGCGTGGCGGGGCTTTGCCATGCGTCTACAGCAAGTCCAGCCTTCTCGCACGTCTCTTCCAAGAATCGCTCCCGCGACCAGCGACGCTCCGCGGCCACCTGCGGCAGAAGGACGCCCCGCTGGTCTCCTTGTGAAATAACCAGTCCGTGAATTCCCGGTTGCACTTCTTCAGGCGCAGCTCGTCGAGCGCAAGAAAGAACCGACAACTCAATTTGGAGTTCGCGCATCTCCCCGGCCTCCAGCCGGGGAAATCGTGGATCGTCGGTTGCCGCGGCCACGGCGCATTCGGCAACGACCATGGCAAGCGGCTCGTCAGAAGTCACACGGCCGATGCATCCACGCAAGCGCCCGCGCCGCCTCAACGTGACAAACGCCCCGCGAAGCTCTGCCAGATTTCCCGCAGCAGCAGAAACGTCGGACGCCGTGCCGTGCGTCAGCGCAGACTCGATAGCTCTTCTCGCGATTTGCAGCAATGCGCGCTTCTCGTCGTTACGGAGTGGGAACATCTTGAGGATTTTTCTTCGGATCGATAACCCGCGGGACGCTCTGGCGCCGCTTGAATCGGTCGTCCACCTGGCTCCAAAACATCAAGAAGTAATGGACCGCGGACACCACCGCGCTGATGACAACCAGCCAGAGCAGAACGGTCGCAAGCAGTTTTATACCCGCGTGCCTGGCGGAGTAAATTACGATGCATCCGGCGAGCACTTGCAGAAATAACTTGGTCTTGCCGAGCGCCGATGCGGGAATCACCAGCCCTTCGGCCGAGGCGATGTTCCGCAAACCCATCACGATGAATTCTCGTCCGATGATGATGACCACCATCCACGCCGGAACCAGCCCCATCGCCACCAAAGAAATAAACGCGGCGGAAATCAAGAGCTTATCGGCAATGGGGTCAAGCAATATTCCGAGAGTGGTAATCTCCGAGCGCTTCCGCGCGAAGTAGCCATCGGCCGCATCGGTGGCCGCTGCCGCCAGCAAAATCAATACACCCCAAATCTCGAAATGCACCGACAGGCCCCAGAAATCCCAGTTGGGCTGTTGGGTTAAGAGAACCACCACGAGCAGCGGCACGAAGAAGATGCGGAGGATGGTCAGGCTGTTTGGAAGATTCATGTTCGGCCTCGGCCGTGCGACTCCTTCGCCGCTGAGGGACGGGAGATAGCGCCACTATAGTGCTCCTGTGTGACGGAGTCAATCTGGCCAAAGCTGCTCGCACCACACTAAATAAGAGCCTTGGAGCGGCCCGTAAAAGAAGCCAGCTAGTATACTGATAGGTATATTACATCGCTAGTTCCTGAGGGCCTCACTGCGCGCTGGCCGACTGTGGAAATTGCTGTGGAAATTAGGACGTCTAAGAACCGGCAAAAGGGGCAAATCGGACCGGCTATGCGCATCGAAGCCTGCCGCCAATAGCCGGTATCATTAACAAAACAAGCAGCCTGTATCGATTCTGGCCCCGTGCAAGGCTTTCGGCTCCGTCCTGCCTAGCACATCTGCGGCCTATCGCAATTTGCACAAGCCCAAGGCACATAAAAACCAAACGGTAAATAGCAGTCGCTGCGGAAAAGCTTGTTCCTATACTCAAAAAATGGCCGGTTTCGACGAAAAATCAGTCTTTATACCCGGAAGCGAACGGCTCCAAGCGAGCGGCAAGGGATGCAGGCACCTCCGCACGCAGACTCATCTGGCCATCGAGCACTTCTGAATCCAGCACACGGCCGCAGGCGTAAATCATGGCGAGTTCCCGGCCGTTGGCCATCGGCACAATCCAGCGGCGCTCCACAATCGGGTCAACCGGCATCGCTTGGTCGATGTGGCCGATCAGTTCTTCGAGCCCGGCGCCCGTCTGAGCCGAAACAAGAATTCTGTCGCGCGGATTTTCGGCCGAAAAAGCGCCGTGCCCGCACGCTTCGCGCAAAACTTCGAGTTCCGCAGGATCGAGCCGGTCGATTTTGTTGAACACGCGCAGGCGGCGGCGGTCCGCGACGCCGAGGTCCGCCAGCACTTTTTCCACTTCCGCGTCTTGCTCGGCGTGCAGCGCATGGGAAACGTCGGTGACTTGCAGAATTACCGCGGCCTCTTGTACTTCCTCGAGCGTCGCGCGAAACGCCGCAATCAATCCCGGCGGCAAATCGCGAATGAAACCAACAGTGTCGGAAAGCAACACGCGGCGGCGTGAAGGCAAGCGCAGCGAGCGAATTGTCGGATCGAGGGTTGCAAACATTTTCGGCGAGGTCAGCACTTCCGCATGCGTGAGCGCATTGAACAAAGTGGATTTGCCTGCGTTGGTGTAGCCGACCAGCGCGACGGTGCCGAGCGGGACGCCCTGACGCGCGCGGCGGCGCAGCGCACGTTGCCGGCGCACCACTTCGATGGCTTGCGCGATTTTACCGATGCGGTCGCGAATCCGGCGGCGGTCGGTTTCGAGTTTCTGCTCGCCGGGGCCGCGCGTTCCGATGCCGCCGCCAAGCCGCGAGAGTTCGCGCGACGTGCCGGCCAGCCGAGGCAGCAAGTAATTGAGCTGGGCGAGTTCCACTTGAAGCTGGCCCTCGCGGCTCTGCGCGTGACGCGCAAAAATATCCAGGATGAGCTGCGTGCGGTCGACCACGCGGCAGCCCATTCCGCGCTCCAAGTTTCGATGTTGCGACGGCGAGAGATTGCGGTCGAAGATGACCAGTCCGGCGTCAACCCGCTCCGCTTCGCCTTGCAACTCAGCAAGCGCGCCGCGGCCAAGGAGCGTCGCCGGGTCCAGCGAATCGCGCATCTGCAGCCGCGTGCCGACGATGCGCGCGCCAGCGCTCCGCGCCAATTCGTCAAGCTCGGCCAGAGACTGCCGTTCGAGCGCGCCGCTGCCGCCGCCCCTGCTTTTCGGCTGCTTAAGCCCCACTCCAACAAGCAGCGTGCGTTCGGCGTTATCCAAGGGTGAAGGCGATTTCATTCGTGAGAGGAACAGGGACCAGCGGTTTTACGGGATGCGCTGCGCATTCGCTAATGATTATACCTTGTTCCTATCTCGACTGCAGCGCTTCCTGGCTTGCCAGGGCCGATGCCGCCAGGACGAAACGGGAGAGCAGTTCCGCAAGCGCCGGCTCGGACGGTTCGTGAGTGGCCGTGCGCGTCATGCGATCCATCCAACCGAGGTAGAGAAACATTGCTGCGTTGGCCCACTCCGCCGCTTGGTTTGCGGTAAATCCGATTTCCTGGAAAACCCTCGACAGGTAGGCGATGCGCTTTCGATCCGCATTCGCGACGCGCAGCGCTACTTTCTCATCCACCCTCGCCCACGACGAGATTGCCATTTCCAAACGAGCGTAGGCGGCCTGCGCGAAAAGCTCGAAGAGTCTCGCCCAGCGCTCCACCGGGTTTGACACGCTTTCTCCTTCGGTATTCCAGTCGCTTTGCCGCGTCTCCCATTCCTCGAGAATAGCCTCCAGCAAATCGGAGCGGTCCTTGAAATGCCAGTAGAAACTGCCTTTGCTAATGCTGAGTTGCCTTGCCAGGGCTTCCACGCGAACCGCGTCCATGCCCTTCGATGACAGAATCTCTACCCCGGCGTGTATCCAATCGTGGCGATCGAGTCTGGTTGCGTTATGGCGGCGAAGAGCCATTTGTTTGCTGTGGGCGCATTCTACAATACGGGCAGGTACGGTGCAAATGGCACCTTGCGCCTTCCTGCGCTTCTCTTCCAGTACGATGCCGTATGGCCGCTATCACTACCCGCTCGCCACTTCCAATGCTTGGCGCTGGATTTTCTCGTCGCGGCCAAAGCCTTCAAGCCAATTCACATCTGGCTCGCGCCGGAACCATGTGATTTGTCTCTTGGCGTAGCGGCGCGTGGCTTGCTGGATTTCGCGCACAATTGACGGAAGTGGCGCTGCGTGCAGAACATGTTCCCGGATCTGCGCGTACCCAAGAAAGGTGAACGGTTTCGCCGTTTCCGCAACCTTCAGACGAATCAGTTCCTGCACTTCCTCGATCCAGCCAGACGCGAGCATGGCCTCAACGCGCCGATCGATTTGCGCATAGAGTTTCTCACGCTCTGGCATCAATCCGATCTTGACGACCGTGAACCCCTTCAGACCAGCTCGATTCCCGCGAAGCTGGCTTGCAGGCTTCCCGGTAAGGACGCACAATTCAATGGCTCGTATGATCTTTTGCGCGTCGCGCTTGGCAATCTGCGATGCCCCAACGGGATCGCATTTAGCCAGGATGAGGTGCAGGTATTCCGGCCCACGGCTGGCAGCCCTTTGCCGCAAACGCTCGCGCAGCGCTTCCGAGCGGCCTGGAAGGGCGTCCAGGCCTTCGAGCAACGCTCGCAAATAGAGGCCCGTGCCAACCGTCAGAATAGGCAGCTTGCCGCGATGGCAGATTTCTTCCAGAGCTTGCAGAGCATGGCGCCGGTAGTCTCCTGCGGTAAACACATCTTCCGGCTCCGCCAAGTCAGCAAGGTGATGGCGGATTCCCATCTGTTCCGAATGCGGCACTTTGCCCGTCCCAATATCAAAATGCCGGTAGACCTGGGTCGAGTCGCAGCACGCCACTTCGCCATCGAGTTTCTGCGCGAGAGCAAGAGCCAGTGCCGATTTGCCTGAGGCCGTCGGGCCCAAGATCACCACGAGGCGGCGCGACGGGTTCATCGGTGGAATACTCGAAAGCGAACCAGCAGATAAATCAGGATGGCAAGCGCCAGCAGAAACGCGCCGAGAAGTTGCGTGCGATTGAGCTTCACTGATTGAGGTTATAGTTGAGCGGCAGGTTGTAGAGAAAAATAATGCGAAGCTCGATGTACGGCCGTGTATAGGCCGAAGGCAGCGGCTCGAACGGATTCGACTCCGTCAAGGCGGCTCCTGCCGCGCGGTCCAGAGGTTCCTTGCCCGACGTCCGTTCGAGCACGGGTTCCGGCGGGGGCATGTTGCCGTTGCGCATAATGTGGAATTGCATCACCACCACGCCTTTATCGCCCATCCGCGCCGAGATAGGCATCACCGATTCCCAGTTCTGCTTCACGCGCGCCAGCAACCGTGTCAAATAGTTCGAGAAATCAACCCCGTCTGTCGGCGTCAGAATCTGCACGCCGCTTCCAAGCATTCCTTGGCCGTCGGCGCCGCTTGGCTGACCCGCTCCCTGCGGCATCATTCCAGAAAATGCCGCCGAGCTGCCGCTATTCTGGTTGCGCAATGCTTGCTGCGCTGACTGTTGCAGCTCCTTCCCGGGAGAAAGATTCGGCAAATCCAAATTGAGATGGTGATTATCGGGCGGAGGCGGCGTAGCTTCCAGCGCCTTGAATGCAGGCTTGGGCGGAGGCTGTGGCGCGGGCGCTGCGGGCGTCGGCTGCGGCGGCGCAGGAGTCTTAGGGCCGGCCAAAGGTTCCGGAGCGGGCGCCACAGGCGGTTCGAGTTTCTTGAGGATGCGCGGGTCCAGTCGAATGCGGTCGCTGGGCAGCTCGTGCGGGGGTCGTATTCTTGGGACTTCCTTCACTTCCGGCGGAAGAAACACGGTCGAAAGTTGCTGGCGCGCGAGTTCAGCCTCTTGCGCCGGCTGATTCGCCGTGAACAGCTTCGGCGCAAAAAGAATCAGAAAAATAACGGTGACGTGAACGATCAAGGAAAACGAACGCGCCACCCAGTGCCAGTCCCGCTTGTTTGGATCCTCCGGGCTCGCGAGTAGGTTCACTTCTCCGGTGGTGAACAGGTCCGGCTCAAGAACGTCCGCGAAAATGCCCACCGGCATCGGCGGCGCGGGTTGAAACGATTCTTCGAGCCTTGCCTCGGCTGGCACCACGGTGCGCGTCCCAAGAACCTCCAGCGGAACGTGCGTCGGAATCGCTGAAGTGGACCCAGCCATGCGCTTCACCGGCATGTCGCGGGGAATCAGCATGCGGCTGGCAAGCACGTCGAGAGGCAAATGGACCGGAATGGAAGTGCGCGCGTCGAGCTCGCCGGCCGGAAGCTCCGACGGCACTACGATGCGCGAATCAAGCGCAGAAGTCTTCCGATGCCCGTTCTGCCCAGGCGCCTGCTTCTCAACGGGCGAAATCTTTATCGGAACCAGGGTGCGTGGAATCATTTTGTTGTCAGCGCGGCGGCAAGCTCCGGCTTCACGCGATTGGCATGCTCGATGATTCCGGCCATCACGCGTTCGGCCAGATCCAGCGCGCGCCGCCCGGCCTCGCCGTCAACCAAAGGCGTTTTTCGCTCGCGCACCGCGGCAAGGAAAGCGCGCAGCTCCGCCTTCAGCGGCTCCTCGGGCTCGGTGGGCACTTTTTCAAAATCGATCGCCGGCTGCGATCCTTCTCCGACCACGCGAATTCGCGCCACGTCCTGCCGCGTGTAATCCACGGAGATATATTCGCGTGCCTGGAAAAACCGCAACTTGCGTACGCGCTCTGTGGAAACACGGCTCGCCGTCACGTTAGCTACCGCGCCGGATTCGAATTCGATGCGTGCATGGGCAATGTCGACTTTGTCCGTCAGCACGGGAATGCCCACGGCTTGAATGTCCCGCGCGGGCGATTTCAGCAGCGAAAGAAGCACATCCAGGTCGTGTATCATCACGTCGAAGACCACGTCCACGTCCAAGCTGCGCGGTGAAAAAACGCCCAGCCGGTGCACTTCGAAGAAAAGCGGACGCGCCACAATCTGCTGCAGGGCAACAACCGCGGGATTGAATCTCTCCAGATGTCCCACCTGCAAAATGCGTCCCGCCTTCTTCGCATCCGCAATCAGCAGGTCGGCTTCGCTCACGGACGCCGCGATGGGCTTCTCCACCAGCACGTCCACGCCGCGCTTCAGCAGTTCCGAGCCGATGCGCGCGTGCAGCTTGGTCGGAACGGCCACGCAAGCCGCGTCGATCTGTTCGGCGAGCTGTGCGACGTCGGAGAACGCCTGCGTATCAAATTCCGCCGCGATTTGCCGCGCTCGCTCCGGATCCGCATCGTGAACGCCGACAAGCTCCGCGCCTGGCAAATCATGAAACACGCGCACGTGGTTGCGCCCAAAATCGCCCACGCCCACCACGCCGACACGAATTTTCTTGTCAGTCACAGCTGACCCTTCCCCAAAACATTATGAGATGCAATTTGCGTGTCTTTCTCTGATGCGTCCGCCGCATTTTTGGCCGTATCGGTAACTTCAAATGCCTCGATGGCCATGCCCGCTTGGTCCGCCTCAGCGAGCAGCTTCTCGCGATCGAAAAGCAGCGTCCGTCGCGCATCGATGGCCAGAGTGGTGGCGTTCGATCGCCGCATTACCGCGATGGTATCCATGCCGACCACGGGCACGTCGAAACGCATATCCTGCGAGGGCTTGCTGACTTTCACCACCACCAGGCGCTTCCCTACTGTAAGACGTGCAGCGCGTTCTATGGTTTCGTCCGTGCCTTCCATCGCTTCCACCGCCACGCAAGCGCGGCCGGAGATCACCACCGTTTGCCCTAGGTCCACTTCCGCAAGCCGCTGCGCAATTTCCCGGCCGTAGGCGATGTCCGCCGATTCTTCTTCATTGGGCGCGCGGCGCGTGAGCACGCCTTTCTCCGGCAGCAGCGCGCCCAGAAAGGTCGTCGAGTCGACGAGGTGAATTCCCTCCTCTTCCAGCAAGCGCGCCACCGCGCCGATCAGCGAGTCGGTATTTTTTTTCGAGAGTGACAACAGAAGTTTCGCCAGCTTCCAGTCCGGACGGATCGCGCTGAAAATCTTGTTGTGCTTCACCTGGCCCGCCATCACTGCTTGTTTCACGCCTTCCTCGCGCAGCAGCTCGATGGTGCGCGTCAGCTCCCCCAGGCTCACCCAGTGCACTCGCCGTGCGAC
The DNA here is from genome assembly GCA_049678505.1 of Candidatus Acidiferrales bacterium. Classification (GTDB taxonomy): domain Bacteria; phylum Acidobacteriota; class Terriglobia; order Acidiferrales; family UBA7541; genus DAHUXN01. The sequence goes on from JBAUEH010000129.1 coordinate 10,035, forward strand.
ACGCTCGAGCTCCGGAGACGCTTCCTCGCGGATCGCGATCACCGCCATATCGATGCCGCGGCTGCGCGCGCCTTCCAGCACAAGAAACGGAAACTTCCCGTTGCCGGCAATCAAGCCCCATCCTGTTTCGGGGCCAGTGTTTGTCTGCGCCATGTCGTTTATTTAATCAGTCCGCGCTCGGCGGCTTCGATGAATTGAATCAACTCGGACACATCCTCTGAACCGTTCAGAGTGGCACGCATCCGCTCGATCGCTTGCGTGGTATTCAGCTTGGATCGCAAAAGCAGCCGATAAGCGCGCTCTATTGTTTTGATGCGTTCTGGCGTGAAACCGTGCCTTTCGAGCCCTACTGTATTCACGCCAAACGAGCGCACATCCCGTGCCTGCACCACCTTGGAAAACGGCGGCACATCCTGAGTGATTGCCGTCAGCGCGGCAATGTACGCGTAACGTCCCACGCGGCAGAATTGGTGAACGGTGCAAAAGGCGCCGACGGTGGCGTGGTCCTCCACGGTGACGTGCCCCGCCAGCGTGCCACCATTTACAAAAATGGTGTGGTCTCCGACGTGGCAATCGTGCGCCACGTGCGCGTAGGCCATGAACATGTTGTGGCTGCCGATGTGCGTCGTTCCCCCGCCTTTTTTCGTGCCCCGGCTGACCGTGACGAATTCGCGAAACTGATTGGCGTCTCCAATTTCAAGCGCCACGCGCTCCCCCGCATACGTAAGGTCCTGCGGTTCGCAGCCGATTGCGGAAAATGAATAGAAGTGATTCTTCCGCCCGATGCGCGCCGGGCCGGAAATCACTGCGTGCGGCTCCAGAACGCACTCGTCGCCCAACTCGACTTCGTCGCCGACAACGGCGAAGGCTCCGATGCGCGCGCCATTGCCGATGACGGCGCTTCGCGAAACGCTCGCTCGTGGATCGATTTCGCTCATGGCTCGCGATCCACCATCTTGCACATCAGCGTTGCCTCAGCCGCCAATTCATTGCCCACTAGCGCCTTGCCCGCCAGCTTGCAAAAGGTATGCCGCCACGACAACACATCGACTTCGACGCGCAATTGGTCGCCCGGCACCACTGGCCGGCGAAACCGCGCGTCATCAATGGCCACAAAGTAGAGCAGCTTGCTATCGCGCTCCTTCACCTCTTGCAGCAGCAGAAATCCCCCCGCCTGCGCCATCGACTCCACAATCAGCACGCCCGGCATCACCGGCTTCCCCGGAAAATGGCCGGCGAAATAGCCTTCATTGATCGTCACGTTTTTCAAGCCGACAATGCGCTTCAGCCGCTCCATTTCGATGATCGTATCCACCATCAAAAAGGGATAGCGATGCGGCAGTATTTTCTGAATCTCAGTCGTATCCAGAATCATGAAATTGCCTCGCCAGGCCGTCCGGTGTGCTCACCCGCGGCATGCAATCAAAGAATACTATACGAAAGTTGCGCGCCGTGAAACCGCGGCAGCGAGTCCGGTGCGCGCCAGGCACCCGTCAGCGTCCGGGAACGGTCCATACAGCGGGACACCGATTGACTCCGCCCGAATCCAGCGCGACAATTTTAGCCGCCAAATTCGGAACGTTACGAGCGGGGCCGCGCAAGTGTTCGCGAATACTTTGAAGCGTCGTGCAGAAGCACTCCTCGCACGCGCCGATATCCGAATCGGCGGTGATCGTCCGTGGGACATTATCGTTCACCGCCCGGAATTCTATCCGCGCGTCTTTCGCGAGGGCTCGCTCGGCTTGGGCGAATCCTATATGGATGGGTGGTGGGATTCTCCGGCCCTCGATCAGTTTTTCGACCATCTCTTCCACGCTCATTTGGACCGTCGGGCGTTTCCTGCGTGGGGGGCGATTCGATTGTACTTGCAGTCCTTGCTGCTGAATCCGCAGACAAAATCCAGGTCATTCCAAGTCGGCGAAGGCCACTACGACCGTGGCAATGATCTCTTCCAAGCGATGCTCGACAAGCGCATGGTCTATACCTGCGCCTGCTGGGATGCGGCCGCCGATCTCGATTCCGCGCAAGAGGCGAAATTGGAATTCGTCTGCCGCGCCATAGGAGCGCATCCTGGCATGAAAATTTTGGATATTGGCTGCGGCTGGGGAAGCTTCGCAAAATATGCCGCGGAGAAATATTGCGCGCATGTCACGGGCCTCACTGTCTCGCGCGAACAGGCGCAGCTGGCGCGGGAGAGATGCTCCGGGCTGCCCGTTGAAATCCTCCTGCACGATTATCGCGAGCAGAGCCAGTTGCAGAAAAAGTTTGATGGCATCGTGTCGCTCGGAATGTTCGAGCACGTGGGCTGCAAGAACTACCGCACCTTCATGGAAGTGGTGCGTCACGCGCTCGCGGGCTGCGGCCGCTTTTATCTCTCGTGCATCGGCAAAAATGTCTCCGTTCGTTTCACGGATCCGTGGATCGAAAAGTACATCTTCCCCAATTCCATGCTCCCTTCCATCAAGCAAATCGGCGCCGCGACGGAAGGCCTTTTTGTCATGGAAGAATTGCAGAATTGGGGATTGCATTATGACCGCACGTTGATGGCCTGGTTCCAAAATTTCGAAGATCACTGGAATGAATTATCCGCGCAGTACGACCAGAGATTTTTCCGCATGTGGAAGTTCTATCTGATGGCCAGCGCCGGATCGTTTCGCTCGCGCAGATTGCAAGCCTGGCAAATGCTCTTCTCTCCCGAAGGCGCGAAGGGCTGCTGAGAAACGGGCTTCCCGCCGCCACGCGAAACTCTTCCGCCATGCTCTCCGTCTCACCCATTGCGCCTTTGACTTGACGCATGACGCCAACATATGCTCTTCGCGCGAGACTCATGTAGGGAGGAATTCCGGATGGCCACTTTGCGTAAACTGTCGTTTGCCGCGTTCCTGTTGATTCTGCCGCTGCCGGCGCTGGCCCAAACAGGGGCCTATTGCCGCGCGGGTTTTGTGGAAAGAAATACTGCTTCAGCGCAAGGCTCAGAAACCCCACCGGCGAGCCACGGCTTGAATCCCGCCGACCTGGACCGCTCCGCGAATGCCTGCGTCAATTTTTTCCAGTTCGCCGACGGCGGATGGGTTGCATCGCATCCCATTCCTCCCACGGAATCGAGCTGGGGCACTTTCAACACGCTTCTCAATCATAACCAGGACGTTCTCCACCAGATTCTCGACGAAGCTGCGGCTACTACCAATGCCGCACCTGGCTCCAATGAGCAAAAGATCGGCGATTATTACGCCAGTTGCATGAATGAAGCGGAAATCGAGAAGGAAGGAATCGCGCCGCTCCAGCCGGAACTCGCGCGGATCGCTGGCGTCTCCACGGCTCAACAGCTCGAAGCGGAAGTGGCGCGTCTGCAAAGCATCGGCATCGGCGTTCTCTTTCGCTTCGGCGCGACGCAGGACTACAAGAACAGCACGCAGGAAATTGCCATCGCCGGTCAAGGCGGCCTGGGCCTGCCCGATCGCGACTACTATCTGAACCCCGACGGCCGTTCGCAGAAAATCCGCGCGGCCTACGTCGAACACATAACCAACATGTTCAAGCTGATGGGCGACGATGGCGCGACCGCGGCGCAAGAAGCACAAGCCGTGATGAACATTGAAACGGAGCTCGCCAAGGCGTCCATGAGCCGCGTCGAAATGCGCAATCCGGAATCGCACTATCACAAAATGGACATGGCCGCATTTCAGCAAATCACGCCGGCGTTTTCGTGGACCTTCTATCTGCACGCCATCGGCTATCCCCGCGTAAACGTTGTGAACGTGGCTCAGCCCGATTTTTTCAAGGCCCTCAATTCGCAACTCACCTCCACCCCCCTCACCGGCTGGAAAACGTATTTGCGCTGGCACTTGATCGACGCGGCCGCGCCGGCGCTCTCCTCGAAGTTCGTCGATGAGGATTTCAACTTCACCGGCAAGACGATGACCGGCGCGAAAGAGATGCAGCCGCGCTGGAAGCGTTGCGTGCAATCGACTGACCGCCAGCTCGGCGAAGCGCTGGGACAAAAATACGTCGCCCGCGCGTTCAGCCCGCAGGACAAGGCCGCCGCACTGAAAATGGTTCACAATCTTGTGAGCGCGCTTCATGACGACATCGAAACGCTTCCGTGGATGGGTCCCGAAACCAAAAAACAGGCAATCGACAAGCTCAACCACATCATGCTGAAAGTGGGATACCCCGATCATTGGCGCAGCTATGCGGCTTTTCACGTCAATCGCGGCCCGTACGTGGAGAATTTTTTGCACGGGCGCGAATTCCAGTTTCATTACGAGATGGCCAAAATTGGCAAGCCAGTCGATCGCAGCGAATGGGGCATGACGCCGCCAACCGTAAACGCCTATTACAATCCATCGATCAACGAAATCGTTTTCCCCGCGGGAATTCTCCAGTGGCCCTTCTTTGACGCAAAGGCGGACGACGCTTTGAACTACGGCGGCATCGGGGCTGTGATTGGCCATGAGATGACCCACGGCTTCGACGACGAAGGCAGAAAATTCGACGCACAGGGAAATCTGCGTGATTGGTGGACCGCGGAGGACGCGAAAAACTTCGAAGCGCGCGCCGCCTGCGTCGAACATCAATTCGATAATTATGAAGTGCAGGCCGGCGTGCACGAGAACGGCAAACTCGTCCTCGGCGAAAGCATCGCCGATCTGGGCGGATTAACCATCGCCTACAAAGCATTCCAAACAACGCCGGAAGCAAAATCCGGCCGGAAAATCGACGGCTTCACTCCCGATCAGAGGTTTTTCCTCGCGTGGGCGCGCACCTGGACAGGCACCGAGCGGCCGCAATTGGAATTGATGCTCGTGAAGACCAATCCGCATCCTCTCAATCGCTTCCGAGCTATCGCGGCTCCTTCCAATATGGAAGGGTTTGCCAAGGCTTTCGATTGCAAGCCGGGCGACCCCATGGTGCGTCCGCCCGGCGAGGTTTGCCGCATCTGGTAGGAGTTTTCTCTCGCAAGAGCCACGCGGAAGCGCCTCATAAATGTTTTAGGGCATCGGAGCTTTAGCTCCAGCAAGAGTAGTTGTTTGTCTTAACTTCCTTTCGCGCGTCTTAATCCGCGATGGAGTCTTTGGCTGGTCACTTGCCTGCCCTGAGGAACGAAGGATCACGGATCACTGGTAGTAACGCGCTTCCGTCTTTATCGTCCGCTTCATTTTCTGCTTTTTGTATTCCTCCACGGTCAGCCAGATCACGGCCGCGTCGAAAATCGTGAGCACTGCCAGGAACGCGGTAGGCGCGAAGGTCATGCGGTACAACTGATAAAGGATAAACAGCGCCAGCAGAATGATCATCGCGGGATACGCCCACATGCGGTTGCACCACAAAGCCACCACTAGCACGACTTTAGCCAGTCCGTGCGAGAGCAAATAGAGAAAAATGAAATAGTGCGCGTGCGCCGTAATGGCCTGCGAAGCGTGCAGCAGGTGCGACGCCAGGAAGGCGTTGGGATTGCGCGAGAGCGCATGGAACGTGAAAAAATCGATGAGCGAATTGACGCGCGTCGGCGTCGCGGTCAGAAACAGAAAAGCGCCAACGATTTCCAGCAGGCCGTCAATCCCTTTGATGGTGATGCTGGCCTGGAAGCTGCGGTCAAGAAGCGTGTTTCCTTTGAAAATTTCCATGGGAACATTTCGAGACTACCATAGCACCCGCCCGAAACTTCATCTGTCCCTCGGCTGGTGGTGGTCAGTTTGAATTTTCTTGCTCGTGACACAAAGAGTCAAAATTCATACTGACCCATTACCCCTCGGCTGCGTTCCAGCCTCCCGCGCGCGCCGATATGGAGCAAGCTTCGCAGCCGCAAAATCGAAACGGTGAATGTTTTGGCTGGCGGCTGGCCCATCCTTTGTTTTTCTTTGGCGAAGAATGGGGAATGAAAAGACCGATGCCGTTCGTAGGGGCGCTGCTTGTTTACCCTGAGGAACCACGGCTCGGCTCCGCCCCCACCGCCAATGCCCGCCGCTCAGTTTCTAATTGTCCAACTTATCGAGCATAACTTTCGCACAGTAGCCATTGCAGCTTCAGTGATAGCTGAACTCAAATGTAGCGTGCTTGTTAAAATCGTCGTAGAACAACTCGTATCCACCCGTATCGTAGCCCGCAATGGAGAAAACGACTTCTGATTTGCCATCGTTGCCGTAGTCTCCGGCGTCAACCAGCCACATCGCTTTCCCCAGGAATTTGATCTTTTCGTCCGGTGCAATCACAAACCACTGATCTACAAACGCGTCATCCGGTGGGCCGTCACAACGATATGGCTTCAATTCGGTCTGAGCCAAGAACCAATGGTCGCGTGAGGAGTAGACGTGAAGGAGTGTTATGTTTTCGTTGCTGTACGTCCAAGGCTTTGCGATGTTCTCATCGGGATTCCTACAATTCGTAGGATCAGGAAATTTTCCCCGGAACGCGCGGCGCACGCCGGAAATGAGGGCGGGCGGTAGATGGCCGGGTTTCCAGTTTTCGGGGTCTCCCTTGAATGGCTGCGAAGTCGCCACCATCGGCCGATATACGGGCGAATCCAGGAAGCCAGCGAAGCTTTCAGACTTTTTGCTGACTGTTGGAACCGGGCCGGGACTTACGATGTCTTGGAGCCCGACATCTGAATAAGAATCGAACGCTTTCCGCGTGCGACCCGATAATTGCCCCAGGGTCTTCCCTTGAAACGTGATTGTCCACGTTACCCTGCCAGGGAATTCCGAAGGCAGGGTCTTCAAACAATCTGAGTCTCGGCAATCAGTGGAGAAAGCTTGCCAATCGTCGCCGTGCTCATGAAAAACAAGCCGAACAGCCCGGACATCAGGTTGACCCGCGTAATGACCAGGGACGTCTTCCAAAATTCCAACCATAGCGCCCCGATTGGGCGCATTCACCATCGCAAAGCTCAAAAGCAAAGACAGAAACGCGGTCAGGAGACAAACCCTCACGTGCATTCTCCATTTAGAGTCCGACTGACAGCAACATTGTATATCTGATGAGACAAATCCTACGTTCGCAGCAACTTGAAGCTGCGTTTTGCACAACAGAGCTTGCCGTTTTTCCTTGACATTTAGTTAACTATATGGTACACAGGTATTTGCAGCCTGGAACTTCCAGTCTGCGCGTAAATTAACGGGAGGCGGCCGCGGAGACGCGGCTTTTCGCTTTTATGGGCATGCGAGGCGAAAGTTCGGCGAATCTAATCGAGTAAATATGGGAAATTAGAACTCAATGCAACTTACACAAAACAAACGACCGAGGTCATCTCTAATCGAGTATTTTTGCGCTTTTTTCGAAAAATACTCGATTAGACTTCAGCCCGATCGCGGACACGAGTGCGGCGCTCTCAAACATCCTTCGCTGCCGCCGAACCGGCTCCACCTTTCCTTGACGCCCTATCCCGAATCGCATAGATTCGGTCTCGCCATGCGTACACCAATGAAAACATTATTCTTCGCCGCAATTTTTTACTTTTCAGCAACCTTCGCGTCCGCCCAATCCCAATCGCAAACCCAGCCGCCAGCCCAGCCGCGCGAATATTCCGCCGCCGGCGAAGCCTCGCAACCCAATTGGCCCGCTGCCGCTGTTCGCGGCGCGCACGCCATGGTTGTCTGTGACGAAGCGCTCGCATCCGAAGTCGGCGTGGAAATCCTGAAGAAAGGCGGCAACGCCGTTGACGCTGCGGTCGCCGTCGGCTTTGCCCTCGCCGTCGTCGAGCCTGCCGCCGGAAACATCGGGGGAGGCGGATTCATGCTCGTGCGCCTGCACGACGGCCGCGCGAAATTCATCGACTACCGCGAAGAAGCTCCCAAGCACGCCACGCGGGATATGTACGTCGGCTCGGACGGCAAAATCATCCCCGGCGCTTCCACCACCGGCTATCGCGCCATCGGAGTTCCCGGCACCGTTGCTGGCTTGGCTCTCGCCGCGAAAACTTACGGCAAACTAACCCTCGCCGAGGATATGGCGCCCGCCATCCGCCTCGCGAAAGACGGCTACACTGTCAACACGCGCCTCGCCGCTTCCCTGAAATATTCTCAGGATCGCCTGGATCAGTTCCCGGAGAGCAAAAAAATCTTTCTCAAAGACGGCGCACTCTATTCCGCCGGAGAAACTTTTCGCCAGCCCGAACTCGCCGCAACTCTCGAGCGAATCGCGAAAAACGGCCCCGCGGAATTTTATCGCGGCCAAACGGCGAAGGACCTAACCGCGCAGATGGCGCAAAATGGCGGTCTCGTCACCATGGATGATCTCGCGGCCTATCACGCGAAAATTCGCGAGCCTCTCGTCGGCTCCTATCACGCGCGCGACAGTCGTTGGACCATCATTACCAGCCCGCCGCCTAGCTCTGGCGGCGTCGCCATTCTCGAAGCGCTCAATATTCTCGAGCCGTATCACCTCACTTCCTGGAACGACGCGCAATCCGTGCATCTCGTCGTCGAAGCCATGCGCCGCGTGTTCGCTGACCGCGCCACTTACCTCGGCGATTCGGATTTCACCCACGTGCCTATCACTGGCCTGCTCAATCAGCAATACGCCGCTTCACGCCGCGCTTCCATCAATCCCACGGAAGCAACTTCCAGCGCGCAAATTGGCGCCGGCAATCCCGCGCCATTTGACCGCGCGCGTGCAACGTCCGCACCCGTCGTCATTGAAAAGCTCGACACCGAAATAGCCGCCGCGCTGGTCACCGCCGAAGCACAAAAATCTCATACCACTCATTACTCCGTCGTCGATGCTGACGGCAACGCCGTCGCCAACACGTACACGCTCAACGACAGCTACGGTTCGGCGGTCACGTCCACTGACGGCTTCTTGCTCAACGACGAAATGGACGACTTCACCAGCCAGCCCGGCACGCCCAACATGTTCGGCTTGCTGCAATCGGAAGCCAACGCCATCCATCCCGGCCATCGCCCGCTCAGCTCTATGGTTCCGACCATCGTTCTCCGCGACGGCAAACTCAGTTTCGTCACCGGCTCGCCGGGGGGCCCGCGCATTATTTCCGCCACGCTGCTCAGCATTCTCAACTGGGCCTGGCTCGGCATGGACGCGCAGAAAGCCATCAACGCGCCGCGCTTCCATCAGCAGTGGATGCCGGACGTCGTTCTGCTCGAGCAGCCGTTCCCACAGGCGGTCGCGCAACAACTCGAGCAGCGCGGCTACCATTTGGCGCCGCGGCGCTCCTGGATCGGCGAGGTGGAGGCCATCGGCATCGATCCCAAGACTGGCGAGCGCCTAGGCGCTCCCGACCCGCGCCGCGATGGCGCCGCTCGCGGCTATTGACGCCAAGGAGTTTTCCAAAGACCATAGAGCTTCGGCCTTTCCGCTTTCAGGACGCCGAATCGCCGCGAAGTTTTTGCGGCCATAAGAAGAACCCTGGCCATGCAACGTGTCTTCTCAACTTATCGATATTCTGACGAGCCGCTCACCTCCACTCTGCTCGCGGAAATCGCGCAGGCCGGCATCAGCAATGTGGAAATTTATTGCACGCCCGTTCATCTGAACTACCGTTCATCGCAGGCCATTCGCACGCTTTCGGAATGGATCGGCGAGCATCACCTGGCGATTCATTCGCTGCATTCGCCCACCGAACGCGACCTGCTCCCCGGGAAGCGCGAGAGCGGCATTCCCATTTCCATTTCCGATCCGGAGCGCGTTCGCCGTCTCGATGCGGTCGATGAAGTCAAACGCACGCTGGAAATCGCCGAGCAAATTCCGTTTCGCTATTTGGTGCAACACATCGGCAACGGCCGCGAGACGCATGATCCGCGCAAGGTCGACGCGGCCTTCAATTCGCTCGAGCATCTGACTCTTTTTGCCAAGCAGCGCGGCGTTTCCATCGTGCTGGAAAATACGCTGGGCGAGCTCGGCTCTCCGTCGAATCTTCGCCACTTTGTCGTGGACACGCGCCTCGATTTGAAATTCTGCTTCGACATCGGGCACGCGCACATCGAGGACGGCGTGGAAATCAGCTTCGAACCTTTGCGCGAGCACGTGGTGATGGTGCACGCACACGATAATCACGGAGAAAAAGACGAGCATCTGCTTCCGCACAGCGGCAACGTGGACTGGGACGCGGTCATGGGCGTTTTTTCGAACACGCAGCATCTTCCGGTCGTGCTCGAACTGCGCGCGCAATCCGCGAACGCCCCGTCGCTCGCCGACGCCACAACGGCGTTCGAAAAACTGGAACAGTCCCTCGCGGCGAAGCGCTCCGCCGCCAATTCCTGATGCCGATTCGAAGGAAAGGAAAAAACTAGAGGTGTCCATGCCGACCGTTTCCATCGAGCACGTTGGCGAGCATGTCGGAAAAGAAGTTACCATTCGCGGATGGCTCTACAATCTTCGCGAATCCGGTAAATTGCTCTTCCCGATTTTTCGCGACGGCACCGGCGTCATGCAAGGCGTGATTTCCCAGAAGGAAAACACCGCGGCCTTCGACGCCGCGAAAGGTCTGACGCAGGAATCAAGCGTAATCGTCACGGGCAAAGTTGCCGCCGAACCGCGCGCGCCTGGCGGCTTCGAGCTTCACGTCAGCGCCGTGCAAATTGTCCAGCGTGTGCCGGAATCGCAGCCGTATCCGATTCAACTCAAGGAGCACGGCGTCGATTTCCTGCTCGACCAGCGCCATTTGTGGATCCGCACGCCGCGCCAAGCGTCGATTTTACGCATTCGGGCGGAAGCCGAGCGCGCCGCGCGCAACTTCATGGACAGCCAGGGCTACACGCTCACCGATGCGCCCATTTTCACGCCCGCAGCTTGCGAAGGCACCACCACTCTTTTCGAAGTGGATTACATCGACGATCAAAAGGCATATCTGACGCAATCCGGGCAGCTCTACGTGGAAGCGACTGCTGCGGCGCTCGGCAAAGTTTATTGTTTCGGGCCTACGTTTCGCGCGGAAAAATCCAAGACGCGCCGCCACCTCACGGAATTCTGGATGCTCGAACCGGAAGCCGCCTTCGCGCATCTGGACGACATGATGGTTCTCGGCGAAGGGCTGGTCAGCGCCGTGGTGCAATCCTGCGTGAAGAATCGCGCGCGCGAACTGGAAATGCTGAAGCGCGACGTCAGCAAGCTCGAAAACATCAAGCCGCCTTTTCCGCGCATCCTGTATGAAGAAGCGATCAAAGTTTTGAACGCGAACGGCAATTCCGCCAAGTTTGGCGACGACTTCGGCGGCGACGAAGAAACCATCATCTCGAAAAATTTCGACAAGCCGGTGATCATTCATCGCTATCCCGCTGCGATGAAGGCCTTCTACATGGCGACGGATGCCGCGCGGCCCGAGCTTTCGCTCAGCTTCGACATGATCGCGCCCGAGGGTTACGGCGAAATCATCGGAGGAGGCGAGCGCTTATCTAGCTACGAAACGGTGGTCGAACGCCTGCGGCAAAATAATTTGCCCGAGGAATCGTTCCAATGGTATCTGGACCTGCGGCGGTACGGCAGCGTTCCGCACGCCGGTTTTGGCCTGGGCCTGGAACGCACCGTGGCGTGGATTTGCGGAACGGAACACATTCGCGAAGTAATCCCGTTTCCTCGTATGCTTTACAGGGTTTATCCTTAAGTTTGCTTCGCCTGCCGGTTTTTCCAGGAGGATAAGCAGCGCATGGCGCAGAAAATACGGATTCTCGGTGTGCCGATGGATCTTGGCCAGAGCCGCCGCGGCGTCGATATGGGGCCGTCGGCCCTGCGTGTCGCCGGCCTGCAAGCGCGGCTCAAGCAGCTCGGCTATCAGGTGGAAGACATCGGAAACATTTCCGTTAAACAGCCCGAAGAACAGCACTACGGAGACAAGCGCGCCAAATACCTGAACGAAATTGCCGAGACTTGCCAAGGCCTGGCCGAAACCGTGGAGCGCACACTCGCCGATGAAATGATGCCGCTGATTCTCGGCGGCGATCATTCCATTGCGGCCGGCTCCATCGCCGGAGTTTCTTCGTTTTTCCGCAAACAATCGAAACGCGTGGGCTTCATCTGGCTTGACGCGCATGGTGACATGAATACGCCCGAAACCAGTCCCTCCGGCAACGTTCACGGCATGCCGCTGGCCTCGATCATGGGTTACGGCGCACCGGAACTTACCGAGATTTGCGGCTTCAAGCCAAAAGTCGAACCGCAAAATATCGCCATGGTCGGCATACGCGAGCTTGATTCGAAAGAGCGCCAATTGGTGAAGAAATCGGGCGTGCATGTTTTCACCATGCGGGAGATCGACGAGCGCGGCATGCGCGACGTGATGTCCGAGGCGCTGCGCTTCGCGTCGGACGACACCAACGGCGTGGCCGTGAGTCTCGACATGGACTTTCTCGATCCATCCGAAGCGCCCGGCGTCGGCACGCCGGTGCGCGGAGGCGTGACGTATCGCGAAGCGCATCTTGCCTTGGAAATGATCGCCGACAGCCATGCGCTGGTTTCCTTCGAGCTGGTGGAAATCAATCCGGTCGTCGATTTGCACAATAAGACTGCTACTTTGGGAGTCGAGCTCGCCCTCTCCGGCCTGGGCAAAAAAATCCTTTAATGGAAAACAGGAAACGTCTTCGCGTTGGCATTCTGTTTGGCGGGCGCTCCGGCGAACACGAAGTCTCGCTGGCTTCCGCCGCTTCGGTGATTCGCGCGCTCGATACCGACAAATATGAAGCGGTTCCCATCGGCATCACCAAAGACGGACGCTGGCTGGTGGGCGCGGCAGCGCAAAAAATGACGGAGCAGAAGATGCTGCCGGAACTGCTGAAAACCGGCGAGCGCGTCGTTCTCCCTCCTGATCCCAGCGCTTGCGCCCTGGTTCCGCTCGGGCCGGGCAGTACTCAGCCCAGCGTCAAAGTCGACGTGATTTTTCCGGTGCTGCACGGCACGTTTGGCGAAGACGGAACCGTGCAGGGCCTGCTCGATCTCGCGGGAGTGGCTTACGTTGGCTCGGGGGTGCTCGGCTCGTCCGTCGGTATGGACAAAGATGTTCAGAAACGTTTGTTTCGCGACGCGAGAATTCCGATTGTCGAATTCCTATCGATCACGCGGCATGAATGGGAAACGAATCGCGGGAAAACGCTGGTCGCGATCAAGAAGAAATTTCGACTTCCACTTTTCGTCAAACCCGCCACGCTCGGCTCTTCCGTGGGTATGACCTGCGTGCACAACGCGGCCGAACTTCCGGCAGCCATGGATTTGGCGGCAAGCTTTGCGCTCAAAATTATTGTTGAGCGGGCGATTCGCGGGCGCGAAATCGAAGTCGCCGTGCTGGGCAACGACGAACCGCGGGCGTCGGTTCCCGGCGAAATCATTCCGCACCGCGAATATTACGATTATTCCGCGAAATACCTCGAATCGGGGTCGCAAATCGAAATTCCGGCGAAGCTCAGCAAGAAACAGATCGCTGAGTTTCAGGAATATGCGGTTCGCGGCTACCGCAGCATTGAATGCGCAGGCATGGCGCGCGTGGATTTTTTTCTGGAACGCAGCACGAAAAAAATATACCTGAACGAAATCAACACGATTCCCGGCTTCACGAGCATCAGCATGTATCCGAAGATGTGGGAGGCCAGCGGCGTGCCCTATAAAGAACTGATCAGCCGCTTGATCGAACTGGCCATCGAGCAGCACGCGGAAAAATCGCGCACCAAGTATTCCATCGAACTTCCCGAGGGCGTTGGCGGGGCGCTGGAGGGCTGAGCATTTCTTGTCCGGGCACTCGCACAGCAGCCACTTCTTGCCTTGACATTCCCCTGAACCCTGATTAAACTAACCGGTTAGTTAAATAATTAACTCCGCTGCCCTGCTGCGGAGGTGCTCCGGGAGGAAGGGATGCAGTGCCGCCGGTTAGGCAAAAGCAGTTTGACGGTTTCCGCGCTGGGACTGGGCTGCATGGGCATGTCCGATTTCTACGCGGGGCGCGACGACAACGAATCCATTTCCACCATCCATCACGCCATCGATCTGGGCGTCACGTTTTTGGATACGGCTGACGTCTACGGCTCAGGGCGAAATGAAGAGTTGGTTGGCAAGGCCATCACCGCGCGGCGAAGCGAAGTCATCGTCGCCACGAAGTTCGGGAACATTCGCGAACCGGACGGCCCATTCATCGGCGTCAATGGACGGCCGGAATATGTGAAGAGCGCCTGTGAAGCCAGTCTGAAACGCCTGAAGATTCCGGCGATCGATCTTTACTACCAGCACCGCGTGGATCCTGCGACACCCATCGAGGAAACGGTGGGCGCGATGGGACGCCTGGTGGAAGAAGGCAAGATCCGGTACATCGGTTTGTCAGAAGCTTCGCCCAAAACGATTCGCACGGCGCATGCCGTTCATCCCATCACCGCGCTGCAGACGGAATATTCTCTATGGTCGCGCGAGCCGGAGGACGGGCTGCTGGCCACCTGCCGCGAGCTGAGCATCGGCTTCGTGGCCTACAGCCCGCTGGGCCGCGGGTTTCTTGCCGGCAAGATTCGCCGCTTCGAAGATTTGGCCGCGGATGACAATCGGCGCAATTTCCCGCGCTTTCAGGGAGAGAATTTCGAAAAGAATCTGCGCCTGGTCGGTCGCATTCACGAAATCGCGCAAGAAAAACGTTGCCAGGCTTCGCAACTGGCTCTCGCCTGGGTCCTGGCGCAAGGCAACGACATTGTGCCGATTCCCGGGACGAAGCATCGCGCCTATCTGGAAGAAAATCTCGCGGCTCTGAGCATCCGTCTGACTCCGCGGGAACTTTTGCGCATCAACGAAGCCGCGCCGCAAGGGGCCGCGTCGGGCGCGCGGTACAACGAGGCCGCGATGTCGCGCGTGAACGGCTGAAGGATTTATGCACAGAGGCAGGAAAAAAATCGAGAACCCGGAAACGGCGCGACGCATATTGTCCGCTGCGGAGCGCGTTTTTGCACAGCGCGGCCTGGCCGGCGCACGCACGGAAGAGATTGCCCGCGCCGCTCACGTCAACAAGGCCATGCTCTACTATTATTTCGACAGCAAGGAACGGCTGCACCGCGCGGTCTTCGAAAACCTGTTTGGCCACGCGACTCGGCTCGTCCAGGAAGGAATGCCGCCGAATGCTTCTCCGCGCCAGATTATTCTGGCCTTCGTGGACGGTTACTTTAGATTCCGCGTGACCTATCCGAATTATGCCCGATTGGTGCAGCAATTGATGATGGAATCGCCTGATGAATTCCGCCGTATCGCGCGCCAGTATTTTCGCCAGGGATACAAGGAGCTTACGCGCGCCATCGAGCAGGGCATTTCCCGCGGTGAATTTCACCGCGTCAATCCCAGTCACATGGTGCTGAATATCATTGCCATGATCGTCTTTTATTTTTCTGGCGCGCCGGCTCACAGCGTCCTTCTGGGGCAAGACGCGTTGCAGCCAAAGGTCGTGGCCGAACACAAGCGAGCGGTCATCGATCTGCTCGAACACGGATTGTTCCGCTCTTCCGCGAGGTCTCGATGACCGGAAAGAAATTTTTCTTCGTGCTAGGTATTTTGTTCGTGATCGCGCTGGTGATCTATTTGACCACAACGCCGCGGGGCAACGCCTATCCGCTGATCGGCGTGGTTGATGGGAACGACGTGATCGTCAGCCCGCAAATCACCGACCGCATGGTCAAGCTGAATGTTGACGAAGGATCGGTGGTCACCAAAGGCGAGCTGATCGCGGAGCTGGACCCTGCAGCGCTGGAAGCGCAGGTCGCCGCGCAAGAGGCCGCCATCGGAAGCCTTCGCGCGCAAGTGGCGCAAGGGCAGGCAAACCTGAGCCTGACCGACAGCCAAACCGCCGCGGCGCTGAACGTCGCCCAGGCGAACTTCACCGGCTCCCAAGCGCAACTCGAACAGGCGCGGGCCACTTCCGATTTGAACAGCATCAACATGAAGCGCGAGGTCAGCCTGTATTCGTCCGGCGTGGTGGCCGCGCAGGACCGGGACAGCGCGGTTGCCACTTTCAAGGCCTCCGACGCAAACGTCCGTTCGCTTGCCGACCAGGTCAAATCGCAGCGGGCTGCGCTGGCCGTAGCGGTGGCCAATCGCAAGCAGGTCGACGTGCTGCGCAGCCAGATCGTTTCCACGCAGGCGCAACTCAAGCAGGCCATCGCCATGGAAACTGAGGACGAAACGCAGCTTGGCTATACAAAAATCTACGCGCCGATCAGCGGCATTGTGTCGGTGCGCGTTGCAAAGCAAGGCGAAGTGGTGCAGGAAGGCAATCCGATCGTTGTGCTCGTGGACATGGACGATCTGTGGGTGCGCGCCGACGTGCCGGAGACGTACATCGATTCGATTCAATTCGGGCAGAGCATGCCAGTCAAACTGCCTTCCGGTGAAATCGTGCACGGCAAGGTTTTTTTCAAAGGCGTCGAGGGCGATTTCGCGACACAGCGCGACGTCAGCCGCACCAAGCGCGACATTCAGACCTTCGCGATCAAGGTTTCGCTCCCCAATCCGGAGCATCGCTTTTTCACCGGCATGACGGCGACGGTGCTTCTTGCGCCACAGAAGGAAGAGAAGCACTGGTGGGCGCGCCTGTAGCGCGAAAAAGGTTCACGGACGATGCATGCGATTGAAGTCAAAAATTTAACAAAACAATTCGGGGACCTGATTGCCGTCAATGCCGTCAGCTTCACCGTTGAGAACGGGGAGATTTTCGGCCTGCTCGGTCCGAACGGCGCGGGCAAGACCACGCTGATTCGCATGCTCACCACTCTTACTTTGCCGACTTCCGGCACAGCCACGGTTGGCGGCCACGATATCGTCAGTGACGCTAACGGCGTGCGTCATGCCATCGGCGTGATTCCGCAGGCGTTCACCTCCGATCCCGAGCTCACCGCGCAAGAAAACATGATGATTCACGCCAAGCTCTATGGCATTCCTTCCGGCGAGCGCCAGGCATTGATCGACGGCCTGCTCGAATCCGTTGACCTGACTAAATTCAAATCCAAGCTCGTGCGCACGTTTTCCGGCGGCATGCGCCGACGGCTGGAAATCGCGCGCGGGCTGGTTCATTCGCCGAAAATCATGTTTCTCGATGAGCCGACGACGGGCCTTGACCCAGTCTCGCGTACAAACGTGTGGGAAATGATCCGGCATTTGCGCGACGATTCTCATCTCACCATCCTGCTTACGACGCATTACATGGACGAAGCGGACAAGCTGTGCGATCGCATCGCCATCGTCGACCACGGGAAGCTCGCGGCGCTCGATACGCCGATGCGCTTGAAGGACAGCGTTCCCGGCACGGATACGGTGGAAGCCGAGTTCACGGGCCAGCCGGCAGATTGGGATCAACAACTGCACGGATTGGCGCATGCGCAGGGCGTTCAAAGCCGGGATGGCGCGGTGCACATCGCGTCGAACGACGGGCCGGCGACCGTGGCTGCGTTGATGGACCTGGCCAGAGCGCGCGGCGTGACCGTGAAGCGCGTCAGCGTCCAAGGCACGACGCTCGATGATGTTTTCCTTCATTACACGGGCAACGATCTTCGCGACACCGCGAACGAGGGCGCCAAGTACAGCATCGGGCATTTGTATCGTTAGAAAGGAATTGCGGCGTGGCCTTTAGTTTATTTCGCATGTGGGCGCTGATCGAGCGCGACCTGCGGAAGTTTTTCCGCAGTCCGGCGTTGATGATGAGCTCCATGGTTTTCCCCATGATGCAGCTGATCGTGCTGGGCTACGCCTTCGGCGGGAAAATCACGAACGTGACCGTCGGCATCGTTGACCAGGACCATACCGAAATATCCTGGCAGGTGCGGGAAGCATTCGCCGGCGTGACCACCGGCCCCAAGATGTTCCACGTCATAAACTACAATTCCATGCCCGATGCCATGGAAGATTTGCGCACCGGCGGCATTGGGGCCATCGTCGAAATTCCCCAGAAGTTCTCGCGCCGCGCTTACGATCAGGATCAGCCGCGGCTTGCTCTCATCGTTGACAACTCCGACCAGATCACTTCCAGCTCGCTCGAAACCGAACTGCAGAGTGTCGTCGACCAGCTCAATACCAATATGGCCTCGGAGTTGAATGTCGGTCCCGTCTCACAGATCACCACCGGCCCGCTCGCCTCACGCCTGCCGGGCGCTATAGCCCTGAACATCGTCGAAGTCTATCCCTACATCGAGTACATCAAATATCTACTGCCCGGTTCCATCGCCATGGCTGTTTTTATCGTAGCGATGATCGGCGGCGGCATTACGTTCATCGACGACAAATCTCGCGGCTTGCACGAAGGCTATTTGGTCACGCCGATTCACAAAGCCGAGCTTGTCATGGGACTCGATTTGGCCGGCACCGCGAAGGGCCTGATGGCCGGCCTGGTGATCACCTTTATTGGCGGATTAATTGCTGGCATTCCGCGGCTCTGGGACCCCGTTCGACTTTTTTATTTGATAATTGTCGTGGCCGTCGCCTCGCTGTGCATGATCAGCTTCATGTTTCTGATTATGGTTCGCATCGACGATCCCCTGGTCCCGCGTGCGATTTTCGGCGTGCTTAATACGCTGCTCTTTTTTCCTTCCGGCGCCATCTACCCAACCTACGGCTTTCCCTTCTGGCTCCGCTGGATCTCCGTCGTCGATCCGTTCACGTACACGGTTGATGCGCTCCGCAATCTATTGCTGCGCGGCAGCGGTATTGAAGGCATCTACATGGACGTGCTAATTTTAGTAGGGTTCTCAGCGGTCATGATTGCGGGCAGCATTGCACTTTTCAAGCGTCAGATTTGATTTTTTGGTGTCAAGTAGAATGGGGACAACGTGAGTCTGCTCGAAGCCAGCCAGCCCGAACCGTCCAAGAAGCCGCTGTATATCATCGTCGGCGTTCTGGTCGTGTTCCTCATCGGAATTTTCGTTTGGTGGTCCGTACGGTTCGACACAGAGGAAAAAACGGCGACCGCGTTCTTCAGCGCTGTCGCTGCGGGCAATATGCAGCAGGCGTACACGCTCTGGAAGCCCTCGGAGAGCTACTCTTTTGAGGATTTTCAGAATGCCTGGGGGCCCTCTGGGTACCTGGGTCCCGTGAAAAGCTTCGAAATCGAATCGGCCACAGCGCCGCGCAGAAGCGACTCCAGCGTGGCTGTCACGGCGCTGATTAGTCCGTATCAGCCGTTTCCGAAGAGCGATTCCGCGGAGGGAAACAAAACGAAAACCGTAGTCATCTGGGTCAACCGCACGACACACTCGCTCAGTTTTCCGCCGCCTACGTTTTAGAAGCTACTTCGTTCAGCATGACTTGAAGTTCTTCGCGCGTCAGCGTGGCTGTTCCCAGTTTTGCCACCACGACGCCCGCGGCGGCATTTCCCATCACCGCCGCTTCGCGCAATGATGCTCCCGCAGCGATTGCCAAAGCCATCGTAGCCAGTACGGTATCTCCCGCGCCGGTAACGTCAAACACCTGCCGCCCCCCGTTTGCCGCGCGGCTTGGCACCTTTCCCATCACACCCATGGGCGTTTCCTGATTGATCGCCGCCACGTGAAATCGCTGCGCGCCGTCGCGCTCGAAAAGATCCAACCCTTGCGCACCTCGCGTGATCACCACCGCACTGCATCCAAAATGCTCGAGCAATTTTCCGCCAGCGTCGCGCACGGATTCGTCGGTCTCCAGCGGATGCGTCACCAGAAATCCAGCCTCGGCACGATTGCAAATCACCACCGTTGCGCCGCGATAGACGGGCAGCCGCGACCATTTCGGCTTGATGAACGAGGGCACTTTTCGCCGCGCCGCCGCATCCAGCACGCGCTCCGCTAGCGTGTCGCTCACGACACCTTTGTCGTAATCCGAAATCACCAGCGCACTCGCGCGCTCCATGGCGGCGAGCACGCGCTTCGCCAACTGTTCCTCCGCCGCTTCCGGCAAATGCGTACGCACTTCGCGGTCCACGCGCACCACTTGCTGCTGCCGCGCGATGATGCGCGTCTTCAGCGTCGTGGGCCGGCCCTTCAACTCAACCATGCCTTTTTCCGCGAGCCGCAATTCCCGCAGGCCGCGCCGCACCGCATCGCCGACCTCGTCTTTGCCAATCACGCCGAATGTTTCCACGCGCGCGCCGAGCGCAGCCAAATTCGCGGCCACATTTCCGGCGCCGCCGAGGCATTCGCTCTGTTTCACAAAGTCCACCACGGGCACCGCAGCCTCGGGCGAAATGCGATTCGCGGTTCCCCAAACGTAGCGATCGAGCATCCAATCGCCAAGCACCGCCAGCCGACGCCCGTGCATCCGTTGCAGCAATTGCATTCCGCGCCTTCTCGAAATCGCGCCGGTCATCCTAGCGGTCATCGCACCCTCACCTTAATCCTCGCATCAACCCGCCGCGTCATCGAATTCCTTTCACGTCCAGCATTTGCGTGGTCTCGGCCAGCAACGCCGCGCACGCCGCCTGCACCTGCGGCAGCGTGACAGACAAAATACACCGCGGCTCGGCAAACGCATAGCAGCGATCTCCCGCGCACGGATTGCAGGGAAAATCGTTTTGTACCACGCGATTCGCTGTCTGCCACGGCCGCCAGTGCACCGAGCTGCTTGAGCCGAAGATTGCCACCACCGGGCGTCCTGCTGCTGTGGCGATGTGCGTCGGCCCGCTGTCGTTGCCGATAAAAACCCGCGCCCCGGCCACGAGCGCAATCAATTGGCGCATGTCGAGGGAATCCATCAGCGCGAATTCCCTTCCGCACAGCCGCCGCAATTCATTCACGATTTCGGTTTCGTTGCCGCCCGCGCTGAACACCGGCTCGAGACCTTGCTGTTCTTTGAGCCAGCGCGCCAGCGCCACGAAATTTTCGATGGCCCATCTCTTCGTAAAATACTTTGCGCCCGGATGGATCACTGCATACGCCGCGCCCGGTCCAATTCCCGCCTTGACGAGCCACGCCGACACCGCTGCACGCGCATCCTCCTGGGGATAGATTCGCGCCGGCGGAATTGGCCCGTGCGGCAAGCCCGTGGCATAGAATTGCTCCATGCGGTGCTCGACGGTATGAATCTTGTCGCCGGGATCCGTCACCAGCACGTTATACACAAACGAGAATTGCCTCCGCGTCCAGCAGACTCGCTTTCTCGCGCCAATCGACGCGGCCAGCAGCGCGCTCGTCGGCCCCGCGTGCTGGTTGTATACAACGGGAAAACGCCTGCGCCGCAGTTTCGCGGCCGTAGAAAAAAACCCACCTATCGTCAAAATCTCAGCAACCGCAGGATTGCCTTCGAGCACCGGCGCGCAAAACGCTTCCACGAGCACGCACAGCCGCAAATCAGGACGCCAGGCATGCACAGCGGAAAGGGCTGGAGTCAGCAGGACCACGTCGCCCAGCGAGCGCAGCCGGATGATCAGCACCTCCGCGCCCTGGGGCAAATCCTTCAGGAGAGACGGCGATTCACGACGCTTCAATGCGAGCTTCGTCCACGAGCATCACGGGGATATCGTCACGCACGGGATAAACGCGGTGGCACGTCACGCATTTCAGTCCCTGCTGATCCGGCGTGATCTTCACCGGCGTTTTGCAAATCGGACAGACTAGAATATCCAGCAATTCCTTTGACACCGCCATGAGTTCCTCCCGCTTGGCCACTGTATCAAAGCGCAGCCGCGCTCGGCAACTTTCGTGCAGAGTTGCGGGGATGCCAAGGATTTTGCTTCTGCGAGCCGCGCGCCGATCAGGCATTTCTAAACTTAGGTGGCAGATTACCGGGCACTGCGCCGTGGCGGCCGACGACGGCGTGTCACTTCAGCCGAAGCATTCCATTGAACTGGCGGATCACTTTGTAGCACTCACAGGCGGAAGCTTCGAGCTTCTTACGGCTCAGAATTTCCATGACTCCGCGGTGATATTGAATGATTTTCTTCCTCTGCAGAATCTTGGCCGCCAGGCTCACGCTGGGGCGATCCGTTCCGAGACTGGTTGCCAGGAAATCATGAGTGATGGGCAGCGAATTCGAATCTACCCGGTCGGCGGCCATGAGCAGCCAGCGCGCAAGCCGCTCTCCCACTTCGTGCAGCCGATTGCAGGCGGCCGTTTGTGCCACCTGCATTCCTTGGACGACGGCGTAGCGGCTCAAAGCCATTTGAAGCTGCGGAGTGAATTTCAAGCGGTTTTGGAGCGCGCTAACCTTGATTCGAAAACCGTCGCCGGGTATCTGCACCACATGGCGCAAGGGAGATATCGTGAGGCCGACAGCCGACGCCACGCCGGCTACTCCTTCGCTTCCGACCATTCCCGCTTCCACCGTTTTCCCGTCTTCCGTGGCAACAAGCAAGGAAATTAAGCCGTGGTTCGGGAAATAAGCGAACTCCAATTTCTGGGTGGGCTCGTGCAGAACGGATTGCTGGCGGAACTGAAAAGGCTCCAAGTGAGATTGAATCAGCTCATACTCCAAATCTGGAATTGCCAGGAGGATCTTGTTCTTGAGCGATGTTTCCTTGGTATTCGTCTGTTCGGGTGAACGAGAGCTACGATGGTCAGTGGGGTAGGCTGGTCGTCCCATTCTTGCCCTCGCGGGAAGGCCGCCACTGTAGCGGTCGCCTGTAGCCACTGTCTGTATTGCATCAAACACTCGCTCCTATTATTCAGGCCTAACTCTCCATTCAATTTTTGGATGACTCCGTAACACACGCACGCCAACGCTTTCCCTTTCTTGCGATTCAGGATCTCCACGGTGACGCGACCGGAACGGATTACGCTCTTTTCCTGTAGAGCAGCAGCCACGCTTACGCTTGGCCGACCGGTCCAAGCATGATCGCCAGAAAATCGACCCCACCTGCGCGGCTTTGTTATACCGTGAAGACTGTAGTTATTGCCAGAGCGCTCGCCCCGACCTCTGTAGGGCATAACACATAGTAGATTGTCTGTATTTACAACCGATGCGCATGTGATGTATCCCATGGATGTGTACGGCCCTGAGGTTGCTTTGCCCTGTCGAATTCTGATTGCCGACGATCACACTCCGCTCCGAAACATGCTGAAGGCCACGCTGGAAGCCCATGCTGGCTGGCAAGTATGCGCCGAAGCCGCCAATGGCCTAGAAGCAGTGCAAAAAACCGCAGAATTCAAACCAGACATCATTATTCTTGACCTTTCGATGCCGGTGATGAACGGGCTGGAAGCGACCCGCGAGATTCTTTCGGTTTCTCCCCACGTGCCAATTCTGATGTTCACCAACCACGCGCTCTCTCATCTGGCGCGTGAAGCCGAAAAAGCCGGCATACGGCAGATCATAAGCAAAATTTACGAAGGAGACGAATTGGCGATCGCGGTGGAGACACTTTTGAACGAGAAGCCCCGATGCGCAGGGGCTACCATTCAAACCGAAGAAATCCCCAAGCGAGCTAGCCTAGCGGACAACGAAGAAAATCAATGAATCGGTGAAGCGCCGCACAGTTACTTGTTTCCTGAGCAGAAAGCTCGTGGTTCCCTGGCGTCAGCGCGCCGGCTCAAGTGTGCAAATCAGCCGCGCCTTCCATTCTTTCCCAGGTTCGAATTCCACCGGCCATACGGCCATCACCTGCGATCCTTGATACACGCGCTCGAAGCCTTCCTCTGACTCCGAAATCGTTTCAATCGGCGCCACCCAATAATCCTTTGCGTTTTCCGCCTGCAGCGTCACGCGAATATTTTGCCATTCGTCGACAAGCCGCAATTCCGACGCCGGCGCGGCGCCCGCCCATCGCAACGATTGCCGCTTCCCGCCGACCTCGAGATAGCGATCCGTCGCATCCGGCGCCAGCAGGTTCACCACCATTTCGATTCCTACCATCCTATTCGCCGGAGCTTGGCCTTCCTGCTTCATGCTCAGATCGCACGTCATGCGGAAGCCATCACCCCGCGCCGCGAACGAAAACACTTTCTCCACTTTCCATTCGCCGTCCGTGCTGTCCGCCGTCATCCGCACCTTCGATGCTTCCGCATCTTTCACGCAGTAAGATCCGCCGGCAATCTCCGCATTTTCATTCAGCTTCAGATTTTCGTAATCCTGGGCCGAGCCTTCCGCAGGAAACATCAGCACGCGGAACGAATTCCGCGGCCAGCGATCGTACTTCAACCGCTTTTCCAGCCCCGGCTCCTTGGCGCGCACCTGGTCATGGATCGACGCGACTCCTCTTTGCCCCGTCGCCTGCCCTAACTTCCGGTGATACGGCTCCGGCCGCCGCATCATCGAATTGATTATCGCCACGCTGTTCGGCCGGAAATCCATCGCCTTCACTGTTCCGCCATCGCTCGGCGAAATCAGAATCGCCGCGCGCTCCGTCGTCAGGTAGAGCTCTTCATGCCCGTCTACGTCGAGATCGAATCGCCGCAGTTCCGCGAATTTCTCGCGCTTATGCGCCGCCGCATCCGCAAACGCTTCCGCCCGAATCAGCGATTGCCACACCATGGTGCGCAGATGCGGCGCGTACAGTCCGCCAAACACACCGTGCCAGTACGCATCATTGGCTTGCCCGCAAAGCAAATCCGTCTTCGCTCTGCGCAACCCTTCGAGCGGCGCGCCCTCCGCGCGCAATTTCGATTCGACGTCCCGCAATTTTCGCGAAACAAGCATGGCCTTTTTCTGCATCAGGTTTGATTCGGAGTATTTTGTCAGGAATCCGCGCCATACGCCGCCGCGCAAAAACTCTTTCACGTCCTCGCGCGAGGCAAACTCCTTCTCCACTGCCTGAAAACGCAGCCGCGCCGGCGTCGGCAGCGCCCACTCCATCATTTCTGCGTAAGAACACGCCGGCAAATCCGCGCGGCCCAGCGGGGCCTGCGAAGTCATTGCGTCGCTCGGCGTCAGCGTGGCCAGCCAATTCTGATTCGCTTCCAGCTCCGCGGTGAACCGCTCCAGCCAGCCGTCCTTGTAACAATAGTCGTAGGTTCCCGGCCACACGCCGAACTTCTCCATGTCGTCGCCCATGGTGACGATTCCGCCGGGCCGCGCGCGCGCCGCCTCGCGAAAAAATCCCACCACCTCCTGGGGACTCTTATACGGAATCAAATAGCGCAGGGCCTTTAATCCCGGAAACAAAATCACGGGCGAGCCCTGGTCCTCCGCGACAAAAGTTCCGTACAGGCTTGCCGGATCGAATCCGGCGTTCATAAAATGATTGTCATCCACCAGGGTGTATTCCACGCCCGCCGCACTCAGCACCGACGGCAACTGCGGCTCCCAAACCCGCTCCGCCAGCCATGCGCCGCGCGGCCGCCTTCCAAAGTGCCGCGCCAAATACCCAGCCAACTTGTCAATCTGCTCCCGCGCATCCTTTTTCGATATCGCTACCAGAATTGGCTCGTAGTATCCCCCGCCGAGCAGTTCCACCTGCCCGCGCTTCACCATCACCTTGAGGCTTTCGAAATATTCCGGATGCGCACGTTCAATCCATTCGAGCAAACCACCGGAATAATGAAGTCCCAAGCGCAGGAAGGGGTGCCGCAGCAATACCTGCACGAACGGCAGATAGGATTTTTCGTATGCGTGCTCCATCACTGCGTCGAAATTCCCTACCGGTTGATGCGCGTGAATGATGAGGACCAGATTGAAGCGGGTCACCTGTTAAACTCCCACGGCACTTCCACGATACCTGTCCAGGATTCTTCTTTCCAGTGAAGAGACTGTAATATTTCCTGTATTCTTATACTTGCGGGCCTGTAGTCGCCGTCCGGTCACGACCTATGCTTTGATGCCGCGGCACGCTCTTCGGAGTCATCTCTTTTAACCTGTGCTGGCTCTCAGCACGCCGTCACGTTCGTGCGTGTCGCCCTCGCTACGGCATGAACCTCGAGCCGCTGCGCCTCTTTTTCGGTTGCTGCGGCCACCGCGGCATCCGAAGCCGTCGCCGGCGCATAAATCACCGTCAAAATCTCGCGCGCTCCCTCACCGATCTGCGTGCGCGTGGAATCGCTGATGGGACTCCCAAATGGCCCGGCCGCATCCGCCAGCACCGGACGCCCTTCCAAATGCCACACGCGCCTGCCAATTCCTTCGTACTTCTCGCCCGCCGCGCCCAGCCGCAAGCAAATTTCTCCTGAAATCGCAGCGCGGTTATACACGCCGTAGGGCCAGCCCGTTTCAATCGAACCCAGGTTGCTCAAGTCCACCACATTCGACACGTTGTACAGCCCCTTGCCTTGCACCACGCGCCGCAGCAGTGCCTCGGACGACGGCCTGTACTTCGATGGATCCATTCCCCATCGCCGAAACATCGCGCGCACGGCGACAATCGCCTCCGCTTCCGCGAGCGATTCCACCGTAAACTTCCGCCGCAGCCGGGCGCACTCTTCGTCGATCTCGCGCACAAGCTCCGCGTTCGCCGGCGCAACGGTCACTTCGCCGGCCTCGACAATTCCCAGCCGCACGGCTGGAATTTCAATCGCAATATCCAATTCCTCTTCTCCGCAAAATCGCTCTGCTATCATAGCCCCGGCTGTTGCTCAGGCGGAATCGGAGCATTCTTATCTTAAAGTCGGGCGAGGTACATCACGACAAATTTCAGAGCGGGATCGTGCTCTTCAATTCCGCGGAGTTTTTCAAAGCGCACGAAGTCTGGGAAGAAATCTGGC
>JBAUEH010000130.1:0-2172 GCA_049678505.1 Candidatus Acidiferrales bacterium
GCGCAGCTCTCCTCTGGCGGCGGGCAAACCCATACCGTTCATTGGCTCTAACACTACTTTCGTAGATCGAACTGCGCACAACGCCTTCTCCCAATTCAATGTGCCTTACCGAATCACCCTGCAGGCAGGAGACATGGGGATCGCGATCCATGCCACCGAGGCCGGACTCGCGCCGCGCGGCATGCTTGGGCCTGCCGCGCTGGGATTTTCCCGCCGCGCAACTCGGGTTGTCAAATCGCATCCAACCGCGACCCCTTTTCGCGTCCAAATCCGACCCCCCTGGTGTGCGAATGCTTCTGCTCTGACGGAGCCGAGACCGGCGTCGCGGAGCCTCACATAGCGGAGCAGAGCCGGTCTCGGCGGGCTGCGGGTGTTGCGCTGGGGGTTATGCGCGGTTCTTGAAGCGCCAGCTGTCGTTGCCGGTTTCGATGATGTCGCAGTGGTGGGTCAGGCGATCGAGCATGGCGGTTGTCATTTTGGCGTCGCCGAAGACTTGCGGCCAATCGGCGAAGGCCAGATTGGTGGTGATCAGCAGCGACGTGTTCTCGTAGAGCTTGCTGATCAGGTGGAACAGCAACTGGCCGCCGGATTGACTGAACGGCAGGTAGCCGAGTTCGTCGATGACGATGAGATCGTGGCGCAGCAGCTTCTCGGACAGCCGGCCGCTGCGACCGGCGGCCTTTTCCTGTTCGAGCTGATTGACCAGATCGACCAGGTTGAAGAAGCGGCCTCTGGCGCGGGTGCGGATGACGGCGGATGCGACGGCGATGCACAGATGGGTTTTGCCGGTGCCGGTGCCGCCGATGAAGATTGCGTTGCGCTTGGCGTCCAGGAAGGCGCCGGTGGCGAGTTCGCGGACTTGGCCCTCGTCGATCGGCGTGTTGGTGAAGACGAACGTGTCGATATCTTTGAGGACTGGGAACTTGGCTCCGCCGATGCGATAGCTGATCGAGCGAGCTTGCCGGTGCGTGCGTTCGGCCCGGATCAAGCTGGCGAGGAGCGGATAGATCTCATCGCGCCGGGCAAGGCCCTTCCCTGCAATCTCATCGAAGCTGGCGCGCATGCCGTAAAGCTTCAGTTCGCTCATGGCTTCCAGAATCTCATGACGTTCCATCAGGCGATCTTCCTTATGCTGTCGTAGCGGCCACAATCGGCCGCGGGCTCGATCTTGAGGCGAAGCGCGTCGGGCGTTGTGATACTGGGCGGCGCCGCGGGCTGCTGGCGGCGCGCCAGCACGGTCAGGATCACATCGCCGCTGGCGATGCCTGCCTCCAGCGCTTCCGTACAGGCGGTCTCGACCGCAGCCAGGCCGTGATCGAGCACCGCGCCTAATACTTTGACGAACTGTCGATCCCCGTCGGCGTGTTGCTTCAGCTTGGCGCGAACCTGGGTCAGCGCGGACGGCAGAGCCCAATCCTTGAACGGGGCGCCGTTACGCAAGGCGCCGGGCTTCTTCATCAGCACCGGCAGATAATGCCAGGGATCGTAGATGATCTGGTCGCGCCGGAACTGGCGCGGATGGTCGGCGACCACCTCGTCACCCAGCAACACGACGATGCGTTCGGCATGGGAACGCACCAGCACCATCCGGCCAGCGGCCCGCGCATCGACGCTGTAGCGATTGTGATCCACCATGATCAGGCAAGTGGTGCTGGCCCGCACCGCTTTCTCGACGAACCCGTCGAACGGGCCGCGCAGCTCCATCAGGCTCGCCCGTTCTTCCTGGAACACGTCCCAGATCGTCCGATCCTTGAACTCCGGATGTTGGGTTCGTTTGGCGTAGGCGATGCACTGATCTTCCAGCCAGGCATTCAACTCGATAAGGCTCTTGACCCGCGGCTTGGGCCGGAACATTTGGTCGCGCAGATTGCCGACTTGGTTCTCGACCTGACCCTTCTCCCACCCAGAGGCGGGAGTGCAGGCCACCGGCTCGATCAGATGGTGTGAGCACATCTGCAGAAAGCGAAGATTGTACCGGCGCGCCTTGCCGACGAAGATCGTTTCGACCGCCGTCTTCATGTTGTCGTAGATGCCGCGCCGGCAGACGCCGCCATAGAACTGGAACGCCTTGTCGTGGGCGTCGAACACCAGCTCCTGGGTCTCGCGGAAGTAGACGCGCACAAACGGCATGCGGCTGTGCGACAGCTTCATGTGCGCCGCCTTGACCGTCAG
>JBAUEH010000131.1:0-32727 GCA_049678505.1 Candidatus Acidiferrales bacterium
GATGCTCACCACCGGCGACATGGACAACAACGTTCACATGGCCAATACCATGCGTCTTGCCAACGCCCTCATCAAAGCCGACAAGCGCTTCGACATGTTTGTGTTCCCCGGCCTTCGCCATAGCTACATGCCGGAAGCCGAGTATATTTTTTGGATGCGCGCCAACTATTTCTGCCGTTGGCTTTTGGGCTCGTCGGAGACCGGCCCTGACGTCCTCGAGCTTGCGCGCGAGCATCAAGCAACGGAAAGCCACAAATCTAATCCGTAGCACGAAAAAATGTCAGGGATTGCGTCAGAAGTAGGTGCGGCGGGCGAAGACTTTCTTGATGACAAACGAGGCCGTGGCGTGCAGCTCGGATTCGAGCTTCGCGGCTGCGCGCCGGCCCTGATCGAGCATCGGCGAATCCAAGAGAAAGCCGCACCGGTCGACGAATGGCCCCGCCGGCGCCGAAAATGCTTTCGCGCGTGGCTGCGAACCGTGGGAGCGGCCGAGAAGCCTGCGATACAGGTCCAGGTCGCGGCAGAAATCGTTGAACTCATCGCCCGAAAAATCCAAACTGCGGCCAAGCGCCACGTAGAATTCCTCGCGAAATAAATTCACCAGCTCGGATTGCGCCGGACTCATCTTCTCCGGCGAGCGGGCGCCAAGCCGTTGCGGCGCTTCTGCTTCAACTTGCAGCGCAAGCACCAGGAACGCCTCGTGGCGGATGGTTTCGACCAACTCGCGGTAGCGCCCGGGATTCGCAATGCGGCCGGGGCGTTTTCGTTCACTCGCGTACCACCGAAGAAACCGGTGAATCATGCCACCGCGATCCACAGCCACCAGAAGCTGGAAAGCGGTTTCTTGCGCGCGCACCGCCACTTGCCGCGGCGCCATCAGAGCGGCATGAGCGCGTCGCCGTCTGACGCGAATTGGGCGCTTCGGTTTCCTGACGCGGATTGATTTGCGTCGCGATCTACTCCGGGAATTTTTGCGCCGCGTAGAAATCCTTGGCGCGCTGTGTTTGTCGGGCTTCCGCGTACGCCTCTTCTTTTTCTTGCGCAACGCTCCGGCTCCAGACCGTGCAAAATGAAAAAGCCCGGCAGAACTACGCCGGGCCTCTCATGATACATCCTTGTGTCGCTTTCTCAGTGAATCGGGCTGGCGGGTGGCCGTTCTTCGCGAACGGGGCGTCCCAGCGGTTTGGGCCATGCCTCGATGTCCCCCAGCGCGATGCGCAGCGCCTCATCCACGTTGTGGACAAAGTGCACTTTCAGGTCACCGAGTAGTGTCTCCGGCAAATCCTCCTTCACGTTCGGCTCATTCTCCGCCGGAAGAATCACTTCGCGGATCCCCGCGCGTTTTGCGCCGAGCACTTTTTCCTTGATTCCACCCACCGGCAACACCACGCCAGTGAGTGAAATTTCTCCGGTCATCGCCACTCGCGGGCGAATCGCATGGCCGCTCAGCAGGCTTACCAGAGCCGTAACCATGGCTACTCCCGCCGAAGGCCCGTCCTTAGGAATCGCCCCGGACGGAACATGAATGTGCAAGTCCACCTTGCGGAAGAAATCAGGGTCGATGCCGTAATTCGCCGCATTGGCGCGCACCCACGACAACGCCGCTCGCATCGACTCCTGCATCACCTCGCCCAGGTGCCCCGTCATAGTGAACTGCTTTCCGCCGCGCATGCTGCTGGCTTCGATGAACACGATGTCGCCGCCGGCAGGAGTCCATACCAAGCCCACCGAAACGCCGGGCCGCGCCACCCGCTCCTCCACTTCGCGCTCCACGTGCACTTTCGGTACGCCGAGTGTTTCGCGGACCACCTCGGGAGTCACCACCAGCTTGTCCGTTTTGCCATCGGCGATTCGCCGCGCCTGTTTGCGAATCAGTGTGGCGATTTCGCGCTCCAGGCTGCGAACCCCGGCTTCACGCGTGTACCCGTGAATGATTTCACGCAGGCCTTCGTCGTTGAATTCGATTTGCTCGTCGGTTTTGAGGCCGTTTTCCGAGCATTGCCGCGGAATCAGAAAGCGTTTCGCGATGTGAATCTTCTCTTCCTCGGTATAGCCGGGAAGCTCGAGGATTTCCATACGATCGCGCAGCGGCTCCGGAATCGGATCCATCCAGTTCGCCGTGGCGATGAACAGAACTTTCGAAAGATCGAACGGCACGTCCAGATAGTGGTCGCGAAACGTTGCGTTTTGCTCCGGATCGAGCACTTCCATCAACGCCGCGGAAGGATCGCCGCGAAAATCACGGCCGAGCTTGTCCACCTCGTCGAGCATGCAAACCGGATCATTCGTTTCGGCTCGGCGAATCCCCTGCATGATTTGCCCGGGAAGTGCGCCGATGTACGTGCGCCGGTGGCCGCGAATCTCCGCCTCGTCATGCATGCCGCCAAGCGAAATGCGCACGAATTTGCGCCCCAGCGCGCGCGCGATCGATTTGCCGAGCGAAGTCTTTCCCACTCCCGGAGGGCCAATGAAACACAGAATAGGGCCCTTCATTGAGGGTTGAAGCTTCTTCACTGCCAGGTAGTCCAAAACCCGCTGCTTCACTTTTTCCAGGTCGTAGTGATCCTCGTCCAGGATGCCTTGCGCTTTGGGAATGTCGATATCTTCGGTGCCCGACGATTTCGCCCACGGCAGCGAAGTCATCCATTCCAAGTACGTTCTCGAAACCATGTATTCAGCCGATGCCGGCGTCATACGCGCCAGCCGCTTCAATTCCCGCTCACATTCCTTCTTTGCCTCTGCGGACATCCCAGACGATTCGACTTTTTCGCGCAACTCCGCCACTTCCGCTTGCGTATCGTCTCCGTCGCCGAGTTCTTTCTGAATGGCCTTCATTTGTTCGCGAAGCAGAAACTCGCGTTGCGACTGGTTCACCTGCTCCTGCACCTGCTCGTGAATCTTGGCGCGCAGCTCCAGCACCTCTTTTTCTTTGGTGAGCTCGCGGATCAGAATTTCCAAACGCTTTCGGACGCTGGGCGTCTCCAGCAGCTCTTGCCGCAGCAGGGTGTTGAGCGAAGGCAGCGTGCCGGCGACGAAGTCCGCAAGCTGGCTCGGTGATTCGATATTGTTGGCTGCGCCTTGCAGGTCATCGGAAAGCTGCGGCGAGCGGGAAACGACCTCGCGGAAAAGTTCCTGCGTATTCCGGTAGAGAGCCGTCAATTCCGGTTCGAGTTCGTTGTCAACGTCCGGCAAATCTTCCACACGCGCGCGCAGAAACGGCTTCAGTCCGATAACTTCGTCAACGCGCATCCGGTGCAGCCCTTCCAGAAAGACCACGACGTTGCTATTAGGCGTGCGCACCATCTTGTGCACTTTGCCTACTGTGCCCACCGCGTGCAAGTCTGTGCCGACCGGGTCCTCAATGCGTGGGTCGAGCTGTGCCACCACCCCTAAAATCTTTTCTTCTCCTTGAAGCGAATCCAGCAGCGCCAGCGAGCTATCTCGGCCCACGGTTAGCGGAATCACTGCGCCCGGGAACAGCACCGTATCGCGCAGCGGCAGGATAGGCAATTCTGGCGGCAGTGTGTATGGAGACTTAGGCATTTTGTTCCCCTTTTCACCCGTTCGCGAACCAAACCACGGGGCATCCTCTCAAATAGATGCAGACAAACCCAATCGGGTTACACAGTATTACAGCGGCAATGTAATAAGACTTTAGCATATGACGCTCAATATTTCAAACTGTTTCTAATTGCAATATTACAAACAGCTTACATCAATGCTTGCAACAATAATGATTACTGGCTCTCGCCTCATTCCAAATGTTTTAGACGGATTTTCCTATGAATTGCGAGCGAACTAAACCCATTGCTTCTTCACGAGATGCGATTTTGCCCTCTAGCTGTGCGTCCTCGACAGCGGAGAGAATCTCCTTGAATAGCGGGCCGGGGTGAAAGCCCATGTTTTTGAGGTCTTCGCCAGTGAGAAGCCGTTCCGGACGGACCGCTTCAGGCGGAGTTTCGGCGAGGAAGCTCTGGACGAAGTCATAGCTCGAAAGGCTCCCGTGGCTCGAAAGGCAATCCAGTCGGTGCAATTCAAGATGCTGCTCGAAATGCGGGAGCCGCGCGAAGCGCTTGCGAGTCGAGTCGCGCATGTTCGCCACATCTTTGAACCGCATGTGATTCGCCACCAGTAACGCGATTTGCTCCGTGTCTTCATTGGAAAAACGGAGCCGCCGGCAAATGTCTTCCGCGATGCGCACGCCCACTTCCACGTGCTCGTCAAACCGTATCCGATCGTTCGGCCCCACCGGAGCTCTGAACGTCGGCGGTTTGCCGGCATCGTGCAGCAGCACACCCCAAGCGAGCGTGCGCGCCGCGCCGGCCGGCAGTTTTTCGATCATGAGCAAAGTGTGCGTCCACACATCACCCTCCGGATGGAACTGCGGCGGCTGCGCTACGTCTTTCATACGCGTGATCTCCGGCAGCACCTCGCGCAGAAGCCCGGTCTCATCGAGCAGCTCAAAGGCGCGGCGGCCTGCGCCCTCGGTGAGCATTTTGGTCAGCTCGTCGCGAATGCGCTCCTGCGAGACTTGTTCGATTTGCGAAGCTAGCTTTTGAATCGCCGCGAAAGTGCGCGGTTCAATGGAATAGCCGAAGCGCGCCGCGAATCGCACCGCGCGCAGCATCCGCAGCTTGTCTTCTTCGAAGCGTAGTTCCGCGTCGCCAATCGCACGAATAATGCGCGCCTCTATGTCCGCCTGGCCGCCAACGTAATCGAAAATCTTGCTGTCCCGCGGGTCCATCAACAGGCCGTTGATGGTGAAGTCCCGCCGGCGCACATCCTCTTCGGGAGATGACGAGAATTCCACGCGAACCGGATGCCGCCCGTCCGAGGAGCCAATGTCCGAGCGGAATGTTGCCACTTCCACTTGGACGCCATCTTCGACAACGATCACCACGCCGAATTGCGCACCCACGGGGATGCTGTCCGGGAAAATCTGCTGCACGCGCTCCGGCCGAGCATCCGTGCAAATGTCGTAATCGGAAGGCTCGCGGCCCAGGATGATGTCGCGCACGCAGCCGCCGTTAAAGAGCGCCTGATAGCCCGCGTCGCGCAGCCGCGCGCAAATTCGCTCCGCGTGTTCGCGTGTATTCATAGGGGAATTATGACGCTCGAATGCGCCACGAGCAAATGTGGGTACATTCATGCAGCGGCCGTACGCGCAGCGCCTTCAGACGAAGCGCACGGCCATGCACGTGATGTCATCGTGCTGCCGTGCAGGACCCACGTAGGCATCGACATCCGCCATCACCGTGGCGAGCACCACCGCGGCCGATTCATTCGTGAAATGCTCGACGCGATTCTGCAGGCGCACCTCGCCGTATTCCTCGCCAGAGGCGTTGACGGCTTCCGGCAGTCCGTCCGAGAAAATCACCAACAGATCGCCCGGCTCGATCGCGACCGGTTCGGAACGATAGTCCGCTGCCGCATCGATACCGAACGGCACCGTGCCTTCCGACAGCCGGACAATGGCTCCGGAGGCGCGTCGCAGGAACGGCGGATTATGCCCCGCGTTCACATACCGCATGCGGCGCGACGAACCCTCATATTCTGCGATGAACGCTGTCGTAAAGCGCATGCCCGCCAGACTATGGTTGCAAGCGTAGCGATTCAGGTCGCGAGCCAGTTCATCCAGGCTACCCGGGCGCGTCGCCAGGGCGCGGATGCTTGCTTGGAACGTTGCCATCAGTAGCGCCGCAGGCACGCTCTTGCCGGCTACGTCGGCCACAACCATCAGCAAAGATTGCCCGGCATGCCCTTCCGGCTCCGCGCGCAGGAACGCATCATAATAATCGCCCGCAACTGTATTCTGTGGCCGCGTCGCAAAAGCAAGATCAACGCCTGGCACCACCGGAGGATGTTCTGGCACCAGCCAATGCTGAATCTCTCGAGCGATTTCCAGATCGCGCTTCATCGTGACGCGGTCGGCGAGTTCAAGCGCAAGGAGAAAAAAAAGGATCACCGTGCCGAAGCCGCCGAGATCGAAAAGGTACTGCTGGCTTCCAAAGCGAAATTGGAAATCGATGATCATCAGCGCGCAGGCGATCAGCAGCAGCACGCGCCGCGCCGGGGTTAACTTCATCAGCATCGCCTGGAACAGCGCCCAGGCAATCCGAAACGGCCGCTTCCAGCTTCCGCCCTTGTCCAGGGCTTGCCAATCGACGTCGCGCGCATAGAACGAATACGTCGAACGCGCGTCCGCCTTCATTTGGCCCCACAGTTGGTCGATGGCCAGGCCTTCCGTTACGCGCGCCCAATACTCGCGGAATCGGCCTTGTTTTCGGCCTCCGTCCGGCGCATGGCCTGGCAGCGGAGCGGAATAGTTCGTTCCCGGGGAAGCCATGCCGGGATTATACGGTACAGACGAAAAACGTGCGTGGCCTAGACGAGGGGCAATAAATGGTTTTCGTCAGGGCACGCCTTTTATCCCTGAGGGCATTTACGCGCAGGGCAGCCGTGCCGAAAACGGTTAGTGAAATAAAACGGTCGCGCACTTATGAGGCAGGTTTAGTGCTTGCGCGGAGAGCGAAGCGATCCGCCGAGCTGAAGTTTTGAAAAACCAAAGCGGTCGCGCACGCGATCGGCCGCTTGCGCTAGGCGTTCGAGCTTCTCGCGATTCCCTACGTCCAGCAATTCGAACTGCCCTGTGGCCGTGGACGCCGCCAGAAATGAAGACAGCGCCACGCCGACCAGGCGCAGTTTGGCCGAACCGTTCCAAGCGCTACGCAGAAGTTCGCGTACAGTGGAGAGGATTGTGCTGTCCAAATCGGCGGGCGCGGCCAGAGTGCGGCTGCGCGTGATGGTGTGGAAATTGGCAAAGCGCAAAGTGAGCGTTACCGTGCGGCAAAAAAGTCCCGCGTCGCGCAATCGCTTCCCCGCCTTTTGCGTAAGCAGGCTCAGCGTGCTTTCGATGGTCTCGCGATCCGCCGTGTCTTCGCGAAATGTACAGTTGTGCGAGATCGATTTGGGCTCCGCGTCGATGAAAAATTCGTACGTATCGTCGCCGCGAGCCTTCCTGTAAAGCGCCGTGCCCCAGCGGCCGAACATCTCTTCCAGCCGTTCCAGCGGAACCGCAGCCAGCTCCTGTACGTTCCGAATCTGCGCTGCACCGAGCGCCTCTTCCGTCACTTTGCCGATTCCCGGAATTTTTCGCACGCTGAGCGGTGCCAAAAACGCCGCTTCGGCGCCGCGCGGCACCCACACCAATCCGCGAGGCTTGGCCTGATCGCTCGCCACTTTCGCCACCAGCCGCGTTGTGGCCAATCCTCCCGAGCACGGCAGCCCGGTCGACTTCGTGATGTCCGCAAGCAAACGATGCGCCGCTGCCAGCGACGGTCCCAGCATGCGCTCCGTTCCGGTCAGGTCGATATAGGCCTCGTCGATCGATGCCATTTCCACCACGGGCGAATACTTCGCGAGAATCGCGGCCACTCGATCGCTCCACTCCGCGTAGAGCTCGTGGCGATTGTCGAGAAACACCGCCTGCGGGCAAAGCTGCCCGGCGGTTCGCAGCGGCATTGCGGAATGAACCCCGAACCGGCGCGCTTCATAACTCGCTGACGTCACCACGCCGCGCTCGTTCGCCTTTCCGCCCACCACCACCGGCAGTCCGCGTAGCTCCGGCCGTTCCAGAAGCTCCACGGAAACAAAAAACGCATCCATGTCTACATGCAGTATGGAAACATTTTCTCGCTCACCCGATGATGTTCCGGGCGGGGACTTCAGCGTTTCTTCTCGTTTCGCGCGGTATTGCGCCAGCTTCGGCATGACCGATTCTATGTAGTTCTAGCTGCCGGTCGCAGCGGCAGTCTTGACGAAGTGCCTTTCAACAAACTTACGAATCGAGGCAGTATTACAGGAACTGAATACATACCCCGTGGCTCGGCTGACCGTTCGACGGTTGATCTCTCTAACTTGGTTTGGTCGAGCTGTCGCAAAAATCGTTTGGGGCTTGTAATCGTGCACAGCGGCTGAGAATCGCCGGGACGGCAGAGAAGACACCGAGCGATAGAATGCCATATCATGAGTCGCTAGTAGGCATCTGACCGGCGAGATAGGGAAAGTAAGCTCGACCCTCTCGCTTAAAAGCGCCGAACCCCAAGCTCCATGTGGACGATCCGGATCTGTATAAATCACTGGGTTATCCGAAGTTATAAACTCTTCGTCGGATTTCAGAATCGTCCATCGCATATCGGTGATGATTTTGGCGAGTTCCGGCCCAAGATGAAAGACCATCTTCAGTGAAACCGTTGGTGAAGCGTTAGCGACATACCTGTCGCTCAAAATGAATTGTCTTATCTCCTCGGCTGAAGCAGTCAAGCTTTCTCCAGATGCCTCGATTTCACGAGCTGCATCTTCAAAAACCCCCGGAGTCCGGGCCGCCACTTTCATCCGCTGTTTTGACAAGTTTGCGAAAAGTTGTTCCATCCAATCCCTAGCGGCGGGGACCCTCTGCATGAGAAGCGAGATAAAGACAGCGATTTTTGCTCGATCATCGCCTGTAATCTCAAAGTCCTTTTGGCAAAGCTGAGCCAATATAGGCGCCGTGTCGCTCTCATTCTTGGCAAGAAATTGCTCGAATATGTCGCTCTTCTGTCCGTCGTTTGTTTGGATCGAATAATAGTGGGTTTGGACAGCCGCATTCTCGGCAGCTATAAGCCTAGGCGCAGACCATTCCTTCCCAAACACCCAAATACTTGGCTTCTGAGTTTCCGCAGTCGTATCGGCAAATAAAGCTAAATAAAACTTCGAAATATAGTGATGGCGTTTGGTAGCCATGACGAACAGCGATACCAAATACTAACACGCTCAGGCGCGTTCGGCGGAAATGACCCGCGGAATCCCGGCTAGGTCGTTCGTGACGCGAATCTCTTTCCACGAGGCATTATCAAAAATCGGACGAATCCCTTCGAGTGCGCCGTATCCAATTTCGAGCACCAGCAATCCACCGGAGCGCAAGTGCTGTGCAGCCTCCGCGATCAGCCGCGCGTAAATCTCTGTTCCGGTTGCACC
Source organism: Candidatus Acidiferrales bacterium (assembly GCA_049678505.1). Taxonomy (GTDB): domain Bacteria; phylum Acidobacteriota; class Terriglobia; order Acidiferrales; family UBA7541; genus DAHUXN01. The sequence goes on from JBAUEH010000131.1 coordinate 9,016, forward strand.
GCCAAAAAGCGCTTGGCTCGGCTCGTGCTCGCGAACCTCTTTCGGCAATTGCGATGCTTCAGCCTGCGCTACGTACGGAGGATTGCTGACAATCAGATCGAACCGCCGTCCTTCTGCCGCAGCCGCATCGAGCAGATCGCATTCGACAAATCGTATTCGCTCCGAAACACTATGCCGCTCCGCATTGCGCCGCGCAATTTCAAGCGCCGCGCTGGAAATGTCCGTCGCCAAAATCTCCGCGCCGGGCAATTCATGCGCCAGCGCGACTGCAATGCACCCAGAGCCGGTCCCAATGTCAGCGATACGCAAATTTTCGCGCCGTCGCTGCTCTCCAAGTCTCTCCACCGCCACTTCCACCACATGCTCGGTCTCCGGCCGCGGAATCAGCACAGCCCGCGTGACTTCGAATTCCAGCCCCCAGAATTCCTGCTTGCCGGTCAAATATTGCGTCGGCACTCCGCTCGCGCGTTGCGCCACCAGTTCAAAGAATTTCCTCGCGGCGTCGGCATCAAGCAGCGCTTCCGGATGCGAATACACCCATGCGCGGTCGCGCCCGAGCGCATGCATCAGCAGCAATTCCGCCGCAAGCGTAAATGACGGCACGCGCATTTCCTCAAGACGCCCCATCGCGTCGCGCAACGCGCTGCGCACCGTCACCTCTGCGTCAATTTTCACCGGCGCGCTCATCACGCCTTTCCACCGCCGTCGCCGTTATCGCTCAATTCTCTCTTCAGCCTTTCCGCTTCGTAATAAGTCACCAGCCCGTCGACCAACGGCCCCAGCTTTCCGTCCATCACTTCCGTCAGTTGATGCAGCGTCAGCCCAATGCGATGGTCGCTCACGCGGTTCTGCGGAAAATTGTACGTCCGGATTTTCTCCGAGCGGTCGCCGGTCTTGATTTGCCCGCGGCGCTCCGCGGCGATCTGCTGGTGCTGTTTTTCCTGTTCCATTTCGTAAAGACGCGTTCGCAGCACGCGCATGGCCTTGGCGCGATTTTTGATTTGCGATTTTTCGTCCTGCTGCGAAACCACCAGCCCGGTGGGTATATGCGTGATGCGCACCGCGGAATACGTCGTATTTACTGATTGCCCGCCGGGCCCCGACGAGCAGAAAGTATCGACGCGCAAATCCTTCGCCTCGATCTTGATGTCGATGTCATCCGCTTCCGGCAGCACGGCCACTGTCGCCGCGGAAGTGTGTATCCGTCCCTGCTGTTCCGTCGCCGGCACCCGCTGCACGCGATGCACGCCGCTTTCGTACTTCAGCTTCGAATACACTTTTTGTCCCTGAATCGCGGCAATGATTTCCTTCACTCCGCCAATCGACGACGCCGAGCTTTCCAGCACTTCTACTTTCCAGCCCTGCGATTCCGCATACCGCGAGTACATCCGGAAAAGCTCGCCGGCGAACAGCGAAGCCTCATCGCCGCCCGTGCCCGCGCGAATCTCCACGATCACGTTCTTTTCATCGTTGGGATCCGTCGGCAACAGCAGCACTTTCAGTTCCCGTTCCACCGTCTCGCGCCGCGCTTCCAGCGCGTGCTGCTCGTCGTGCGCCATCTGCTTCATCTCGGCATCTTCCGCTTCGGCGATCATCTGTTTCGCATCCACGAGCCCCTTCTCGATTTGCTTCCATTCGCGATATTTCAAAACCATCTGCGACAGCTCCGCGTGCATCTTCGCCACCTTCTGGTAGCGGCCCGAGTCGGCGTGCACTTCCTGCGAGGAAAGCTCCGTCGTCAGCTCTTCGTAGCGAGCTTCGATCTGCTCCAGTTTCTGAAACATGTTGGTATTGCTCATGGCGAACTCCTGTAAAGCCCCGCAAAACAAAAAGGTCCGGCGAACCGACCTGGAAATGAGAATGACAAAACGGCAAAGGACGATTGAAAAAACGACAGCGACGACCCGTGGAGGGCCTATGCGGAAGCGCTAATAAAACGCGGCAAACATGGCATACATATCTGTGAACAGCATAGGAGCAAGCGAAAAACTTGTCAAATCCTTGTCAAATCGATGACCGTCTCTGCGTCCTAATACACTCCTGTCTTTTCCTTGAACTGCGCCTTTTCCGCGTCTTTGTCGATATACGGAATCCCGTGCGCCATCCAATCCGGCTCCGGCGCGCCTTTCAGGAAGTGATCGAAATACTCCTGCATGCGCACCGTGAAGTCCATCGCGTCCGCTCGCCGCACGATCCAGTGTGGCTCGCCGTTATACGAGAACATGTAAACCTCTTTGCCCAGCCGACGCAGCGCCAGATAGTATTCGATCCCTTGATACCACGGCACCGCCGTGTCCGCGTCATTCTGCAGAATCAGCAGCGGCGTCGTCACGCGATCCGCCATGAAAATCGGCGAGTTCTCCATGTACTTCAGCGGCATCTGCCACGGCGAACCGCCGATGCGGCTCTGCGTGTGTTCATACTGAAACTGCCGCGGCATTCCGCTTCCCCAGCGGATTCCGTCATACGAGCTGAACATGTCCACCACCGGCGCGCCCGCTTCCGCCGCGCGAAACCGATTCGTTTGCGTAATCATGTACGCGATCTGATACCCGCCCCAGCTATGGCCCTCAATCCCAATGGCCTTTTCGTCCACAAAGCCTTGCGCCACCACCGAATCGATCGCCGGCAGCACGCACTTCAGCGCGCTTTGCCCCGGCTCGCCGATCGTGTACACGATGTCCGGTTCCAGAATCAGGTAACCGTTGCTCGCGTAATAGCTGGGAATGATCGTGTGTCGCGGCTGCGGCGCATAGTATTCGTGCAGGTTATCCGAAAGCTTTTCGTAAATATAAATGATCATCGGATATTTCTTCTGCGGATCGAAATTCGCCGGCTTGTACAGAATGCCCTTCAGCGGCACGCCGTCCGCGTTCAGGTAATGAATCAGCTCCGCCGAACCCCACAGTATCTGCGCCTGCTGCGGATTTGCATCCGTCACTTTTTTCAGCGACGCAAAATTCGAATCCGTAACCTGCAAATCCGGAAACTCTTCGAACATAGAAGCCGCCACGATAGCCACATCCGCATTCTTCGCCTTCAGTGGCTCGGTGAAAGCCTTCGCGTCAAAAATCAATCTCTGCGGCGCATCGTTTGCATTCGCCGGCCCGTCGGCGCGCATGCGATAGAACCCGCTATCGAACGTTTCTGTATCTGTCGCCTTCAGCAGCAACGGTTTCGTCGCATCGATCCATCGCGCCTCTGGATCCTTGGGGTTCCCGCCAAAATAGACATATCGGAACTCGATATGCGAACGGCGCCCAATTCCGAGCGTCAGGTTCACAGCCTCGCTGCCGTCCGGCGTCATCCGCCAAATATCGAACTTGTCGTACAGCAGCACGTACTTCCCATCCCTCGTCCAACCCGCCGATCCATACGGAGGCGCAGCCGCCGGGTAGTCCACGTCCTCGCGCCAGAAATTCACGCCGCGTCCGTGCGTCAGATTCGCAATCGTTCCGTCCGGCACGGAAATCGTCATCCAGTCCTTATCCCCAAAATACAAAATGTGTTTCCCATCCGGCGCCCAATGCAGAGCCGCACCGCCTTGCCCGAACTCCTCGAGTTGCTTCTTCAAAATCAGCCGCCGTTCGCCGGTCCGCGTGTCCACCAGGTAGTAATCGCTGTATGACGCGTCGTAATCCATAACGGGGCCGTATGCGCGATCATCCGCTCCGATCGCCCACAATCCGTCCTCGCTCGGCGTCACCTCGCGCATCGTCTCATCGCCAAGCTGCACCATTTTTTTCTCGGCCACATGGTAAACGGCGCGGTACGTCCGGTTTCGCTCCCGCTCCGCGCGGATTTTCTGCATCGGCTGGATGTGCTCGTCCTTCCAGCTCCACAGATCGGCGTTGACCTTCTCGTCCGCGGGCACATCATCCGCCGCGCTGTGCTCGGGCCTTGGCGGCGCGCAGCCGAAGAAAATTCTCGCGCCATCGTGGCTGAACGTGATCGCGCCCTTGTCACTGATCACGAATCCCTCGCGAAAACCCGGCGATGTTACGGAAACCTCTTCCTCAGGCGCTTTGCTGCCTCGCTCCCACAAATAAAGCGCAAACTTCGGCTGCTTCGCTTTCGCGTCGTCTCGGTCGCTCAAGAAAGCAAGCTGCTTCTGCGGCTCGTCCCATGCGAGCCTCACGTACTTGCCCGGACCCGTCAGCAGTGCCTGCGCTGCCAAATCCGTCGCCACATTCACGGCAAAAAGCCCATCAGCAGCCTCGTTTTTTGCGGCCACTGCATACACCAGCGTCGCTCCGTTCTTCGAGAGCGTATACGCCAGCACGTCCGTAAACGTTCGCTCTTTGCGCGTCTGCAAATTCCGCAGCACTAACTCCGTTCCAAACTCCTTTTTCGCTGCGCCGGCTTCGGATTTGTCGGTCGCGGCGTCCGCCTCACTCCTCTCCTTACTTGTCGTCTTTTTTCCCTCCGTGGCCTTCGGCGCCTCCGCCTCGCGCAAATACGCCACCGCGTCGCCTGCGTTCTCCGGAACTTGGAAATTTTTCACCCGCTCGACGCGCACCGCCGCCCCCGAAGCCAGATCCACAATCACCATGGATTTTTTTGGCATCTCTTCGGCCGCCTTCTTTTCCTTCGCAGCTTTCTCCACGTCCGCTTTCGGCGGAAACGCTGAAAACACCACGAACCGGCTGTCCGCGGTGAATCGAATCGTCACCGCCGGCGGCGGCACCGGCTCATCCGTTTCCGGAGTCCTCAGCGTGCGCAGCGGCCGGCTCCCCGCTGCCTCATGAAACTCAGCGCCCGTCTGCAGGTTGCGTATCACTACCACGCCATCGCCGTCTTCCGGAAACAGGCCATACCCCAAAAATTTGCCGTCATTCGATAGCGTTTCGCTCTGGATGTCGCGCCATCCATCGAAGTCCTGCACCGTGAGCGGCCGTTTCGTCTGCGCCAGCGCGATCGGCGCCAGCAGAAAAACCATCAGCATGGCAATTTCTCGAATTGGCAAACGAGAGCCGCGCATCGATAACCCAGTTTTGATTTTCATAGGTGCTGGAATCTATCAGAACGCTTCCACACTGTCCACGCCGCTCGCATGTGAAGAGCCGCTGGGAGCCGCGCGGCAGATTGTCCTTCGAGTGCGCCGCGCCACCAGGATGCAACTGCCGTCAAACACCCGCAACCTTACCAGCCCAGGACGTACGCGAAGAGCAGCGGCGCAACGATGGTCGCATCGGATTCGATTACAAATCGCGGAGTGTCAACGCCGAGCTTTCCCCAGGTGATTTTCTCGTTGGGAACTGCCCCCGAATACGAACCGTAGCTTGTTGTCGAGTCGCTGACCTGGCAGAAGTATCCCCAGAGTGGGACAGGGTCTCGTTTTAAGTCCTGATGCAGCATGGGCACGACGCAAATGGGGAAATCGCCCGCGATGCCCCCGCCAATCTGGAAGAAGCCCAGGGAAGACTTGGCCGTTAACTCGGTGTACCACCGCGCGAGTTCGATCATGTATTCCACTCCGCTCCGTATCGTCGTCACATTCTTCACGTTTCCCTGGATGACTTGCGCGGCGTACATATTGCCGAGTGTCGAATCCTCCCAGCCGGGAACAAAAAGCGGAAGGTTTTTCTCCGCAGCCGCGGCCATCCAAGAGTCTTTCGGATCAATCTGATGGAAGCGCTTGAGCTTGCCGGCGCGCAGAAGCTTATAGAGAAACTCATGCGGGAAAAAACGCTGAGCGCTGCGGTCTGCCGCATACCAGTCCTCCGTCACGATACGCTCGATGCGGCGCATGGCTTCCTCTTCGGGAATGCAGGTGTCCGTTACGCGGTTCAGGTGGCGCTCGAGAAGTTCGGCTTCCTGAACCGGCGTAAGGTGTCGATAGTTTCGCACTCGCTCGTAATGATCATGCGCGACGAGGTTGTAAAGGTCCTCTTCGAGATTTGCGCCTGTGCAGCAGATTCCGTGCACTTTGTCCTGGCGAATCATCTCGGCCAGCGAAAGGCCAAGTTCGCCGGTGCTCATCGCTCCTGCCAGCGTCACCAGCATCTTCCCGCCATTGGCGAGATGTTTTACGTACGCCTCAGCGGCGTCAATGACGACGGCAGCGTTGAAATGACGATAGTGATGTTTCAAAAATGATGTAATCGGAGTAGCAGCGGAAGTGCTCATGAAGTCCCTCCCCTCCCAATGAATTTAAGAAACACCGATTGCAGGCAGGACAACAAGGAATGGATTTCAGGCTAGAAGTAGCTCGCCGTGTAACTCAAGATTCGAAATAGCGTATGCGCGGAGCGGTAAATTTGAGTTGCGCGGATGCTGTAGCGGCGCTTCACGAGAGAACACATAGCACAATAGCGGACAAGGTTCCTACTATAATTCGCGCCGTGCCGAACACCCGCAAATAAATCCCTTCCTATTCGCGCACGCTTTGCGCCTGCCCCGGACCTTCCTGCGGAGCGCGATGTATTCGCATCTCGCACTTCGCTTTGCTACTATCTCACTCTTCATGCCCCTGTCCTGGAACGAAATTCGCCATCGCGCCATCGCCTTCTCGAAAGATTGGACCGGCGTCAAGCGTGAACAAGCCGAGAAACAAACCTTCTGGAACGAATTCTTCAATGTTTTCGGCATCCCGCGCCGTTCCGTCGCCAGCTTTGAAGAGCCGGTAAAGGGAATCTCCGGCGATTACGGCTACATCGATCTATTTTGGCCGCGCATGGTGCTTGTCGAACACAAAAGCCGCGGCAAAGACCTGGGCAAAGCTGAATCCCAAGCCTTCCGCTACATTCGCGACCTCATCAACGAAGGCCGCCTGAAAGAAATCCCGCTACGTCATCGTCTCCGATTTTGCCCGCATCGCCCTTCATGATCTTGAGCCAGACGACCAGCGCCCCCTCCCGCTCTTTGAAAACCGCCGCGTCCACACCATAGAATTTCCTCTCCCCGATTTTCACCAGCACATCCACGAATTCGCCTTCATCGCTGGCTACCAGCAGCACAAATTCATAGAGCAGGACCCCATCAACCTCGAAGCCGTCGAAATCATGGGCCGCCTCCACGACGCTCTCGAAGCCGGGGGCTACTCCGGACATCAATTCGAACGCTTTCTCGTGCGCATCCTTTTCTGCCTCTTTGCCGAAGACACCGGCATTTTCGAACGGGAATACTTTCGCCTTTATCTCCTCGACCGCACCGCGCAGGACGGCTCCGACCTCGGCCAGCATCTCGCCCGCCTTTTCGATGTTCTGAACACGCCGCCCGAAAAGCGCCAAAAGAATCTTGACGAAACTCTCGCGGCCTACGTCAACGGCGACCTCTTTGCCGAAAATCTCGGCTTCGCCGACTTCAACAAAGACATGCGCGACGTGCTTCTCGCCTGCACGCGCTTCGATTGGTCGCGCATCTCACCGGCCATTTTCGGCTCTCTCTTCCAGGCCGTCATGGAGCCGCGCGAGCGTCGCCAGATCGGCGGGCATTACACCAGCGAACGCGACATCCTCAAAGTGATCCGCTCTCTCTTCCTCGACGGCCTTCGCGCCGAATTCGAGCGCGCCAAAGGCAATAAAGCTGAACTGAAGCGCTTCCACGAAAGGCTGTCCAAACTCCGCTTCCTCGACCCTGCATGCGGCTGCGGCAATTTCCTCGTCATCACTTATCGCGAATTGCGCCTCCTCGAGATCGAAACCCTGAAAATCCTTTTTCCCGGCGATCAGCGCGAGCTTGATGTTCACAAACTGTCCCTCATCGATGTCGACGCCTTCTACGGCATCGAAATCAGCGAATGGCCAGCCCGCATCGCCGAGGTCGCCATGTGGCTCATGGACCATCAAATGAACAACCGCCTCTCCGAAGCCTTCGGCCAGTATTTCGTCCGCCTCCCGCTTAAGAAATCCCCGACCATCGTCTGCGGCAATGCCCTCCTTCTCGATTGGAGGAAAGTCCTCCCACCAGTGCAATGCAGCTTCATCCTCGGCAACCCGCCTTTTGTAGGAGCGAAGTTTCAAACTGATGAGCAGCGTGCGGACATGGACCTTGTCGCTCGAGATGTCGAGAACAATGGTCTGCTCGATTACGTCACAGGTTGGTATTTCAAGGCGGCGGAATACATTCGAGGCACGCACATAGTTGTCGGATTCGTCTCTACAAATTCCATTAGTCAAGGCGAGCAAGTCGGTGTGCTTTGGAGCGTCCTATTTCGCCGATACGGCGTAAGAATTCACTTTGCTCACCGAACGTTCAAGTGGGAAAGCGAAGCTCGCGGGAAAGCCCACGTTCACGTCGTCATCATCGGTTTTGGCGAGGCCAATGCCAGAAACCGTGCCATATACGATTATGAAACAGAGAACGCGACGATAACGCCCGCCAGGAATATTAGTCCGTACTTAATTGAAGGACCAGATGTAGCCATCACGAACCGCTCGGAGCCAATTTGCAACGTGCCGGAGATGGGTATCGGTAACAAACCTATCGATGACGGAAACTATCTTTTCACGCCGGAACAAAAGGCAGAATTCCTAAAGTCCGAGCCCTCGGCCAAGAAATATTTTCATCACTGGATCGGCTCAGAAGAGTTCATCAACGGTATTGAGCGTTGGTGCCTATGGCTCGGTCAATGTCCTCCGGCGGAGCTTCGCAAAATGCCTCATGCTTTAGAGCGCGTCGAAGCGGTCAGGAATTTCCGTCTCGCCAGCAAGAGCGCACCGACACGAAAAATAGGCGCGATCCCCACGCGCTTTCACGTTGAGAATATGCCTGAAAGTAAATTCCTGATTGTCCCCGAAGTCAGTTCCGAGCGCCGGAACTATATCCCGATCGGTTTTATGAATCCCGACACGATCTGCAGCAACCTAGTTAAGATAATTCCCCACGCCACCCTCTATCACTTCGGTGTGCTCACATCCGAGATGCACATGGCATGGGTCCGGCAGGTCTGTGGTCGGCTGGAATCGCGGTATCGCTACTCAGCGAAGCTCGTTTACAACAACTTTCCCTGGCCAGAAGTGCTAACTGCCAAACAACGCGCCGCCGTCGAAGCCGCCGCGCAGGCCGTCCTCGACGCCCGCAAAAAATTCCCCGATTCTACTCTGGCTGACCTCTACGATCCTCTGGCCATGCCTCCCGCCCTCGTCAAAGCCCATGCCAACCTCGACCGCGCCGTCGACCTTTGCTATCGTCCACAGCCCTTCGACAACGACCGCCAGCGCGTCGAATTCCTCTTCGCGCTCTACGAGAAACTCACTGCCCCACTCCTCCCCGCCGCCAAGAAGGTCCGCACCCGCTGCACTCGGCCGGGCCGCTGACGGTGTCGCTATGCCCTTGCCTTCGTAGGGGCGCTGCTTGCTGCGCCCGCGCGACTCTGTGAGTCGCGAAAGTCCCTCCGCCGCAAGGCCTAAATTCGGCCTCTCGCATATTTGTTTCCTATTCGCGCCGTATTATGCGCGATGTCTTCGTTCTCGCCCGAGCTACCGTGCCGCCCTAGAGCCGATTTTCCTTGACTCTTAGTTAACTCTATGGTATACAGTATCTTCGACTGAACACTCCAGCCGAACGGGAAAAGGGTGGAAGAGAAGGAGACGTAAGCCGCGGCGACGCGGCTTTTCGCTTTTTATGCGCTTCTAGAATTCTAATCGCTGAAATATGTAGGATTAAAACTCGATGCAACTCACACAAAATAAACGACAGAGTCCATTTCTAATCGCGGAAATTTCTGCTTTTAGAAAAATTAACCGTCCGCTTTCGGACACTCCTCTCCAGCGCCCGTTCGGAGTGTTGTCCCAGCTGGACACGTATACTACGATGTGCCCACAAATGAGCGAACCTAACCAGCCCGGTGCCAATGAATCCGACCTCGGCATGCTCTGGGACTACTGGTATCCCGCGCTGCGCTCGAATCAGCTCTCTGGCAGCAAACTCCGCAAAGCCATGCTGCTCGAAGTGCCTCTCGTGATTGGCCGCGACGCGCACGGAAAGCCGTTTGCCCTGCGCGACGTATGCCCTCATCGCGGCATGCCGCTCTCCTACGGCCAATTCGACGGCGAAGCGGTCGAGTGCAGTTACCACGGGTGGAAATTCGACGCGCACACGGGACAATGCCGCGAAATTCCGTCCATCACTTCCGATTCAAAATTGCGCGCGGATCGGATTTATGCCGGCGCTTTTCCCTGCGAAGAGCGCGACGGCTACATCTGGGTTTACATGGCTTCGCCGGATTCACCGCGCCTCGAGCAGGCTCCCATTGCCGCGCCGGAACTGCCGAAGTTCGGCGGGCGTTACAGCATCGCGCATCTTTCTGCGGAAATGCCCGTGCACGTCGATCACGGCGTGATTGGTCTGATGGATCCCGCGCACGGTCCTTTTGTGCATCAGTCGTGGTGGTGGCGTAGCCGGCGCAGCATTCACGAAAAGCACAAGCAATTCGAGCCCATTCCAGACGGCTTTCGCATGAGCCCGCATACGCCATCGTCGAACAGTCTGCCGTATAAAATTCTGAAGCTCATCACCGGCGCGCCCGTCACCACCACAATCGACTTCACGTTACCCAGCTATCGATTCGAGCAGGTGCGTTCCGGCAAGCTCTGGTTTTCCAGTCGCGCGGTAGTCACGCCGGTTCGCCGCGATTTATGCCGTCTCGATTTTTGCGCCGCATGGAACGTGCTGCGATTTTTTCCAATCGTGGGCTTCATCATTCGCGTCCTGGGTCCGCGGTTTATCGCGCAGGATACCGAAACAATGACGAAGCAGTCGGAAGGATTAAAATCGAATCCGCACTTGATGCTGATCGACGACGCCGATCGCCCCGCGAAATGGTATTTCCAACTGAAGGCCGCGCATCTCGAATCGAAGCGCACCGGCGCCGCAACCGCGCATCCCATGGAGGACCCCGTCACGCTGCGCTGGCGCTCGTAACATTCGCGAGTGATGCAGGGGCGGCCGAAAATTTCGCGCTGTCAAGGGAGAGGGGGCTCTGCAAACGCGCGATGGATTCGAGAGAGCACCCACGCAGTCGCCGCGCCAGCGGGCGCCGCGAGAAGCGGCATCCATCCGTGGCGCCCATTGATGGCGTAAGGACCCATGAGCGGCAGGAATATCCAAACGCGCCAGCCGCTTCCTTGCAATGCATTCGATGATGCGATCGCACCAAGCAGCGCGGTCAATGCTGGCGCCAGAATTGCGCCGCCCGCGAGCCACTGCCACGTGCGTTTCCAGCGCATGCCGTTCACAGCGCGCCGAAGGAAAAAACCGAAAAGCAGCGACATGACCGCGCCAAACATCAGCGAGAGAAAATATATGTACAGCAGCAGCGAAACAGAGCGCGGCTCCGCTGGGTGCAATTCATTCCCCAGCCAAATTGTAAAGCTCATGAAAAAACAGCCGCAGACCCACGCCGCGAGGTAATACGCTAGGCTCCCTCGGCGCGTCATATACGGCGCTGAATGTTGGGAAAATCCTGCCAGACTTTCACGCCGCAGAAGTGCGAGCCTTCGGTGCAAATCGGCGTGGTGATGCCGGCGCGCAGAAAACACGGCGGCCCGATGTATTGTGCAAATTGCGGGAAAACCGCGCGCAACTGTTCAATCTCTTCCATCGAGGATTGATAGATTTCTTCTTGCGCATTAAAGCAAGTGCGCATCGTCCATTTGTGCAGCAGGTGAAGCAGAGAGCCGGATTCGACCAGGCGAATCGCTTTCGCGTTTGGCAAAAGATACAGCGCGATCTCCGTGGAAACGTCGCGATCGAGCAATTCGTTTTTCGCAGCCCACGCTTCGGCCATCGCGGTTTCGTAAATTTCTCTCGCGCGCGCATTTTCGCGAATGAGCATCGGCGTGATGTAATCGGGTTTACGCGTGTCGGCCAACGTTAACAGCGGACGCGAGCCAGGAATCATGCGATGCCGCTGGTCTTGGCTATCGGCAGTGTGGCTGATTTTTTTCATGAACGTGAAATTCGCGTGCTGCAGAGCGCGCATGATCGGCGCGTGCACGCCGATATTGATCCATTCGCGGCGATAGGCGTTGTGCGAAGGATTGAGCAGACGGTCGATGGCGTCGGCGTCCGAGCAATCCTTTTCCGTGAGGCCGAGGACCGCACGATACGCACTCGCGACAACTTTGAGCGCGTTCGCAGAGTAGTCGGCGAGCTTCGAAGTGCGTCCCGCGAGCTGCGCATCGAATTCCGCCGCGAAGGATTCGCCGTCGCGGCCCTGTTTTGCCTCGGCCCACTCGGGTAAATCCTCCAGCGGCTCAGTTTCGAAGCGATCAAAAAATTGAGCGTCTACTTCACGAACTCGATCCACCATTTGCCGAAGAATGCCGCGCGCTTCGGCGGGCGTGTCACATGCGCCCTGCATGCGCCACAAACGGTGGAGGACAATGCCGGAGAGGGTGTGAACCATAGTGGTGAACGCAGCGACGGGAAGAACATAGCGCGCGACTTCGATGGAGCGCTTTCCTGCGGCGGCTTTGATTTTCTCGGCGCGCCGCGGATGGGACATGGGCCCGATATGCCAGATCTCACTGAGGATGCGATTCGCTTCCGGTTCGAGGACCCGAGCGAGTTCGCGATAATGCATCCAGGCGCGAGCGATGGCGCGTTCGTAGATGGCCCGCTCCGGAGCGCGAAAATTTGCGCCGTCGGACGGAACATAGGCTTGCGCGCGGTCCAGCCGAACATAGCGCTGGCTCTGCTGCTCGGAATTGTAGAACGGATGAGCGTGAAGAAACGACCACACGAATTGCCGGCTGACGTTTTCGAGGCCGAATTCGAAATGAGCATGCTGGTAAACAGTGTGATGTCCGCTGTAAAAAGTCGCTGCGCCAATATTGACGCGTTGCTTCTCCGTTATTTCTTCGGGTTGGATCAAGCGCGGGGCATAGCAAGTGCGCGCCGCGGCAATCGCCGAATCATACGGATGCGAAAATGCATTGCGCAAAGTGACGCGCGGAACTGCGCTCTCAACAGAATCAGCCGGCCACGCAGACATGGGAAGCGCCATAAGTGACCAACCATTATTGCATTGCTTGCGCCCCAGGGGAATGCGGCAAGCACTCTACTGGAGGACGCAGGCTGTCGGTCTATTTTCATCAGTACGAAGGTACCGTTGACACAAACAAGCCCAACAGCTACGTTGATGTGGACAATTGAATCGAGGCCCTGGTAAAACCAGGAACGGAGGGGTGTACCGTTTAGACACATAGTCTGAACTTTTACCCCTTGACAACACAGGACCACATAGAATCCACCCGGTTGTAATTCCAAACTTGGGGGTTCTATGAATAAGTTACTGATGTTAGTGGTTTTAGTGTTGTTGGTGCTGACGAGTGCGGTTGGTCTTCGCAACTTGGCCACCAGTCAAACGGTGAATCCAAGCTTTGCAAGCACAGGCGCGCCGGTGCCGATAATGCCCGACGGGAAGTTGATGGCAAGTACGGGCGCACCGGTACCGATAATGCCTGACGGTCGTTAAAGCGCGCGTTCCGAAAGAGAGCAATTTTTAGGGCCAGGCCTCAGAAATCGAGCTTAGCGGGCTATGCTTGGTCCATGCGATTATGTTTTAACTCTCCTCAGCTTTGTAGCAGAGGTGTGCGTGGTTGTGTGCCTCTGCTTCTCAAAGACCTCCTTTCTTCGTTATCTCTCCGTGAGCATTTATATGTTTGCCGCCGCAGTGGTGACGATGGGGCAAATCTATGTCTTGCAACATTTTGGCATCCGTTCACCGTTTTACGCCTATGTCTACTACTACACGGACGCCCTTCTTACGATCTCGCTCTTCTTCGTTATCATGGGTTTTTACCAACAAGTATTTCATCAGATGGGCGTCGGAAAGTATGTTCGACGGGCCGCCGTTGCTCTCCTTTCGGCCACGGCTCTGTTTTCTTATCTAGTTGTTCGGCAGATGCCAAGCCATCACCTGACGAGCCGGTTCGTGGTCGAGATGAGCCAAAACCTCTATTTCGTGGGAGTAGTGCTGACCTATTTGCTGTGGGGCGCAGTTATCAAATTGCGCGAAACCAGAACGCGGCTGATTCAGCTTATTCTTGCGCTGGGTATTTTCTTTAGCTCCGAGGCGGCCGGATATGCCCTTCGTAATCTTTTTCCGGGCCTCGAAGCGAATTTCTTGAAATGGGTACCTCCCATAGCCGGGACCTTTTTGCCGCTGGCTTGGGCTTACACATTCACGCGAATTTCCGAGGAGGCGCGACTGGAGACGGCTCGCGTGGCGGCACGCGTACCGGCTCAACAGATAACCGCGCATCAGCATACATGATTGCCGCCCTCATCTGCGTGATCTCGATTGCCGCGCTGCTGCAGTTCTTCGTCTCGTATTCGCGTTCGGTGATTGCGGCGTACCAAAAATCCGAGCTTTCCGAACAAGTGCGCGAGGTTGCGAGAATCGAAGGGGAAGAAGTCAGAAGCGAGCAATTTGGCCAGTTGGTGCAACTGGTCCGCTTATGCCCTCAGAAGAGCGACGACCAGAGCGATTTGGCCGTCGTCCGTGTTTACTTTGGGATGATGGGGTGGCTTGGGACGCTCGCGCGTTCTCTTGCTCCGGGAGTTTGCAAATGGGCGGAGCGCGAGCGAATCAACTGCACCTATTTCGCTGCGGTGGCTCTGGACCGCCGAATTGCCTACAGTCGGGCCCTCCTTGCGCAGCAGATGTCCGACCACTAAATCACTCTCACCTATACGCGCCTTTCCGCGGCTGATACCATACAAATAGGAACGTTTATCCTTAGCCATGATTTCGTCTCTTGCTGCGTTCGTTGGGGACACGATTCAGCGGTACAAAATGCTGCATCCTGGGGATTGCCTCGCCGTTGCCGTCTCGGGAGGAGCCGATTCGGTGGCGCTGTTGCGGCTGCTCGAGGAGCTGCGCGGCGATCTGGGGGTGACGCTGTGCGTGATCCATTTCAATCATCAACTGCGGTCCGCGGATTCGGATGCGGATGAAGATTTCGCCGCCTCGCTGGCGCGCCAGCAAGGGCTCACTTTTATCGCCGGCCGCAATGATGTGGCCGCGGTCGCGAAGGAGCATCGGTGGAACTTAGAGGATGCCGCCCGGCGGTTGCGTTACGATTTTTTTGCAAAGGCTGTTGCGGACGATGGCGCGACGCGGGTGGCCACGGCGCATACCGCCGACGATCAGGCGGAAACTGTGCTGGCGCGGCTGATTCGCGGAACGGGATTGACCGGACTGGGTTCCATTTACCCTGTGCGAGGCAACATCATCCGGCCGCTGCTGGAAGTGCGCCGTGCCGACTTGCGAGCCTATCTGGCCGCCATCAACCAGGAGTGGCGCGAGGATGCAACGAACGCCGACACGCGGCGGCTTCGCGCGCGAGTACGGCAGCGATTGTTGCCGGAGATGGAGGAGAATTTCTCGCGTTCGATTGTGAGTAAGCTAAGCGAGCTCGCCGGACTGGCACGTGATGACGAGAAATTCTGGGCGGCGCTCGTCGAGGAACGATGTAGCTGCATTGTGGCACGAGCCGGCGGAACGGTGAGCATTCGTACGAGAGAACTTCTTTGGCCACTCGGAAGCGCGCCAGCAGGAGAAAACGAGGCGCAGAACCCATTTCGCGCACTCACGCAGCGGATCGTCCGGCGTGTATATGCCGACGTAGCCACGAGCGGCGGCGAGCTGTCGCGAAAACACGTGGAGCAAGTGGTGCAGCTTGCGGAAAAAGGCTTAAGCGGGCGGCGAATCGAGCTGCCGAGCGGCGTGCGAGTCCGCAAAGAGTTCGACCGATTGGTTTTCACCAGCGCCGGCGATGAGCGGGCGACGAAGACAACGTTGCCGCAGAAGGCTTCCTACGCCTACGGGGTCGATCTGCCGGCGCGTGGGTCGACGGCTGTTTCGGTTCCGGAACTTGGGAGGTGTTTCCATTTGAAAGTGATTGACTGGCCCATGCCGGAGCGCGAAACTAGACGCGAGGGAGTGGTTCTGGATGCTGAACGGCTCCGTCCTCCGCTGGTTCTGCGAAATTGGAAGCCCGGGGATGCTTATTGTCCGAGGGGCCGGCGGCATTCGCGAAAATTGGCCCGGATGATGATGGCGGGCCGCATTAGCGCGGCGCAGCGGGCTTTGTGGCCTGTTCTGACGAGCGCGGGCCGCGTCGCGTGGGCCGACCGGATGCCTGTGGCGGAGGAATTTTCAGCAAGCGAGGCGACACGTACGGGCGTATGGATCGTCGAGGACGGCCGGTGAAGCTCGCGTGAAGGTCGCCTATTCTCGCAAGGAGTTGGCGGCGCGGATAAATGAATTGGGACGAGCGATCTCCAAGGATTACTCCGATCGTACCTTGGATGTAGTCGCTATTCTCGAGAATTCGTTTTTGTTCGCGGCGGATTTGGTGCGCGGAATTTCGTGTCCGGTTGTTTGCCACTTCGTGCGCACGGAAATGCGGGACGTGGAGTTGGGTGGAACGACGTGGCCGGAACTTTTCTTCTCGACGCCGCCGAAATTGGAAGGGCGAGACGTGTTGCTGGTGGACGCGGTGCTGCACACGGGCGTGCCGCAGGATTTCCTTTGGAAGCGAATCGAGGAGTATAGGCCGCGGTCGTTGAGCTTGGCGGTATTGTTCGACAAAGCGCGGGACCATAAAGTTGAATTGAAAGCAACATACGTTGGCTTTGCCAGTGCATCTAAGTATTGGGTAGGCTATGGTCTGGCTGGACGGGATGGGCTATATCGCAATCTGCCATACGTCGCGACAATTGGCGGAGACGGCGAAAGCGCGGGTGATGCGCAATCGGCAGCCACAAGGGTTAGCAGGGAAAAGAGAACAAGGCGTTCAAAGCGGAAGGCGAAACACAGGGCCGGATGAGGTAAGACCGTGAATTCAACAGTCAAAACAATTCTGTTTTGGATGGCGATGATTCTGCTTGCCGTGTTGCTGTGGAAGATGGCATCGACGGGCGGACAGACCGCGCGCGAGCAGACGCCGAGCTACACCGACTTCCAGGCGCAGGTGCAGAAAGGGAACGTCAGCGAAGCGACGATCATGCTTTCCGCGGTGAGCGCGGAAGTGGACGGCGAGTTCCGCGAGCCAAAAATGAAGTTCCGGGTCACGGTGCCGAAGGAAACGCTGAGCGATCTGACCAAGGAATTGGAAGCGAAGAACGTTGACGTCAACATCAAACCAGTAAGCGACAACAATTGGATGAATTTTCTTATTGACGCCGTTCCGTTCATCCTGCTGCTGGTTGTCCTCCTGATCATGATGCGGCAGATGCAGGCCGGAGGAAACAAAGCGCTGAGTTTTGGGAAATCGCGCGCGCGGTTGCTGACGGCGCAGCAAAAGAAGGCGACATTCAAGGATGTGGCGGGAATCGAGGAAGCCAAGGAAGAGTTGCAGGAGATCATCGACTTCCTTAAGGATCCGCAAAAATTCCAGCGGCTCGGCGGGAGAATTCCCAAGGGTGTATTGCTCGTCGGACCTCCGGGAACGGGCAAAACTTTGCTGGCGCGAGCGATCGCCGGCGAAGCAAATGTGCCGTTCTTCTCGATTTCCGGCTCGGATTTCGTGGAAATGTTTGTAGGCGTGGGCGCGAGCCGCGTGCGCGACTTGTTCGAGCAAGGCAAAAAAAACGCGCCGTGCATTATTTTTATCGATGAAATCGATGCGGTAGGCCGTCATCGTGGAGCGGGGCTGGGCGGCGGCCATGACGAGCGCGAGCAGACGCTCAACGCGCTGCTGGTGGAAATGGACGGGTTCGAATCGAATGAAGGCGTGATTCTGATTGCCGCGACGAACCGTCCCGACGTTCTCGATCCGGCGTTGTTGCGTCCGGGACGCTTTGACCGGCGCGTCGTGGTACCGCGGCCGGACGTGAAGGGGCGCGAAGAAATTTTGCGCGTGCACACGCGCAAGGTGCCTATCTCCGACAATGTCGATTTGTCCATTTTGGCGCGCGGAACCCCGGGATTCTCGGGCGCAGATCTCGCGAATTTGGTGAATGAAGCGGCGCTTTGGGCGGCGCGTCAAAACCGCAAGCTGGTGATCATGGACGACTTCGAAATGTCGAAGGATAAAGTTCTGATGGGCGCTGAGCGCCGGTCGATGATTCTCTCCGAAGATGAGAAGAAGAACACCGCGTACCATGAGGGCGGCCATGCGCTCGTCGCGGCGATGACTCCTGGCGCCGATCCGCTGCATAAAGTGACCATTATTCCGCGCGGCATGGCGCTGGGCGTCACCATGCAGCTTCCGATCGACGACAAGCACACATACACGAAGGAGTTCCTCGAGAGCCAACTCGCGGTTTTGATGGGCGGGCGCGCAGCGGAAGAAATTTTCCTGCAGCATATCACTACCGGTGCGGGGAACGACATCGAGCGCGCCACGGAGATCGCACGCCAGATGGTATGCGAGTGGGGCATGAGCACGCTGGGTCCTCTCACATTCGGCAAGAAGGAAGAGGCAATTTTCCTGGGACGCGAAATCGCGCAGCATCGCGACTATTCGGAAGACACGGCGATCAAGATCGACGGGGAAGTGCGAGAAATCGTGACCAGCGCATACACGCGGGCGCGCAACATCCTGGAGACGCACCCGGATGCGTTAGAGCGCGTGGCACGCGGCTTGCTGGAGCGTGAAGTGCTCGACGCCAATGAGCTGCGATTGCTGATTGACGGCAAACCGCTTCCGGAGAAAATACCGCCGCCACCGTCCGCGCCGCCAGTGCCGTCGAAGGAGCCGCAGCTTTCTCTGCGGCCGGAACCGCGCGCTGTGCCGGGGATGGCAAAGGGCGAGAAGCCCGCGCCAGCCTGAAGGCGCGGTTGCGCAAGTCAACCTCTCAACATTTCTCAATATCTCTCAACATTTCCCCACCTAGGGAGCGGATTATCCCGCATACTCCCGCGGACTCTATTTGTCGTAAAATACCGGCATGGCAAAGAACCGGTCCGAATCGGTAGAACTGGAATGTCCATGCTGCCAAGCCAAGCTGATGGTTGACCGCGAGCTAGGCGTGGTGCTGTCACACACGCCCCCGCCGAGGCCGCCTTCTTCCGTGGACCTGGATGATACCGCGCGCCTGCTTCGCGAACAGGCCGCGCGTGTCGAGGAGAAATTCCGCTTGTCGGTCGAAGCGGAACGGGTGAAGGACGATGTTTTGGAACGTAAGTTTGCGGAAGGATTGAAAAAGGCCAAAGACCAGCCCGTGGAAAAGCCGATCCGCGATTTCGACCTCGATTGAACTGCGCCCTTTCGTGCGCAAGCTCACACGCATAGACTGAAGAACATGAAGCGCCAACGCCGATGGGTATGCGGGGCATGCGTCGTGGCGACGTGGGCCATTTCTGCTGTAGCCGGCCCCATCCAAATAAAGCGCAAGCTCGCGCGGCCGGTCCAAATGGATGCCGGAGTGGAGACAATTCGAGACGCCACGACCGGCGAATTGATTTTGCGGCGCATCAGGGAAAACGCAGGCAGCGACGCGCCGAAAACGAATCCGCGAACAGCGCTCAGGGTGGAAGTGAATCTTGTCGAGGTCTCCTGCAATGTGTTCGCGGTGGATGGCACCGCGGTCCGCGGTCTCGCAGAAAGTGCTTTTCGCGTATTTGAAGACGGCTCCGAACAGGGAATCGCGCACTTCGATGCATCAAGCGAGGGCGCCAGCATCGCGTTGGTCATCGACGCGAGTCCCAGCGTGCTGCCGGATTCGGCGGCGATGAAGGCGGCTGCGCAGCAATTGATTGCGGGTCTGTCCCCCGCAGATGAAGTCGCGGTGGTCGATTTCGCGGAGCATACGTTTCTGTTGCTGCCGTTTTCCCGCGACCGATTGCTACTCGCCAGGGCCGTCGCGGGCGTCGACGTCCGCGCGCTTTTTGCGGATACAGTGGGCTCGAACATTTATCGCTCGCTTTATCTGGCGGCGAATGAGATTTTCCCTGGACGCACCGGGCGCAAAGCGATTGTCCTGCTCACGGACGGGCAGGATAGCGGGCTGGGGCTCAACCTAGACGGCGCGGGGGTGGCTCCTTGGCCTGGGGAGCACCGCGCGACATTTCAGGACGTGGTGCAGGCGCTCAGCGCGCACGGAATCGAAGTGTATGCCATTTCGACGCAGAATCGTCCGCGCATCATGACCCCGAACTGGCTCGCCGCTCATCAGGCCGATTCGCTGATCACGCTTGTGGCGATGCAACTCGGTATCCCCGCGTACACGGCTTTTCTGGCGGAATTGGTGCGCCGTGTGGGAGGCCAGCTTTATTTTTTGAAGGAGGCGGGCACGGTGGCCGGCGCTTACCGCTCGGTGGTGCAGAATCTGAGCGCGCAGTACACGCTGGGATACTATCCCAAAGCAGGCCGCAAGCCCGGATGGCATTCGCTGCGCGTCGAAGTCGCCGGACAGGGAGCCGTGCGTGTGGTGAATCGGCTTGCCTATTATCAACCGGCGGAAGATTGATATTTCGATGAAGCGGGCACATTTTTTCAGCGCGGTGGGATTGCCAGAAACCGAATGATTCCGCGAACCAAATTCCGGTTATGTTTGCCGTCACGCACGCTTGTCCTGGGCGAGCGTACGTTGATCATGGGCGTCCTCAATGTGACGCCGGACAGTTTTTCCGACGGCGGAAAGTTTTTGAAACCCCAGGTGGCTGTTGCTTACGCGCTCGAAATGGAACGTGCCGGAGCGGACATTCTCGATATTGGCGGCGAATCGACGCGTCCGGAGTCAAAACCGTTGCGCGAGAATGAGGAACTGGGCCGGATTTTGCCGGTGCTGAAAATGCTGCGCGGCAAGCTGAAAATTCCGATTTCCATCGATACGCAGAAGGTCGAAGTGGCGCAGGCGGCAATTTCCGCGGGCGCCGAAATCGTGAATGACATCAGTGCGCTGCGATTCGACGACGAGATCGCAGGGCTTGTGGCGCGGCAGAAGGCGGGAATCATTTTGATGCATATGCGCGGCAAACCGCGAACGATGCAGAAGGGGCCGTTTGCGCGCGACGTAATGCGCGACGTGATCAAGGGCTTAAGCGATGCGTTGCGCCGCGCAAAGCAGGCTGGCATTGAACGGCGGCAAATTCTGCTCGACCCGGGAATTGGCTTTGGCAAGAATTACAGACAGAACTTCGAAATCCTGGCGGGATTGCCGGAATTGGCGCAACTCGGATATCCCCTCGTGGTGGGCACTTCGCGCAAGTCTTTTATTGGCGCGGCTCTCGATAACGTTCCGGCAGAGCAGCGCGCGTGGGGCACGGCGGCCACGGTCGCCGCGAGCATTCTGGGCGGGGCGCACATCGTGCGCGTCCACGACGTGAAGGAAATGGCTCAAGTGGCCAAGATCGCGGATCGCGTCGCAGCCGCGCGAAGCTGAACAGCGCGCTTCGGCATTGCTATAATCTAGACAGCATGATGAGTGGTGAATCTTCGGATGATCGGAGGCGCATGGCGATGACGTCGCGCAAAATCGAGCTTTTCCTAGCGGCAGCGCTCGTAGCCTTTGCCGCTCTTAGCGTGCGCGCGCAGGGGCTTCCTCCGGCTCAGAAACCGTTCGAGCCGAAAGTTCCGCAGGGGACATACGGCTGCTCAATCCATCAATCCTGCGCGGACGTGGCTCCGACTATTATCAAGAATGCGCTTGGGCCATCGCCGCTTGAAGAGAATCTTCGCGATTTGACCGACGAAATAGGCGGGCGCGTCACAGGCTCTCCTGCGGCCGACAAGGCTGTGGATTGGGCAGTCGAGGCCTTTCGGCACGCTGGGGTGGACGAAGTGCTGACGGAGAATTTCACTTTGCCTGCCGGCTGGGCCGAGGGCCACACGCACCTAACTGTGCTTTCGCCCGAACCGTTTCCCGTGCGCTTGGTATCGATAGGATGGTCGCCGGCGACGCCTGAGGGCGGCCTGACGGCAGATGTGGTGGACATTGGCACGGGTCAGGAATCGGATTTCAAGCATGCGGGCGAATCCGTGAAGGGCGCCATTTTGCTGGTGCACACCGACGTGCTGCAGACGTGGGACGATTTGTTCAACGAATATCTTTATGAGCCCGCGGTGGAGCAGCGGGCCATTGACGCCGGGGCGTCGGCGATTCTGTGGATGTCCACGCGCCCGTATCTGCTGCTTTACCGGCACATTTTTTCGCAGGACGGGACCATCGACCGTTTGCCGCAGGCCGTTGTTGCGCGCGAAGACGCGTTGCGAATCGCGCGATTGATTGCCGCCGGCCAAGCGGTGAAGGTCAATCTGGATATGCCGAACAAAATCAGCGGGCAAACCGGTTCGGAAAACGTGGTGGCGGAGATCCGCGGGAGCGAGAAGCCGGAAGAATTCGTGATTTTGGCGGCGCATCTGGATTCCTGGGAGTTAGGAACGGGCGCGCTCGACAATGGATGCAATGCGGCGATGGTGATTGACGCGGCGCGGGCGATCCGCGCATCGGGCTCGATTCCGAGGCGGTCGATCCGTTTCGTGCTGTTCACCGGAGAAGAACAGGGCATGCTGGGTTCGTGGGCGTATGCGCTGGCGCATCGCGCGGAGCTGGACAAGATGGACGCGGCGATTGTTTTCGATGCGGGAGACGGGCGCGTGACGGGTTATTCGTTGGGCGGACGCAAAGACATCGCGAATGCCGTGGACCAGGCGCTCAAGCCGCTGGCGACTTTCGGGCCGCTGAAAAACACAACGGACGAGGAAATTGGGACGGACAATTTCGATTTCCTGCTCGAAGGCGTGCCCACGCTGGTTGCGAATCAGGATCCAGACGACTACATGATGAATTACCACGCTTTTTCCGACACGTTCGACAAGGTCGATTTTGCGCAGCTCAGGAAGAACGAAGCGATAGCCGCTGTCACTGCCTACGCCGTCGCGGACATGCCGGACCACCTGGGAATCCGGCAGACACGCTCGCAGATCGAGCATCTGATGAAAGACACCGGAATGGAAAAAGATCTGAAGCTGATGGGGCTTTGGGAAATGTGGGCAGACGGCAAGCGTGGCCGCCAGCCGGAGACGCGCGCACATTGATGCGGAGTGGCGCGTCCTCCGCACGGATCGCAGGCTATAATAGAAGTGAATGGTTTCCTCGACTCGCGCCGCCGGTGCCGCCTTTCCTGCTCGGTTGTTGTCAAAGCCTGCAAGAATTCTTGCGATTGATTATGGCCGGCGGCGGATCGGCCTAGCCATTTCCGACGAATTGGGTTTGACGGCGCAGCCGCTGGCCACGATGGAGCGAAAGAATCGCCGAGAGGATCTGCGGCGGTTGCGTGATTTGGCAAAAACAAACGGAGTGCGCGCGATCCTTGTCGGGTCTCCCGTGCATCTGAGCGGTCGGCGCAGCGAAATGGCGGAAGAGGCCGCGCGATTCGCGGGGCGCGTTCAAGAGGAACTGGGATTGCCCGTGGAGCTCCGGGACGAGCGGCTGACGAGCTGGGAGGCCGCGCAAATGGCGGGTGAGTTGGGTATGGGAAAGAATGCAGATATAGATTCGCTGGCCGCTGCCATTCTGCTGCGCGAATATCTGGGTGAGGCGCAGAGCCGCAGGAAATCGAAACGTCCGGTCCGTGCGCAATGCGAAAAGTAGCCATCGTCATTGTGATTCTGATCGTCTTCGCGGCGGGGGGAGCTCTGTGGCTCAAGGCAGAACTGGCGCGGCCGTATCGCGGCTTTTCGGCTCCACAGATTTTCGTGGACATTCCGCGCGGAACGTCGCGTTGGAGCATCGCGAGCCTTCTTCAGCACAACGGCGTGATTCACAGCCGCTTGGCGTTTCTTTTCCTGAGCGAACGCCATCATCGAT
>JBAUEH010000132.1:0-3414 GCA_049678505.1 Candidatus Acidiferrales bacterium
GGAAGCGTGTGGGAGTCGAACCCACCATTCGACTCGCGAAGAGCCGAATCGCCGGCTTTGAAGGCCGGGACAGTCACCGGACCATTTTCGCCTCCGCCCGAATTATACGGTGAATTCCTGAAGCAAAGCCACGTTGCAGTCAAACGGGATCGAACGTCAGGGTGGGCCCAACTCACCGCTTCGCAGCCGCAACCTTCTTCCTCGCCAGCTCCAGCAATTTCGGATTCACGCAAACTTCAAAATACGGCCGGCTGGTCGGCTCGCCGATTTTCCCTCCCGCCAGCAGTTGGCGCGTCAATCCCCGCCGCACCACCATCGGCTCCAGGGTATCGCCCAGCGGCAACTCGCCGTAGTACAACTGCGCGCGATCCTTCCCCCAAGGCATCGGAAAACTTCCCTCCAATGGGAAAAGTGAAATCTCACTCGTCAATTTCTGAAAACCCTCTTCATTCAGCTCGATGCCGTTCATATTGAACCGCATCAGCAGCTCATCGCCTTCTTCTTCCGCCGCGCCTTCAACGATCAGCGTCTGCAGCAGGAACACGCGGAACGGCGAAGGATTTTTGTCCATCAGCCGCCGCGCCACTTTCGAGCAGCTCGAAAGCCGGTCCGACAAATTGAGCGCCTTCGAAATCATGATTTTCGAGTCGCCGTCCGACCACACCGACGGCGCCGAATTCTGGAACGCCACGCCCACGCCCAATTCCAGACGCGGCAAATTGCTCGCCTCCGCTTTGGCGTTGTACGCCTGCGTCACTTCAATAATCTCCCGCGCCAGCACGCAGGCCTTGGCCACCGCGCGCTGGCTGGTGCGATTCGATTCCGTTTCGTAGATCGCCAAAATGATGGCGTCGCCTTCCAAAAACACTTTCGCCGCTCCATGCCGTTCCAGCAATCGTTTCACCGGCTCATGCAGCGTCAGGCTGAAATGCGATGCTGGGTTCAACCCGCGCGCCAGCAAATCCTTGGTGATTTCCGTCGACCCGCGAACGTCCGCTTTGATCACCGTATGCGAAACCACCGGATCTTCCGTTTCGCCCCGCTCATCCGGAAACACAAATTCATACAGGCTATTGTTCGCTCGCGAAAGCTCTCTCTGCCTGTCCGAACGCACCAGGTTGATTTTTTCCAGTAGCGCCGCCACGTGATGGTAATTCCGCCGGTCGCGCCGCAGCCGCATCAAGTCCTGCGCAAAGCGCAGCGCCGCAGCGCGCGAATCTTCATGCGAATAGCGCTTCAGCGCCTTGGCCGCCTCTTCGATGCGCTTCAGTGAAAAATTCCGCGCCGGAAACGTGCTCAGCACCTTTTCTACGCGCTTCAGCTCGTCGCGTGAAAGCAGCGCCCGCCTCAGTTGCTGCAAGTGCACCGGCGGACAAAAATCATTTGACAAATTGCAGACTTCGTAGCTCGCCAGCACGTAACCCAGCAAATCCTTCTCTTCCAGCCGGTGATGCCATTCTTCCAGCAGCCGCTCGCGCACTTCCGCGTCGCCGCTGTGGCCGCCCGTCGCCGACGGATCGAAGAGCCTCCGCGCATTCTGCGGTTCGTTCAGGTAATCGCCCAGCCGGTTGCGGAATTCCTCGGTTAGGAAGTCCACTTTCTGTTTCGCCGCTTCCAGCTCTGGGCTGATTTCCGCAAGCTTGAATTCTAGGTCCGCTTGCCGCCGCCGCAGCACCGCCAAATTCATCTCCGATTCCGCGCCGCCGCGCCGCTTGAAAATCCCTGGCAAAAAACTGTCGCCTCCCCCGACTTTTCGCAGCACTTCTTCCTGTTCTTCTTCGAGCTTCGCCAGTTCCGAACGTTTCCCCAGCGCCTGCTCCACCAGCCGGCCGTACGCTTCCTGTGCCTGGCGCAGCTCCTGCGAATTCGCGTCCGTGATCACGAAGTCGCGCAAAAAATCGATCAGCAGCGTGTCGAAATTTTCAAAGCGGTCCGGGTCCTGCAAGAAATTTCCCAGCAGAACGTAGTGTTCCAGGAACAAATAATCGTCGCTGCCGTTCTCCACAAACAGCAGCCGGTTCGTCAGTAGATCGTAAAACTCCATGAAGTCCTCGCCGAAGAGTGCTCGCCGTGATTTCGCCAGCACCGTTTCATCCAGTTCCTTCAGCATGTGAAACAGTGATTGCCCCACGCGCCGCCCAATCGCTTTGCGATTAGATTGCAGCTCGGCAATCTGTGCGCGTTTCACGTGCGCCTGTTCGCTGTGCTCGAAAACCGTCCCTCGCGCGCGAATATCTTCCTTGCACTCCACAATTAAGCTCGCGAATTCGTTACTGATTTCCTGAATGAAAAATTTCAACAGCGCCAGCCGGAACAGTAGATCGTATTCGATGTTTTTTTCGAACTGCGCTCGCGTGATGCCGGATTGCAGCAGGTCCGTGAGCAATTTGCGGAATTGCGCCGAATCCGGCGGCCGCGAGTGGCGCGAGTCGCGTCCAAAAAACTTCTGCAGGTTCGCGGCGTTGCGTACCGCCACCGACAGATACTGCCGCGTCATTTCCAGAAATCGCGGGCTCAAGTAAACGTCGTAATGAATGTTGTCAATTCCGGGAGTCAGGGAACTCAGGCGCAGCTCGGCCCGGTATGGCTCGAGCTTCAGGCGAGCCGGTCGGGCAGCCGATGCAGTGGTCGTTTCCGGCATGGGAGACTATCTGGCGCTTCATTTTCGACTCTAGCAGAATCGCGCCGCCCGGTGAGCATGACCGCTGCCTCCGTTGCCCAATCACATAACGATGCCCCACGCAGCCGATGCAGCCTTAGCCCCCGCTCACGGTTGCGCGTAATAGCCTTGAAGAGTGCGCGCGATCAGGCCAGATTTTGCGAGTTTGATCTCCAGATGATGGTATTCATCTGGCTTCTTCGCCGCAGGTGGATCAAAAGAGATCTCGTAGTAGGGCGCCGCATCGGCAAGGCATTTGTGTAGCCGATCGGCAATACCATTGGTGAAGTTGAAAGCAACACCCCCGCTCTGCACCGCGAGCACGGGCAGCCCTAAATTGCCAAGTTGGACCTGGCTCGGTTTGCTCACCCCTTTGAGGTAATACTCGTACGACCAATCGGCATTCACAGACCCAGTGGGACCCACAGGATCGATGCTGTCGATGGCGACTCCAGCCCGCCGAAGCTGAGTTGAGAAGCTCACAATGTTCGCGAAGACTTGTTGCTGCTGCTTCGCGTCGAGCTGCGTGTTGGGGCCAGACATGAGCGGCCAGCCGGGAGAAATCCAGATAATGATCTTGCGCCCCGGGCGCCTAGCCGCGCTCGCAATAAGCTGACGCAGCGCCGCCAGCGAAAGCTGCAAGCGTTCCTCCGCGCCATAGTACCCCGCCGAGCGACCCACATCGCGAAGGCTCACGTCCGCCTTGTCCAGCAACGCGCTGAGCGCCTTGCCGTCATTCGAGAAGCCCCCCACAA
>JBAUEH010000133.1:0-1826 GCA_049678505.1 Candidatus Acidiferrales bacterium
TAAGTGACGAGTGACAAGTGACGAGCGAACAAGAACAAAGCCCCGCGACGTTCGCTAATTCCCCCAGCGCAAGCGCCCCGTCGAGCCCATAATGGCTATAGGAAAGGCCATCCAAGTGGATATTGCAGACAGCCATTCTCAGTGTCACCCTTGTCTGTTTCATGGACCGGATGCGCCGTTGTTACGGCGGGAGCCTGCCCGCTACACGCCACGGCGTGCAGGCGGCGGGTAAACCTGCGGAAGGGCGGCCGCATCGGGATAAAGTGGAAAGAGGGCTGGCGAAGGAGGTATGCACCATGACAAATTTTTCAGGAATGGTGGTAAAGGCGTCGCTGATGCTTTTTGGCCTGTGCGCTGTGCTTGGCTTACCCTGCCAGGCGCAAACTCCTGCAACACCGGATTCCAACCGTAAGCCGGTGCTCGTGGAGCTATTCACTGCTGAAGGATGCTCCAGTTGTCCGCCCGCAGAAGCGTTGGCGCTGCAAATGGAAAAACAACCTCTTCCGGGAATCGATATGATCGTCTTGGAAGAGCATGTGGATTATTGGAACCAGGACGGATGGGTCGATCCGTTTTCCTCGGCGGATTGGACCGACAGGCAGAAAGACTATGTATCCAAGCTGGCCAACGGGAATCCCTACACGCCGGAGATGGTTGTAGACGGACAGAGTCAATTCCCGGGCAGCCATGGCCAGGATGCTCAATTGGCCATCGAAAAAGCGGCGCGTGGCCCGGAAACGAATGTCACGGTTACGGAAGGAAAGCAGGATCCGAAGGGTGCAGGGGATTTTGATGTTTCGGTGGGGAAGCTGGAAGGAAATTCGCCTGGCGACGAAGCGGAAGTCTGGCTGGCGGTCACTGAGGATGGCCTGCATTCGTCGGTGACCGCAGGAGAGAATGCCGGGCACACTCTGTACCATGCGGCGGTGCTGCGATACCTGCACAAGATCGGCGTCGCACAGGCAAAGGGCGATGCGGCGTCGTTCTCAGGCGATGCTCGTGTGAAGTTCAAGTCCAACTGGAAGCGTGAAAATTTGAACGTAGTCGTCTTCGTGCAGGAAAGAAAAAGCCGGCAAATTCTTGGCGCTGCTTCAACGAAGCTTGCCAGCTAGAAACAGATGGGAGCGGAAATCACGGGAAACGCGCCAGCGGCTCGTTTTGCAGCGAATGCGCGGAGAACGCACAGCGTCTGGACCGTCGTGTGGATTGGATTGGTCGCCGGGACGCTGGACATATCGGAAAACATTGTCTTCAACGCGTTTCGGCACATCACGCCGTACATGATTTTCCAGTACATTGCGAGCGGATTGATTGGCATGAAGTCGTTCGGGCTCGGCGGCGAGTCGGTGGCGCTGGGCGTGGCGATTCATTACGCGATTGCCATGACCTGGACGGTGATTTTTTATTTGGCGAGCCGTAAGCTGCTGATTCTGACGCGTCACGCGGCGATTTGCGGCATCGTTTACGGCGGCGTGGTGTACGTGATTATGAACTTCGTTGTATTGCCGTTGACCCGCGTGCCGCACGCGCGCGCGGCAGCGAGCGTCGCGTCACGCATCAGCGGCGTGCTGGCGCTGCTGTTTTGCATCGGGCTGGCGATCGCTCTGTTGGTGCGTAAATTCGCGCCGCCGAATAGAGATTTCGCCCGCTAGCCATTTCTGCTCCCTCCGGGAAGCCGGCCCTTCGTCTTCACCCCACAAGCAAAATGGAATAGAATGCGAGAATAATCCTGCGTCAGGGCGGCGAAATCGTGAGAGAGTGTGATTAATGGCGGCGAACGCACAACCGGATTACAGAATCAATTTGCCCGCATACGAAGGGCCGCT
>JBAUEH010000134.1:0-55796 GCA_049678505.1 Candidatus Acidiferrales bacterium
TGGCTCCCCGGGCTAGATTCGAACTAGCAACCCTTCGGTTAACAGCCGAATGCTCTACCGTTGAGCTACCGGGGAAGAAGAGGGCGCGCTATTCAGTGTTCAAACAACGGTTTGAGTTTAGTCGACCTGCCACCGTTGCGTCAACGCGCCGCCGATAATTCGGAAAACAGTATCACTGTAGACGTTGGGTCTTAGAGTCGAAGCCAACCAAAGAATCGAAGATTGCCAGAACATGACGCCGGTATTCTGCGATTCGTTCGAAGTTGATCCGCTGCTCCGGTTGGCGCATGCTCTCACGATCCCATTTGGCCAGCACCGCTGCGGGAACTTCGATGTCGCGGCGCAGTTCCTCGGCCGAGTGCCCGCGAAGAAACAGGCCATAGAAAAAGGCTGCCTCCCGCCGAGGGAATTCAAGCTCGCGGAGCGGGTCGTCGATGGTGCCCGCGAGTGTTGCCGGATTTAACTGTGTCGCCATATCGCAAAAGGGCAGTTTACCGATTTCGCGAACGGCGTCAAGAGTACATACACCATATCCACCGCGTAAATGGAAATGAGGTCAGTAACGCGCCCGGCTGGCACGGAGGAACATCTGCAAAGCGGTGACGTTCGCCTGGTCGCTACCTACCCGCAAGGCATCAACCGGCAGGCCCAGTACTTCAGCTTGCTCCAGACTCAGTCCGGCATCGTCTAGTTCGGCCAGACTGTACCCTTCGGCAGGAACCAGGCGGTTGCGGGCGGAGCGGTCCACGGGCCTCGCCGGATGGACTGCCGTACCGCGCTTGCGCACGCGGTTAAAGAATTCGTCCCAGTCGCGACGGATCCACATCGGGCCCTCCTTCTCCGCATATTCCAACTGCTTAGATGCGCAAATTATTCAAATCGTCGCATCGTGAGCCCAAATCGCTTTCACGTGCCGTGGATTGTAACCCCCGTTGTCAAGAAAAGTCGTACTTCCCGTCGCGTTGTATCGATAAGGTTACGAATAGATCAGACACATTGGATTTGATATACAAGCATACGCGACCAACAGGCAACCTACCTGCCCTTAGCTTGGTATAATCTATGAAATGCACAGTGCGGAGTTTCGCGGATGAGCCAGCCTACAATTGTCATTCATTACCATGAGCTTTGGCTGAAGGGAGGGAATCGGCGCTTTTTCATATCCAAACTTGTATCAAATCTGCGATCCGCGCTCGAAGGAATTCCTATCGAAAAGATTGAGCGACCTAATGATCGCTTGATCATTCAATGGGGAGAGGAAGCATCACTCGAGGAGGCCTTGCGGCGCATCGAGCGAACTTCAGGAATCGCCTACTATGCTGTGGCTCGCCCCGTCGTGCGAGACCTCGCGGCTCTCTGCCACGCAGCTTGGCAGGAAATGGAGCCTCTTGCCTTCTCAACGTTCGCTGTGCGCGCCAAGCGCAGCGACAAATCCTTTCCGCACAGCAGCTCCGAAGTCGAAAAAGTCGTTGGCAAGCATCTGCTCGATTCCCTCAAAGCCGCAGGCCGCAGCGCTTGCGTGAAACTGAATAATCCCGAGGTGACCTGTCGCGTCGAAATTACCTCCGGCTCTGCGCTTGTCTACGCTCGCAAGATACCGGGAGCGGGAGGGCTGCCCGCAAACACCGCCGGCAAAATGACATGCTTGCTCTCCGGTGGATTCGATTCTGCCGTCGCCGCGTACCACATGATGAGGCGCGGGGCGCATCTCTCGTTCGTCCATTTCTACGGCACCGGAGCACGGCCCGGAGAATCTTCGGTCCACGTCGCCCGTCAACTCGTTCGCCAGTTAGTGCCTTGGCAATTCACGGCGAAGCTCTGGCGCGTTCCCTTCGAGGAAATCCAGCGCGAAATTGTTCGTTATACGCCAGAGCCGTGCCGCGTCCTTCTTTATCGCCGAATGATGCTGCGCATCGCGGAGGTCTTCGCGCGTCGCTCGGGAGCACTCGCTTTGGTTACCGGCGACAGTCTGGGCCAAGTCGCCTCCCAGACTTTGCGTAATATGGTTTCCGTGGAGGCTGCCGCAAAAATGCCCGTATTTCGTCCGCTCGCCGGGACGGACAAGTTGGAAATTATCGAGACCGCACGAAAGATCGGCACGCATGATGTTTCCGCGGAACCTTTTCACGATTGCTGCCCTGTCTTCCTGCCGCGCAGCCCGGCTTTGCACGCAACGGCTGTCGAGCTCGAAGCCGCGGAATCGGGCCTGGATGTTCCGCGTCTTGTTCATCAGGGGATCGATGGCGCAACCCTCGAAACGTATCGCTACGTCGCCGGCCGAGTCGAAATGACCGAATCGCCAAGGAAGCCCAAGCAGAACGCGGCCATCGCGTAGAACCTCGCCAGATTGCCCACGGCTTTTACTAGCTGCGATAGCTGGCGTTGATGCGCACATAGTCGCCAGTGAAATCGCAAGTCCAGATGCGCGCTGAGCCTTTGCCCGCGTGCAGGTCGACGAGGATAGGAACGTGCTTGGCTAGAAGGTTGCGGTGCGCGGTTTTTTCATCAAAAGGACGCGCGCGCCCCGCGCGGCACATCGGTATCGCCGCCATGCGGATCTCAGTCCGGTCCGGATCGAATCGCACTCCCGCGCGGCCCGCAGCAGCCAAGATTCTGCCCCAGTTGGGGTCGCCCCCGGCCAGCGCTGTTTTCACCAGCGGCGAATTCGCAATCGTCCGCGCGATTGCATCTGCGGCTCGATCGGAAGCCGCGCCTCGCACTTCGATTTCGACAATGCGCTGTGCGCCTTCCCCATCTGCAACAATCTGCAGAGCGAGGGCTTGGCAAACCGATTCGAGCGCAGCGAGAAACTTACGATAGTCCGCGCTGCCTTTTTTATGGATACTTCTCGTTCCGGAAGCACCGTTCGCTAAAAGTGCGACTGTGTCGTTCGTCGACATGTCCCCATCGACCGTGATGGCGTTAAACGTCTTGGCAATGGCTCCACGCAGCGCCCGGTGAAGCACATTCGGCGAAGTAGTCGCATCGGTGACGATAAATGCCAACATCGTCGCCATGTTCGGCTGAATCATCCCTGCGCCTTTGGCGCAGCCAAGTAAGCGCACGCGCCTCCCAGCGATGGTGCAATTCGCCGCAGCCCACTTGGGACGCGTGTCTGTGGTCATAATGGCGCGTGTGAATTTTTCGAATGCGCCGCGTGCCGCGCCACGTTCGGTTCTCAGTATCGGAATAGCGCGCAGAATGCGTTCAACCCGAAGCGGCAGGCCAATCACACCGGTGGAACAAACAAGAATCTGCTCGGTTCGGCAACCTAGCGCGCGCGCAAGAGCTGCAGCCGTTTGCTTCGATGCCACCACGCCTGCGGGACCCGTCACGCAGTTGGCGTTCCCGGAATTCACGATGATGGCGCGCATCTTTGCCGCGGAGCGCCGGAGATGCCGTTGGGAAACGAGGACAGGTGCTGCTTTGACGAGATTTGTTGTGAACACGCAAGCGGCGCTGGCTGGAATTTCACTGACGATCAAGCCCAAATCGAGTCCCGATTTCTTCAGGCCGCAGGCCGCAGCGGAAAACGCAAAGCCGCGAGGCAAGGCGGATGCCGAGACGCGAGTTTTCATGCGACGGAAGCAGGTGACACGACGCCCTCGACAATGGGCAAAGCGACACGCTCGGGCATGACGTTGGCAATTACCGCGATCAGGCAGCATCGCCTCGCTTTCGGGCACGTGCAGCAGTCGCGCTCGATCTTTTCCGGCAGCGCATGCCGCGAAGATGCCGCAAAGCCGTGGCGCACAAAGAACTCCGGCGCATGCGTTACGGCAAATACACGCGCGATTTTCTTCCGCCGCGCCTCTGTCAAGGCAAATTCTACGAGTCGTCCGCCCAGGCCGTGTCCACGAATCTCCGAGCTCACGGCAAGCGAACGAATCTCCGCCAAGTCGAAGCCATAATTCTCCAGAGATACGCAGCCCGCGATCTTGCCCTTGTCTTCAAGCACCAAAAACGTGCCAAGATGCTCTCGCACATTCTCCTCTGTGCGTGGGAGCAAAATTCCCTCGGCGGCGTAGGCTGCGATCAGCGCATGAATCGCCACCGCGTCCCTCAGATGTGCTTTCCGCGCTCTCAAATTTTCTTCTCCGCGGACGCGAGTCGCTCTTTTGCCTCATCCAGCGCTTTACGCACGGCCGCCGGAGCTGTGCCGCCCAGCGAATTGCGGCGGTTGAGGGACGCCTCGACCGTCAGTGCAGTCGAAAAGTCCGCTTCAAACACTGGAGAATACGTCTTCAGCTTCTGTACCGGCCATTCGACAAAGCCCTGGCCTTGTCCCTCGCTGTCGCGAACAAGCTTTCCGATGATTTCGTGCGCCTGTCGAAAGGGAACGCCCTTCGCAACCAGATAATCGGCCGCTTCCGTGCCCACCAGGCCGGGCTCTCGAACGCTGCTGCGCAATCTGTCTTCATCGAACTTCGTTGCGGCTATCGCGCCTGCCGCGATTCTGGTCATCGCCAGAGTCTGATCGTGTGCGTCGAACAGAGGCTCCTTGTCCTCCTGCAAATCCCGCTGATAACTGGAAGGCAAACCTTTCATCGTGACCACAATCGCCATCAGCGCCCCGGCAACCCGTCCGCATTTTCCTCGAATCAATTCCCAGGCATCGGGATTTTTCTTCTGCGGCATCAAGCTGCTGCCGGTCGAATATTCATCCGGTAAAATCACGAATCCAAAGCCCGGAGACGCGAACAGGATCATATCCTCCGCCAAGCGCGAAAGATGGGTCGCAAGTACAGTCAGAGCAAACAAATAGTCGAGCGCAAAGTCGCGCCGGCCAACCGAATCGAGGCTGTTGCGCGTCACTCGCGCGAAGCCCAAATCCTTCGCCAGAGCCTGCCGGTCGATGGGGAAAGCACATCCCGCCAGTGCTGCCGTGCCCAGCGGACACGCGTCCGATGTTTTCGCGGCAAAATCGACGCGATCAAGGTCATGAAAGAAAGCTTCTGCATGCGCCAGCAGGAAGTGGGAAAGCAAAATGGGCTGCGCAGGCTGCATATGAGTCATTCCTGGCATTGGCCAGCCGAAATGCCGCTCGGCCTGCTCGAGAAATGCTCCAATCAATTTGCGCACCGCGCCGTGCGCTTCCGCAGCGGCTTCCTTAATGAACATGCGAAACTCGGTGACGATCATTTCGTTCCGGCTTCGCCCTGTGTGCAGCTTCTGGCCCAATGGCCCGAGCATTTCCGTCAGTGTGGATTCAACGAAATGATGCACATCCTCTGCGGACGAACCGTCCAACCATTTCGGTTCGGCACCTGCGCGCTTTTCAATCTGTTCCAGCGCCGCGCGAATCTGTCCACCCTCCCGTGCGCTTAGAATTCCATTCTTCTCCAGTGCATGTGACCATGCGCCGTCGAGCTTCAATTCGAAGGGAAGCAAGCGCCGGTCAAATCCAAACGAGCGCTCGAACTCGTAGAAATCCTTATTCGGCGCGTGCTCGAAGCGGCCTCCCCACATCTTTTTTTGCGCCGCTTCGTTCAACGCGCCTCGCCTTTCGCCGCAGGGATGGTTATCGGCAGCGCGAACAAATTGATGAAGCCTTCCGCATCCTTGGGGTTATAGCCGGTCATCGTGAAGCTCGCGAGATTGGTTCGATAAAGCGAATACGACGATTCGCGTGAAGTTACGTTCACGTTGCCTTTGAAAAGGCTCAGGCCCACCGTACCTGTAACGCGGCGCTGCGACGATCCGAAAAATGCGTCCAGCGCCTCGCGCAATGGCGTGAACCACATGCCGTAATAGACCATCTCCGCATAGCGCAGCGACAAATGCTGCTGGAAGTGGAGCGTCTCCCTGTCGAGGCACAGGGCTTCCAATTCGCGGTGCGCCGCGATAAGCAATGTTCCTCCGGGCGTTTCATACGCTCCGCGCGATTTGATCCCGATCAGGCGATTCTCCACCATGTCCATCCGGCCGACCGCATTTTTCGCGGCAATATCGTTCAGCGCTTCGAGGAGTGCGAGCCCGCCTAATTTCTTGCCGTTCACGGAAACCGGCATGCCTGCTTCAAATCCAATTTTCACTTCGGTCGGCTGATCTGGCGCGGCCGCCGGAGAAACTACCCATTGCCACATGTCCTCTTCCGGGGCGTTCGCCGGATCTTCCAGGCATCCGCCTTCGTGGCTCAAATGCCAGATATTGCGATCGCGGCTGTAGATATTCTTGGTCGTCTGCTCGACTGGCACATTATGTTCGCGCGCGTAAGCAATCGCCTCTTCGCGGGAGCTGATGTCCCACTCCCGCCACGGAGCGATGATTTTCAGCTCCGGCGCGACCGCTTTCACCGCCAGCTCGAACCGCACCTGATCATTGCCTTTTCCCGTGCAGCCATGCGCCACCGCGTCGGCTCCCAGCTTCTGCGCAAGCTCCGCTTGCCTGCGCCCTAAGATCGGCCGCGCAAACGATGTGCCCAGCAGATACTTGTGCTCGTAAACGGCGCCGGCGCGCAGCGTCGGCCAAATGTAACTCTTAATGAATTCTTCACGCAGATCTTCGACGTAGGCCGAGCTCGCGCCTGTCGCCAGCGCCTTTCGCCGCGCCGCCTCCAGGTCTTCCTTCTGCCCCAGGTCGCCAATCATGGCGATGATTTCGCAGTGATAATTCTCCTTCAGCCACGGAATAATGATGGAAGTATCGAGTCCTCCGGAATATGCCAGCACAACTTTCTTTGCCAACGTTTTCTCCTTAGCCGAGCAGCGTGAGCAGGATTGCTTTTTGAACATGCAAACGATTTTCAGACTGGTCGAACACGACCGACTGCGGCGAATCGATCACTTCCGCAGAGACTTCCGATCCGCGGTGAGCCGGCAAGCAGTGCATGAAGACCGCATGAGCATCTGCCTGCTCAAAAAGCTGCCGATTCACTTGATAAGGTGCGAAGATCGCTTCGCGCTGCGCCGCTTCGTCCTCTTGTCCCATGCTCGCCCACACGTCGGTGTAAACCGCCTGAGCGCCGTTCACTGCCTCCTCGGGCGAACGCAGGATCTCGACTTTGCCGCGGCTTTCTCGCGCCATGCGCCGCGTTTCGGAGACCACCGCGGGATCCGGTTCGTAACCCGCCGGCGTTGCCACGCGAACATGAGCGCCCAACCGCGCCCCAACGGTTAGGAGCGAATGGCAGACGTTGTTTCCGTCTCCGATGTAAGCAAATTTCAATCCGCGCAAGCTACCAAAACGCTCCTCCAGCGTGAAAAAGTCCGCGAATGCCTGGCACGGATGGCAGCGCTCCGAAAGAGCATTGATTACGGGAATCGACGAGTTCTCTGCCAATTCCTCCAGCACTTTGTGTTCGAACACGCGCGCTACGATCCCTTGCACCCAGCGCTCCAGATTCCTCCCAACATCGCCAACCGATTCGCGCTCGCCCAGCTTCGATTGCGTGTGATCCAGAAAAACTGCCCCTCCCCCCATGCTGGAAATGCCCACTTCAAACGTGACTCGCGTCCGCAGCGACGGCTTTTCGAAAATCAACGCCAAAAACCTTCCCGCCAGCGCACTGCGGTAGCGTTCCGGTCGCGCTTTGATATCAGCGGCCAGGTGGTACAGCTCGCGTATTTGTTCCATGCTCCATTCACTGCCGGTCAAGAGATCATGCGCGAGGGCGGGAATTGTTGCCGCAACAGCGTTCATAGTTATCTCGCTGCGGCTTGAGCTTGCGCTCCCGCCGCTTCCTCCATTCGGGAAGTATCGTGCGTCCGCTTCGCCTGGTTTGGTTCCCAAGCCTTCTGTGGCGCTTTCGCCAGCACTTTGCCAAGCGTGCTCAGAAACTCCCGCACCTGCTTGGCGCGGATCACAAACGGCGGCAGAAACCGCAGGATATGCTCGTGCGTGCAATTGATAATCAGGCCTTGGTGCCGCGCTTCTTCAACGATCTCCGCGCCTTCGATGGAAAGATCTAGCCCCAGGATCAGCCCTTCGCCGCGCACTTCGCGGATAAAATCGAACTGCGCCTGCAGCTTTTCCAACCCGCTCTTCAGTTCAGCACCGCGCTCGCGCACATTTTCGAGCAGCTTCTCGTCCTCCACCGTATTTAGAAACTCGATCGCCACCGCGCAGATCAGCGGTCCGCCGCCAAAGGTGGTTCCATGAATTCCCGGCGTAAACGCTTCGGCGAACTTTTCATTGGCGATCACCGCTCCCAGAGGCAAGCCTCCCGCGAGCGGCTTGGCTAAGGTTAAGATGTCCGGCTTGCTGCTGAATTTCTGATACGCCAATTTTCGGCCGGTACGTCCCAAGCCGCATTGAATTTCATCGGCAATCAGCGCTGCGTTATGCTTGGTCGCGAGCTCGCGCGCGCGCTGCCAAAACTCTTTGCTTACAGCCGAAATGCCGCCTTCGCCCTGGATGGTTTCGATAACGATCGCGCCAATCTCGGCGTCAAATTTCTTTTCGAGGTCGGCAACATCATTGAAGCGAACGAATTCCGCGCCCGGCACGAGTGGCTCAAACGGTTCGCGATACTTCGCGGGATAGGTGATCGAAACGGCGCCAAAAGTCCGCCCATGGAACGAATTCTCGAGCGCCAGAATCCCCGTCTTAGGCCGCGAACCCGCCGCCACGTTCCTCTTTGCATACGCTCGCGCCAGCTTCAGTGCGCCTTCGATGGCTTCGGTGCCGCTGTTTGTAAAGAAAACGCGATCCAATCCGGACCATTCGGCAAGTTTCTTGGCCAACAGGCCTTGAAAAGGATTGTGAAATAAGTTGGAAAGGTGAACGGCCCGCTTGGCCTCACGCTGTATTATCCGCACCAGTCTCGGATGCGAATACCCGAGCGCATTCACGGCGATGCCGCCAAGAAAATCCAGATAAGCCTTGCCTGCAGAATCGTAGAGATAGCAGCCGCTGCCGCGTGTGAACACAACCGCCGGTCGCCGGTAAGTGCGCATCAAGTATTTGTCCGCGTCGCGCAAGACTCCCGCTGCCCCGGCCCCCGGCGTTTTCACAGACTTTTTCGCTGTATGCGTTTTCATTTGTTTTTTATCGGGAAGCGCGCATCGCCAGCTTGGCTTCCGTAACCGGAAGCACAGGCATCACTCGTGTCCCCGAACCTCTGGCGCCATTGCTGGCCGAGCGCAGGACCCGTGGGCCGGTCCCGCCCACGATTCGCACTTGCTTGACGCCGCCAGCCAGCGCGCGTTTTGCGGCTTCGAGCTTCAAGATCATTCCACCGGAGACTTTTTGCCGGCGGATTAAGTCTTCAATGTCTGCGCTGTTCACTTTATCCAGCACTTTCTCACCGTCCAGCACTCCGGCAACATCGGTCAGGTAAATCAGCCGTTCGGCGTGGCAATACTCTGCCGCCGCGGCGGCCATGTGATCCGCATTGATGTTGTACAGTTCCCCATCCGAACCGAGCCCCAAGCAGCACGCTACCGGCACGATCCCAGCGCGCCACAAAGAAGTCAGAAATTCCAGGTTCACGCCGGTCAAATAGCCGACGTATCCCAGTCCGCCTGTATCGCCTTCATGAATCATCGGCTCAGCGAGGAAACAGGCGGAATCCGCGGCCGAAATTCCCACCGCGTTTTGACCGGCGAGCGAAATGGCCCCCGTCAGGCGCTTGTTCAGCAGCCCCGCGAAAACCATCACTGCCGCATCTCGTGTTTCGCGATCCGTGACGCGCAGGCCCGCAATGAATCGCGACGTGATTCCCATGCGCGCCAGCGTTCCGGTGAAAATTTTCCCGCCGCCGTGAATCACCAGCAGTTCGTGGCCGCATTTGGCAGTCTCGGCGATCTGCCGTGCGAGCTGCCGCATCACAGCTTCGTCATCCAACAGAGCTCCCGCCAGTTTTATGACCAGTCTCATATCAGTCCCGTCGATTCCGTATGGCCGTGCATCCAATTGAAATTTTGCACCGCTTGCCCTGCCGCTCCTTTTCCCAGATTATCGAGACACGAGACGACCACGATTCGCTCGCCCGACTCATCGAGCGCAAACCCCAAGTCGCAAAAGTTGGTGTGCGCCACGTGCTGCAGTTCCGGCAACTGTCCTGCTGGCCAGAGGCGGACCATGGGCCGGTTGGCATAAAACTTGCGAAACGTGGCCTCGATTTCTTCCGCGCGCCGCGGTTCGTCTAGCCAAAAAGAAAGCGTAGATAGAATGCCGCGCTCCAGTGGCAGCAGATGAGTCGTGAAAATCAAATGTCCTTCGTCGATGCCGGCATGCTCGGTAACTTCAGGCGTGTGCCGGTGAGTAAAAACGCCGTAGGCGCGAAAATTCTCATTCACCTCCACAAAATTCGTTTCGCGCTTCGGTTCTTTTCCCGCGCCGCTCGCTCCCGATTTGCAGTCGCATACAATGCCGCGCGACATGTCGATCCAGCCTGCCTGCGCCATCGGTCGAAGGCCTAAGATCACCGAAGTCGCGTAGCATCCAGGATTCGCAACCAACTCCGCTTCCGCCAACATCGTCGAGTACAGCTCCGGCAGCCCATATACCGCACGCTTTGTTACTGACTCATTCGGTTCCGGCAGTTTGTACCAGCGCGCAAAGGTCTTCGGATCTTGGAAACGGAACGCCCCGCTCAGATCGACTACTCGCAACCCGGCTTGCAAAAGCCCAGGAACCAGCTCGAGCGAAACTTCGTGTGGTGTAGCCAAAAATGCTGTGCCTGCGCCGCTCTTGGCAATCGCATCCACCGAAAGTGGGCGGCACGGTGCCTCTCCCCATCCGCACAACCGCGGAAACAACTGCGTCAAGCAGCGCGTTTGCGCGTTTTCGCCGCGAAGATAAAACGTAGGCCGTTCGATTTTCGGATGTCGCAGCAGCAGACGGGCTAGCTCGAATCCCGCGTAACCCGTAGCCCCGATAACTGCGACCCGTCGTGGGTCCTTCATCGGAGCAAATCCTCCATACGTTTCTGAATCGCTGCCCGGGCGGCGCGTGTCGGCGTGATGATTAGAACTGTGTCGTCGCCTGCGAGCGTCCCCGCCACTTCCTTCCAATGTTCGCCATCCACGGCCGCCGCCAGCGGTTGTGCCCCTCCGGGCGGCGTCTTAAGGACCAGCATGTTTTGCGCAGGGCGAATATCGACGAGGAAATCGCGCAGCGCTCGGCCCAGTTGGGGCGCGGGCGCAGAGTCTTCCGTCGCGGCGCTCAGTGGCCGGTAGCCCTCGGCTGTTTTCACCAGCTTCAGCTCGCGAAGGTCACGCGAAAGAGTTGCCTGTGTCACTCGCACGCCCATGTGACCAAGCCGCCGCCGCAAATCGTCCTGATTTGCTACGGGCTCATCCCCGACCAGTTTCAGGATTTGTCGTTGCCGCAAGCGCTTGTGAGAGCCCATCCAAGCTTCCATTGCTTGAATATTCATTTCTATGCATATTTATACGAGAGCGCCAGGCTGCTGTCAAGCAAGAAAAAAGGCAGGCGTGAGTTCCAGGATTCCGAAGAAGTCCTGCGTCAGATCGGCGGTCCGATGTCCGGCGGAACACCCGCTGTTGCTGCGCCGTCGCGCTTGACACGTCCTGCCTGAATAGGTTTTGCTTCTCATGGAGCGCTTTACAGAGGGCGGATAATCCCTATGGCGTTGCAGGTGGTACAGCGCCGCTCGCGCGGCTTCATTTGTCTTAACGCTCATCCTGAGGGCTGCCGGCGAAACGTGCAGCGGCAAATCGAAACCATCGTTGGCCGCGATGCGTCTCGACGAAGCGGCCCGGCGAACCTACTCATTATCGGCGCATCGACGGGCTATGGTCTTGCTTCTCGAATTGCCGCGGCCTGGGGTTTCGGCGCGAAAACCGTGGGCGTTTTACTCGAGCGTCCTCCCGATAAAAATAAGACTGCAAGTGCCGGTTTTTACAACACTGTGGCCTTCCACGAGTTCGCGCGTCGGCAAGGACTGCTTGCGGCGAGCATCAATGCAGACGCGTTCGCCAGCGAGACTAAACGCGCCACCGCGGAGTTACTTCGCAAAGAGCTTGGCAAAGTGGATCTGATTATCTACAGCTTGGCCGCTCCCAAGCGCACGGACCCGGTTTCCGGAGCGGTCCATCACTCCGCCTTGAAGCCCATCGGCAACTCCTATACGAATAAGACTGTCGAACTCGACTCCGAGAAAGTCACCGAAGTGACCATTTCTCCGGCAAACGATCAGCAAATCGCCGATACCGTTGCCGTGATGGGCGGAGCGGACTGGAGACTCTGGATCGATATGCTGGACGAGCAAGGCCTGCTTGCCGAAAACGCCCGCACAATCGCATATTCGTACATCGGGCCCGAGATGACCTGGCCTATATACCGCGACGGCACGATCGGTTGCGCCAAAAAGAATCTTGAGGAGACTGCGCGTGCCTTGCATTCGCGGCTACGCGATAAATTCGGAGGCGGCGCGC
This sequence comes from Candidatus Acidiferrales bacterium, assembly GCA_049678505.1. Taxonomy (GTDB): domain Bacteria; phylum Acidobacteriota; class Terriglobia; order Acidiferrales; family UBA7541; genus DAHUXN01. Next base: position 12,345 of record JBAUEH010000134.1, read on the forward strand.
GCATCGCTGTGAACAAGGCCATCGTAACTCAAGCTTCAGCGGCAATTCCCGTCGTTCCGCTATACATGAGTCTGCTCTTTCGTGTGATGAAGCAGAAAAGCCTCGACGAAGGCGCCATCGAGCAGATGCGCCGCTTGTTTTTCGACTTCCTCGCAGATGATTCGGCTCTGAGATTCGACGAGGCGGGCCGCATCCGGCTGGACGACCGTGAGATGCTTCCTCCCGTGCAAGCAGACGTTGTGGCGGCATGGCCGCGGGTCAATAGCGAAAATCTGCGCGCGCTGACGGACTTCGCCGGTTTCCAGCATGAGTTTCGCGCACTTTTTGGTTTTGAAATTGACGGTGTGGATTACGCAGAGCCTGTCGAAACGGAACTATCTTGGTAGCAGTCCTTCCACAAATTAAAAATGTATAACCAGTCCCGCACAAATTTGGCCGTTGCTCTGGCTCGGCTGTATGTTGCCGGTCACGGCATCCGCCTCGATCGCGCGAACGGAAAGATAATGATTCACGCGGATATCGAGTCCCCCGCCCACTTCCGTGCTGAATGCATTTTTTTGTAACGTCGGCAGGCTTAGCCTCATATCGCCGACGAGAACGTGAACAAAGGGCGAATAGCGCATAGGCAGCGAGAGCTGTGGACCTACATAGAAGTCGTGAAGATTCATCGATTCGCTAAAAAGAGTGCCGTAATTCCCCGTGAAAGCTCCGGTCACTCCGATGTAGGAGTTGAACTTGTATGTGAGCGAACCTTCCCACCCGCTTGTGTGCGCGTCACTGCCGGGCTGGACAAGTTGCTCATAAGAGTATCCGGCGAAGACATCGAACTTTTGAGCTCGCGCAGCCACCGGCGTCAGCAACGACAAACCCAGCAAAATTGCAATCTTTCGCACTTCATTTCTCCCCATGGCAGGAACGAGAAGTTCACTCCCGGATACGCAGTTGCTAACGATCCGCCGGCGACAACCCCAATAAATACACTAGCGCAAAAAATCGCGATGAGAGAATGCTCCGGCTGAAGCTGTGCGCATAGGCGCAACGTCTTGAAGAAAGTATCAGAGCAAAGACTCGGCGGCGCCGCGCGCGATCACTTCGCGAGTTTCATCGCGCAGGCGCACGATCTCACGCCAGCCGTCCGCTTCGCCGCTTGATTCGATCAAAGGCCCCACGGTTAATGTCACTCTTCCCGGCTTAGGCAGATAGGTTTCATCGCGTAGCAATTCACGAGCGCCGCGCACAGCGATAGGGCAAATCGCACGCCGTGTGTCCACCGCAGCTTTGAAAGCGCCTAGTTGGAATGGCCTCACCCCGGCCTCCGAAGTGAACGTTCCCTCCGGATAAATCACCACGGATTCGCCCCGGCGAAGCGCTTCTTCGATCTCATTTGATTGCGCCACGCGTGCATTCGCGTCGCTTCGGTCGAACGCGAAATGCCCCGAACGGCTGGCCAAGGTGCACACCAGAGGCATCGAGTGGATCTCCCCTTTAGCGACGTAGCGGGCCTCAGTGGGCAGGCAGGCCAGCAGGATCAGAATGTCCAGGTAGCTCGAGTGATTCGGCGCGAAAATCCACGGTCCTTCCGACCGCCATCGCCCGAGCAACTCCCGTCCTTGAATCTCGATGCGAATCGCCGCGAGAACCAGAAGCATTCGCGACGCCCTGTGAATGAGCCTTGTTGAAAAGGCCCGGCTTTTCACCGGATAAACGATCAGCCACACAACGCCCGTCGCCACGCCAAACAGCGTTAGCGCGTAGACGCCATAAACAATTTCAGCGCCACGCAAAACGACCGACTTCGCCAGCGAGGCGAAGCGTGGCAGCGCTCCTCGGGCGGCCAGTTTGCCAACCTGCACCCATGCCGGTGCTTGCCGTTTGCCCAATTTCGCGTTCTGATAGAGCCGCCGCGTTTCGCTGCGCCGAAGTTTCCCGCTCGACGTCTTGGGAATCGACTGCGGCGGCAGAATTTCCACGATGTCGGGAGGCAGGCCAAGCGCCTCGCTGACTTGGCGCGTAATTTCCTGCGCGATTCTGCCGGCTTGTTTTGAATCGCGCGCCTCCGCCACTACAGCCAGCCGTTCGGTGCCGCTCGCTTCATCGGGAACCCCGAAAGCAACCACGCAACCCGGGCGAACGCCCTCCACGCGCCCGGCAATCTCCTCAATCTCATGCGGATATAAATTTCTCCCGCCTTTGATGATCAAGTCTTTGGCCCGCCCCGTGATGTAGAGCTGGCCGTCGGCAACGTAGCCAAGGTCGCCGGAATCGAGCCATCCATCGCCACGCATGAGCTCCCGCGTCGCATCCGGATTCTTGTAATAGCCTGTGGTCGCGGAAGGTCCGCGGAACTGCACTTGGCCCTCGGTGCGTTCCGCCGCTCCACTGCCTTGCTCGTTGACGATCCGAATCTCCATTCGCGGCAGCGGGTGTCCTACGGAAAGAAATTGCAGCGTCGCGTCGTTTTGCTCGGTGGCGGGTACGGCTCTGCCCTCGTTTTGAAACTGCACGCGCTCGATTCGATCCACGCATGCGCTCATGCCCATCTCCGGGGCTGCCACGCCAAGACTCGCTTCCGCAAGTCCGTACACCGGCAACAGCGCCTCGCGGTGGAAGCCGCAGCGCGCGAACTTTTCAGCGAATCGCTTGAGCGTTTCTAGGCGCACCGGCTCAGCGCCATTGAGAGCCGCCCGCCAGCAGCTCAAATCGAGACCTTCCATGTCGTGCTCGTCAATCTTTCGCACGCACAGCTCGTAGGCGAAGTTCGGGGCCGGACTAAGCGTCCCTCGATGACGGCTGATTGCTTGCAACCAACGCACCGGCCGAGTCAAGAACGCCAGAGGAGAGAGCGACACAAGAGGAATGCCCGTCGCGAGGGGTACGAACCACGCGCCAATCAACCCCATGTCGTGATACAGCGGCAGCCAGCTGACCGCCACGTCCTCGGAGGTCAGTTTTACTCCTTCCGCGATCGAGCGAATGTTTGCCAGCAGATTTGCGTGTGTGAGCACCACTCCCTTCGGATTTCCTGTCGACCCGGAAGTGTATTGTAAGAACGCGATGTCTTCGGTGCGTGCATGGTGTCGAAGTCCATCGACCGGCCGAATCTCGGTTTCCGGCGGCAGTGCCGCGCCATATGCGGAAACAAGGCTCGCCGCCGTGGCCACGCCACGCAACGTCTTCACCCGCGGCCTTAGCAATTTCGCCACGCCCTCTGCGCGTCGAAATGTAACCAGCAGCCGTGCTTCCGCATTCGCCAAAATCGCCGCCTGTCGTTCCGCATATTCCTCGATGCGATCGGCTCGAAACGGCGGATAAATCGGCACCGGAATCGCCCCCGCAAGCATCACTCCCGCAAATGTCCAGAAAAACTCGGCGCCGGTAGGAAGCATGATTCCCACGGTATGGCCAGGGAGGATTCCTCGCCGCACGAGCTCCGTAGCGACGACCAAGGCGCGCGTGTAAAGCTCTCCGCACGTGATCGTGCGCACGCTTTCCTCTTCTTCATACAGGTAAATATGTTTCGTCTCCACATCATACCGTCCGCGAATGGCAATGATTTCTGCGAGCGTTTCTGCACGCGCGAGCCTCTCGCGCAGCTCCTGGCTCGGCTTTTCGGTTGTTTCGTGGCGAAATGCCTCAAATGACGTCGCGGTCGCTCCGCGCGCATCCGTCTCTCGCTCGCCCGGATGCTGAAGAACAGCGTTGAGCAAATCGGCGACGCTGTTCGCTTCCGCGACAACCGTTTCAGGTAAGTGGATTGAAAAAGCTTTGTCCAGCCGCAGCATCAGTTCGACGCGTTCCAGGCTGCCAAGCCCCAAATCTCGCTCCAGATGCGCTGCGGTTCCCTTGCGATTAAATTCTTCGAGCGCGCGCAGATTCCCGAGCTCGCGCAGAAGCTGAACAATGATTTGCCGTATGCTTTGTTCGAGGCTGGTCCGTTCGAGTTTGGCGGCGGAGCTTCCCACGGTGCGGCCCGCTTCGTGATACTAGCGTGCAGCGATTTATGCAGGCTTAGTCAAAGCTATCACGCCGGTGGTGACGTGTTCAACCTTGCCAAATGCCTTTTTGCCGACAAACGACCGTCGCCAGTATTGCTGGGCAGACCGGTGGCCCGATTTTTCAATGGGGCGCAGTTTCGCGATGCTCTCGCCACTGTAGTGTCGTGACTGTGGACTTTCCGAAGTTCCACAGCCGTGGCACGACCGTTCCGAAGCAACCGTCCGTCACCATGAGCACGTAACTCCTGCGACGTGTGTTGGGGACGAGTGCGCAAGCTAAGTGAAGAACTCAGGCTCAGCGGGCGTTCAGCTTTGGTCCACTCGGCTCGAGAGAATCGAAACTGCGCGCGTCGTCGCGGATTGAATCTCCAGTCGCAAAGTTGTGTCGCTGAGGTGCATCGCCGCTTCATGGATTACCTTCGCGAGCATCAGTTGTTCTGCGATCAGAAGATCCCTGGATTCATTGCATTTCGAAAAAAGCCAAATCAGTGACCGATTCAGCCGTTCTGTCGAGGAATTCGTAATGTGAGACACTTTGACACCCATGGATCATCGCTCCCTGTTGGGATGAGTCACAATGGTCTGTTGTTGCGGACCGACTGCGGGAAGAGTATTCAGGAGGAAGGGGTATCCCGATGTAGTGAAAATACTCCGAACCGGCCACCACGTCAAGCCCGCAATCGAGCCAACGGCCGAGAGTACGTCAGTACCAGAACGAATTGAACCTTTCAGCCTATCGACTGCTTGGATGCTGGACCGCACAATGGCCCTGCGTTCGAGGCTCGGCGTTGCGCCCCCGCGCGAATCGGGTCTCGAAAGTGTTTTCACCTCCATCACCCATGCCCACGGCGGTCGGCACCCCCACCGGCCGCCTTTTTTTTGCGTGTGAATCGGCCAACAAGCATCGATGAACGGGCAACATAACCCTCCGCCGAACGCCTCCCAATCCAAAGAAACGTAGGAGAATATTATTTTGAGTATATTTTGGAGCTTCTTACGGGAACTGTTTACTGCCCTAGCGAGGCTAAGCGTGCGTGCTTTCGGACACTTAGCTTTTTATTGACCGAGTATCCGAATTATGGTACACGCCTTGCACAAACATGCCGGCAGCGGCATGTTTGAGAGGCCTTTGGGGTAATTTCCTAGTTGTTGGTTCTGTCCTTGGGTTGCGCGTCTGCGGCGGGGTGCCTCGGACGTTTCTGCATTTTTCTGCGGGATTTGAGTTGGACAATCTGAGCGGAGGTGGACCGTGAGGAGAATCTGGCAGGTATTGTTGTTGGCGTTCTTGGGTGCGGCATTCTTCTTTCTCAGTGGGTCTGTGTGGGGGCAAGCCACAACATCGCTTCGCGGCGCGGTGACCGATCCGAGCGGTGCGGCTATTCCTAATGCAACCGTGCACCTGATTAATACCGACACAAACCTCGAACGCACCACCACCACCGATCAGCAGGGCGAATACGTTTTCTCTGAAGTTGTGCCCGGCCATAACGTTCTGCAAGTCGATGCCGCCGGCTTCTCTAGATTTGAACAAAAAGGATTTGAGCTGCTCGTCAACTTGCCCGCCACCATCAATGTCAGAATGAAAGTTGGCGCGGCCACGACCACCGTTGAAGTAACGGCGCAAGCGCCTCTGCTAAACACGACTGACGCTAGCCAGGGCAACACTATGAGTGGCGGTGAAATCAGCAACATGCCTCTCTACGCTCGCAACGTTACGCAACTCCTCTCCGTTCAACCAGGTGTTGTTTTCACGTCGAATCGCACCGATCTCGCCCCGAACGACACGCGCAGCGGTTCCGTCAACGGGGCGCATAGCGACCAGAACAATCTCACACTCGACGGAGTGGACGTCAACGACCAAGGAACCGGTTCGCCGTTCGAAACGGTTCTTCCCGTGACCGTCGCATCCGTCGAAGAATTTCGCGTCAGCACTGCGGATTACGGCGCCGATCAGGGACATTCCTCTGGTGCACAATCCGCGCTGGTAACAAAAGGTGGAACGAACACATTCCATGGCTCTCTGTATGAATTCAATCGCAACGACCTCGGCGAGGCGAATGATTTCTTCAATAAGAGCGCCGAAGAAGCATCTGACGAGCCAAACAAGCCATTGCAGTTGGTCTACAATATCTTCGGCGGCACCATCGGCGGCCCCGTCAAGCACGACCGCCTTTTCTTTTTTCTAAATTACGAGGGTCACCGCCAGAATCAGGCCATTAGCGACACCAGGACAATTCCGTCCCCCACGCTCGCGGATGGAATCATTCAGTATCCGTGCGCCACACCGTCGCAGTGTCTGGGTGGAACCGTCACCGGTCTCAGCGGCAAGCAATACAACGTGGCCCCAGGCAATTTCGCGCTCAATGCTAGTCAGCTAAAAGCTATGGACCCTCTCGGGATTGGCCCTAGTCCTTCCTCCATAGCTTACTTCAAGAGCTACCTTTCCAACCCCGCCGTCGCCGTTAACCCCAATAACGACCCCTCTGAAGGCGATGGTCTGGGCCTGAATTTTGATGGCTTTCTCTTCCCGGCCACACAGCGACAGCGCGATGACATCCTTATCGGTCGCGTTGATTACAAACTGAACGCCAGCGGCACACAAACCCTCTTTTGGCGTGGCAGTGGTCAAGATGATTACATCCCCGGTGGTCCGACGGGTATTGGCGCGCCGCTTCTACCCGGCGGACAATTCCAAACCACCTACTCGGATTTCAGCAAGGGCATGGTCGCCGGTTATACGGCAGTCATACGGCCTAATCTCGTAAACAATTTTCGCTACGGCTTGACGCGCCAGAGCATTATGACCAGTGGCGACTCGACGCTTCCCTATAACCAGATTCGTTTGCTTTCCCAAGATGAAGGAAACTATGACAACGGCTTTAGTTTCCCGGTGCATAATTTCACGGACGATCTGTCGTGGACGAAAGGCAATCACACATTTACGTTCGGAACCGATATCGACCTGATTTACAACAATTCCGCAACTACAACGAGTTCCTTCAGCGATGGCAGCACCAATGCCGCCTGGCTCAACGTCGGCGGATTTGCAGGCAAAGCCAGCCCGTTTAATCCCTCCTTTAATTGTCCTGGCGCGAACTGCTATCCGGCGGTCGATCCTGGCTTTGACACCTATTATGATTTTCCTCTGATCGGGCTGCTCGGAATGGTCACTGAAGTGGACGCCCAATACAACGTGGCGGTCAACTCGGATGGATCAGGAAACGCGCTGGCGCAGGGCGCTCCCGTGCAGCGCCACTTCGAGATGCGCGAGAACGAGTTCTACGCTCAGGACTCTTGGAAAATCAAGCCAAATTTGACCTTCAACTACGGCCTGCGCTACGAGCAGATTACTCCGCCGTGGGAAACTGACGGTCAGGAAGTTGCCCCAACTCAGGACTTAGGCACGTGGTTTGAAGAGCGCGCCCAGGGCATGGCCCGCGGCACCCCTGCAAATCAGTTTCCGCCCGTGAGCTTCGATCTCGCCGGGCGAGCGAATGGACGGCCTGACTGGTGGGCGACCGGGGAAGATTTTGCTCCTCATTTTTCGATCGCCTGGTCTCCTGAGCCCAGCGCCGATTGGCTGAGAAGACTTGTCGGCACCGGCGATAAAACCGTTATTCGCGCCGGATTCGGCAAGTATTACGATCACTTTGGCCAATCCATGATTGAAACTTTTAACACCAGCGGTGGCGAATTCGGACTTTCTACGCTGCTCACCAACCCGGCGCAGGTCGAATCGGCAGCGTCGTCGCCGCGATGGCAGCCCCTTCCCGGCCAAGGCCTTGCCTCAGCGGTCAACAACATTCCCACCACTGACAACAGTGGAGTGCAGATCTTTACCCCAGCTCCCGCCGTGGGCTTTCCTACGACCTTTCCGGCCGGGAACTTCTGTATCTGCTGGGGTATCGACAGTTCTCTGAAGACCCCGTATTCGTACGCTCTGGATTTCTCCATTTCGCGTGAGTTGCCCCACAACATGGCTATTGAGGTCGCCTATGTAGGCCGCCTTGGCCACAATCTTCTCGTTCAGAGCGATTTGGCCCAGCCTCTTAACCTGACCGACCCGGCTTCCGGAATCACCTACTACCAGGCCGCGCAGGCCATGGCAAATTTGGCGAGGATAAACAACAACGGCGGGACCAATCCTGCTAACGTAACCTCCGCCACAATTGGACCTACCGGGGCTTATTGGCGGAACCTATTCAGTCCCGTGACTCCCGGCGACGAGTACAACGTTGCTGGCACTGTAGGCGCTTCTAGTTGCGGCAACTGGCCGCTCACTCCGACAACAGACCCCGTAACTGCCATTTATGAGACATATCTTTGCAATGCCGATAACGAAACTTCCGCCCTTGACTTTTTTGACGTGGCCGGCATCGCCAGCGAAAATGGAGGACCAAGTTACTTTGCCAAAACCGGGCCATACACCTGGTTCGACGATCAATATTCTTCTCTCTTCGCATGGCGGTCGCAAGGTTGGTCACACTATGAATCAATGCAGGTCACATTCAAAAAGCAGATGACCAATGGCTTGCAATTTAACGTTAACTACACATACTCCACATCATTTGACTTGGCCTCCGACGCCGAAAGCGTCGGCGAGTGGAGTGCATTGAGCGGAAACGTGGTGAACCCTTGGATGGGCAATCAGTTGAGCGGCCCATCCGATTTCGACTTGCGCCATCAGATCAATGCCCAGTGGGTTTGGCAGCTTCCTTTTGGCCAGGGTCGGCAATTGGCAAGCCATATAAACAGGCCCCTGGATGCGGTGATTGGTGGCTGGCAGCTCTCAGGCCTTATGCGCTGGTCCAGCGGATTTCCGGTCAGTGCGGGAACCTGTTTCTGTTTCCCCACGAACTGGCAACTCACCGGAGTAGCCACGTCTACCAGCCAAATCAGCGGCGGTCACTACGATGTGGCCGATCAGGGAGGCACCGTCGGCTACAATATCTTCAGTGATCCGGCCACGGTCTTCAACGACATCAGCGTGCCACTTCCCGGTGAGTCCGGTTCGCGCAATCCTTTTCGTGGTGACGGCTTCTATGATTGGGATATGGAGTTGGGTAAGATTTGGAAGATGCCGTACAACGAGAATCACACCCTGCACCTGACTGCGGATATGTTTAACGTATTTAATATCAACCGTTTCGACGTGCAGAGTTTGACTCTTTCGATCGACAACCCTGCGACGTTTGGCGATTACCAGCGTCTCTTAACTTTGCCGCGCACGATGCAGTTCGGACTGCAGTACGAATTCTAGCTGTGGAAGAAATGAATGACGAAAAGGCCCCGAGAAATCGGGGCCTTTTCGTCTACGCGATTACTTTGATCCGGTCGGCAGAGATAGCATCCCAGGCGCTGTCGTCATGTTTTTCTAATCGCAACACCAATTGATCGTAAGTTGCTGATAACAAAGGAGGGCGTTTGTTCTAATCGTAACTTTTGACAGTCTTTTCATCCCAACGACAGCATCGTCCCTCAGTCTTTGGGCGCAGGAGTGACTGCGGTCTTCAGCTTCTCGTTGAGCGAATCGACCTGCTTCTGCAAGTCATCCACTTTTTTCTGAGCTGCTTCCATCGCCTGCTGTTTTGCGGCGATTTGGCTCTTGTCAGCGTCCAATTTCGCTTGGCCCTGCTGATCCGCTGCGTAATTCGGCGTGCTGTAGTATTGATTCGAGTCCAGCTTGTATTCGCGTTGTGCGATATCCAAATCGGTTTTCAGGCTGTCCAGCTTCTTCTGAGCCTCTGCTAATTCAGCGCTGGTCTTGGAAAGATCGCCTGCGAGCGTTCCCGCGTCCGAAGCCGACGGAGGAGTCCCTGCTTCTCCGCCTGGCTGTGCCTCGCTGGTATTCGACGCATCTTGCTGTGATGGTTGTCCCACGACACTCACGGAAGCCGACGTAGGCAAATTATCGTTGGTCCAGACTATTTTTGCCTTGGGGGCCTGCTTTTGTTGCTCTTTTGCCTTGCGGGCCGCGTCGCCCAGGGATTGGCTTGTTTGCTGAGCCGCAGCGGCTGCCGGCAAGCCTGCGAGAAACGCGCAAATGCCCAATAGCATCGCCACTCTTTGAACTCTCATGATTTCGCCTCGGATCTTTCTGTTCTTATCTTAGTGCTGCTTGTGGACGTTGAAAAGGCTCGCCTGCATCAAGCCCGTCGAAAAAGTCACCTGTACGCGAGGCTTGTCGAGTTGCATGGACGGCACACGGTTTCCGGCAGGCATTGTCTCGAGCGTGCCACTCGCTTAGACTACCTGGAAAAGGGAGCTACCATGTCAGCCCCTCTCTCAGCGGTGGATTCTGTTTCTCCTGCGTTTACCGATGCTCGGCGCATTCTTTTCGCGCCGTGGTCGTTTAGGGTGTGGTCCCGCATGGCCATCCTTGGGCTGTTGACCGGCGAATTCGCTACTGGCGGATGGAGCGGCAGCAACTTCCAGGTTCCTCGCACCAACAGCCATTTTTCCACCTCGCCGATAAGCCCTGGCGCTATGGATGCGATATTCGAGTCGCTGCGCGAGAACTGGATGTGGATCGCCATCTGCGTGCTCCTCTTGATTGTCCTCTTTTTCATCGCCGAATATTTATCGAGCGTGAGCCGGTTTGTGCTGCTCGAATCGGTAATCACCGGAAAATGCGAGCTTCGCCGCGGCTGGAAGAAATGGAGAGGGAAAGGCCTGCAATACTTTGCGTGGGATGTTGGCTTCGCGATTTTCTGCATCATTGTCCTTCTTCTACTGCTCGGAATCCCTCTATGGACAGCGATCAGAAAAATACCTCCTTCAGGCAGTCCGAATATAGCCGCGCTCCTCGCCGGAGGCGCTCTCGTCTTGCTCGCCGTCGGTATTTTTCTTGTCATTGCCGCCATTATTGATCTTCTCGCGCGGGATTTCTTGGTGCCCATCATGGCTGTCGAGAATCGTGGAGTTTGGTCCGGCTGGCGGCGCTTGCTTCCCATGCTGACGGCGGAAAAGCTTGCCTACACCGGCTACATCCTGATGAAAGCCGTTTTGGCGGTCGGCAGCGCCATTTTTTTTGGCATCATCGACGTGATTGCTCTCTTGCTGTTGCTGATTCCCCTCGGGCTCATCGGCGTGCTGATTTACCTCAGCTTGCGTGCCGCAAATCTCTCCTGGAATTTCGCCATGATCAGCGCAACCGTTGTCCTCGCCGCTCTGGTCATTGCGCTGATCTTGTGGCTGTTCGCATTTCTCTATTCGCCGGCTCTCGTCTTTTTTCAATCGTACGCTCTGCGATTTCTTGCATCGCGTTTACCCTCCCTCAGCGCCGTGATGAATCGGGCAGCGAGCGACGCAACTCCCTCGCCCATGTCGCCGCCCGCGGCCGCGCCTTCGGTATGAAGCTCAATCTCGATTCATCCTTGCAGTCCTTACAGTGCCAAAGGATAATCGCCTGCTCAAGAAAAGCGCGCCATTGTGCTGAGGAGGTGCTATGTCCCGGTCCCGCAACCGCCACTTTCTTGTTGGCCTTTTCCTTTGCTTCGTTTTTATGCCGCCCCGCGCGCCCGCGGCGCCGCGCAATGGCGCAACTTCTCCCTTCGCGCAGTCGCAGCAGGCCGCGCTGGCTCAGTCACAGTCACGCCAAGCCGCCAATGACGTGAAAGCGTACACGCTTCCTCCGGATCTCTACGAAAAAGCGGTCAAATACTCTCGCGCACAGTACATCTTGTATTTTGTCGACTTTGTTTGGGGCATAGTCGTACTGCTCCTGGTTCTGGCCTGGCGTCTCGCGCCGAAATATCGAGACTGGGCGGAACGCACAACCGGCGTCCGCTTTTTGCAAGCTGTGATTTTCACGCCGATTCTGCTGCTGACCATCGCCGTGCTCACATTGCCGGTGGATATTTACGGACACTGGCTTTCCCGCAGTTATGGAATCTCCGTGCAGAGCTGGGGTTCCTGGGCCGGTGATTGGGCGAAAGGCCAAGTCCTCAGCTTCATCCTCGGGATTATTCTCGTTTGGATTCTTTACGCCATCATCCGGCACAGCCCGCGCCGCTGGTGGTTTTATTTCTGGCTGGCCGTGCTCCCGATCCTGTTCTTCGTGATCTTTCTCTCGCCGGTGGTCATCGATCCGCTGTTCAACAAATTCGAGCCGTTGCAGAAGACAGATCCCGAACTTGTTACGGCGCTCGAAAGAGTGGTGCATCGCGCCCACATGAATATTCCTCCCGATCGAATGTTCCTGATGCGCGCCAGCGAAAAAACCAGGGCGGTGGACGCCTACGTCACCGGAATGGGCGCTTCCAAACGCGTGGTCGTATGGGATACGACCATTCAAAAAATGACCGTACCCGAGACGATGTTTGTGTTCGGCCATGAAATGGGCCATTACGTTTTGGGCCACGTTTACAAAGGGCTGATTTTCGGCGCGCTGCTGGCCTTTGTGTTGCTGTATTTTGGTTTTCGCGGAACCCTTTGGACGCTTTCGCGATGCAGCAGCCGCTGGTCCATTCGCAGCACGGACGACTGGGCGTCCTTGCCCGTGCTTCTTTTGTGGCTCGCGATTCTGAGTTTCCTTGCCGCGCCTTTGGGTAACACCTTCAGCCGGCACATCGAACACCAGGCGGATCAATATGGCCTCGAAGTCACCCATGGGCTGTTTCCGGACTCGAAGCAAGTCGCTGCGCACAGTTTTCAGATACTCGGAGAAGTGGACTTGGCGGACCCGGATCCCAATCCGTTTGTCAAAGTGTGGCTCTTCAGCCACCCGCCGCTGGCGGAGCGTGTGAATTTTGCGCTGACGTACGATCCCTGGGCCGAAGGCAAGCAGCCGGAATTCGTCAAAGGCCAATGAAAAATATGCGGCGTCTGCTTGCAGGCTCTTCCGAATAAATCTCCATGGCAGATTTGCGGTTCGTCGAAGAAATTTCCGCGCCGGTGAAAATCGTGGGCGCATTTTTTGTGCCGCACCGCATGGGCGCATGGTACGGGCGCGAACTCGATTTGCAATTCGAAGTGCAGGGCGGCGCGATCGAATTTCGGAGCGGGCTGAAAGTGCGCCTGACGGGGCGAATCGGCAAACGCGAAATGACGCACACGGCGGTGGTGACGGAATTCGAGCGCGGGCGCGTGCTCGAATGGCAATTTCAAGACGCCTATGGCGTGCGCGGCATGCAGCGCTGGGAGCTCAGCGAAATCGCGCACGGCACCCGCTTGCACATGCACGACCGTTACGAAATGCCGGGGCGCTTCGGCCGCTTTTTCGATTGGCTCATGACGCGCCACGCGGTGGCGCGCCGCGACCGCCGCGAATTGGCGCGGCTGAAACGGCTGGTGGAACACGCCCGGTAGGGCCAACTATTCTGAAAAACGCGATTTCAGTCCCGATTAGAAAATCTTTTCTCCTTTGTTTTGCGTGAGTTGCGAAGAAATGAGTTGTGTTTTGTGTACCGATTAACTTTTTCTTCGCCTTGGCGGCGCGAAGCGCTTAGTTTTGTGGTTGTAAGGTGTGCGGCCGTTTTCTTTGTCCACCGGCTGATCCGGACAGTTTGAGCTGTCTTCGTTTCTATTGCAGCGTCCCTCAAAAAACAAAAAAGCCACCGAAGCGGTGGCCCGCAGTGCGGCTGATGATTCGCGCGCATCCAACATGTACCATATTGTAACTATATTGTCAAGGAAAAAACAGGGGAAACGTTAGGCTGTGTCCTAATTTGAATTTTTTCGGGTACAGTATCCCCATGAAACCTTGGCGGATAATACGATGGCAGAATCTCGCTATCTTGTCTCTACTGGTTCTCGCCGGGTTCACATTCATAGTGTGGTGGGTGCAAAAAAGCGGCGGAGCCTGCCATGACTCTGACAGCTATCTCTGTAAATTGATTTCTCCAACAAACCTGCCAACGGACTATCTGGTCATCATCGGAATTGCAGGTGTTTTCGCGGCTGTTTTCACGCTCAAATCCATTCATCACCAAGCCGTCCAAATGCGGAAGCAAACTAAAATTTCCAAACAGAACATCGAGTTGTTTATCAGCAAGGAGCGCGCGCGGCTGGCCGTTAATTTCAAACCGCTCAACTTGCAAGACAAGGCGGTCCCCGGTAGCGACGCCAGATCGATCGAGTTCACCGTGTCGATTTACGGCTCTACTGCCGCGACCATTCTGGATAGCGGCATGACTGCTGGAATATGCCTAAATGGACAGGAGAACGAACCAGACTTGGGTGGTGCTGTCATGTCCTCGATTGCTAATTTGCCTACTCTGATTCTGCCGAACGCCCCAAGCTTGGAACTGGAGGCTTTTTTGTTTTTCGAAGAAAACGAGGCCATGATTTTGGAAGCCATCCAAAAGGGAGACATGGTTGTTGCTGTACGAGGTTTTGTGCGCTCCAGGGCATTTTTGATGCAGTCCGGACACTGCGGTTTAGATATTACTGGGGACCATGGTGGAGAGGCAAGAATGCTCTGGGCCTGAAAGGATTTTGGCCGGATGTTAGTAGCGGTCAGTGGACTAAGTGCGGTCCCCGCAGGATAACCAAGACAACCCAGATTAGGACACTGCCAACGTTTATATGATGGAGCTGCGCTACTCCACGATGATGCGGAGGAACTTCTTCTTACCGATTCGCAGCTCGTAACTTCCCGCAGCTGTCGGATCGACCCTCACCGTGGGATCGGTAACCACTTGACCATTGATCTCGAACGCACGCTGCTTGATGAGTCGCTCCCCTTCTGACACGGACGGAAGCTCTTCAAGCCAAGACAGTACGGAGGTCCATTTGACAGGGTTGGGTCCGCAATCCAAGGCTTTGGATTCCCACCTGTTAGGAGCAATCTGCGTGGACGTTCTGAGTACGTTCGGCTCGCGTGCTAATCGAATCTGTCTCATTCCTTCGGGAGCTTGACGGTCGCGGAAGACGCGCTGAAATTCATCCTTCGCGGCGCGCGCGGCTTCCTCGCCGTGGAAATTGGCGATGATGGTGTGCGCGAGCTGCATTTTCGCGTCCATGGGGTGCAGCACGCTGGTGCGAACTTCTTCTTTCAATCGGACGATGACGCGTTCTTCGAAATCGGTGAGCAACTCGTAATACGACCACATCAAATCATCCGAGATGGACATGAGCTTTCCGAACATTTCATTGGGGGGTTCGTTGATGCCGACGTAGTTGCCGAGGCTCTTGGACATTTTCTTCACGCCATCGAGACCAACGAGGATAGGCATGGTGAAAACCACCTGCGGAAACAGTCCGTACTCGCGCTGAATGTCGCGGTGAATCAAAATGTTGAATTTCTGTTCGGTGGCGCCCAACTCAACGTCGGATTTCAGCTCAACCGCGTCACAGGCGGTCAGCAGAGGGTAGAGCAGTTCATGAACGGAAATCGGCAGATTATTTTCGAGGCGGGAACGAAAATCCTCGCGTTCGAGCATACGCGCCAAACGATAGTGCCCGCAAAGGCGCACGACATCGTAGCTTGACATCTTACCGAGCCATTCGCTGTTGTAACGGACTTCGGTTTTTTCGCGATCGAGAATCTTGAACACTTGGTCGAGGTACGTCTTGGCGTTGGCGTCGACTTGCTCGCGCGTGAGCGGAGGGCGCGTTTCGGATTGGCCCGTAGGGTCGCCAATCATGGCGGAAAAATCGCCGATCAGGAAAATCGCGGTGTGCCCGAGGTCTTGAAAATGTTTGAGCTTGCGAATGACAACGGTGTGGCCAAGGTGGATATCCGGCGCGGTGGGATCCACGCCCAGATAGACGCGCAAAGGCTTGCCCGTTTTTGCAGACTGTTCGAGCTTGGCCTTCAGCTCGTCTTCGCGAATAATTTCCGCGGCGCCTTTGCGCAGGTAGGCGAGCTGTTCTTCGACGGATTTGTGCGGATGCTGCGCCGATTGTTTGCCTGCTTCAGACATGCGATTTCGCGGCCTCCGCTTCCTTGAGAAGAATCACGCGGCGGCCTTCGAGGCGATAGCGCCCTTCGAGAACGATGCGCACGGCTTCGGAATAGATATGATGCTCTTCGCCGAGGATGCGGGCGGAAAGCGAATCAACCGTGTCGTCATCGCGAACGGGAACGGCGCACTGCAAAATGATCGGACCGGCGTCAAGGTTTTCGTCCACGAAATGCACGGTGCAGCCCGCGAACTTCACGCCGTGCTCGAGCGCCTGGCGCTGCGCTTCGAGTCCCGGGAACGCGGGCAGCAGCGAAGGATGTATGTTCAGGATGCGGTCACGAAAAGCTTGCACAAAGTAACTGGAAAGCAAGCGCATGTAGCCGGCGAGGCATACCAAATCGATTTTCTTTTCGTGCAGGACGGCGACAACTTGCCGGTCGTAAGCTTCGCGGTCGAGTCCTTTGGACGGAATGACGCGCGCATCGATGCCTCGCGCGCGCGCGCGCTCAATGCCCGGCGCGCCTTCGCGATGGCTGACGACCACGGAAATCTCTGCGTTTGGAATGCGGCCGCTCGAAACGCTGTCCGCGAGCGCTTCGAAATTGGAGCCGCGGCCGGATAGAAGGACGCCAATGCGTTTTTTCATGAATGTCAGAAGTTAGCACAATTCCGGCAGGCATCAAAACGCGCCGGACGATTGGTTATTTGAGATCGCGAAGGTCAAATTCAGAATGGACACGCACGTTGCGGAGAGACGACGCGGGCCTGCCGCGTGTGGCCAGAGGCTAACCCGTCGGCAACGCGCCGGAGAAGGTGACGCGGGATTTGCCGGCCGGCGCGGATTCGATGCGACCGATGCGGAAAAATCGTTCGCGGCGCCGCTTCATCTCCGCTTCCACATTCCTGACATTTTTCGACGGGACGATCAGAACCATTCCCACGCCCAGATTGAACGTGCGTAGCAGCTCATCGGTATCGATCTTTCCGAGTCGCGCAAGGTAACGGAAGATTGGCGGGACCGGCCAGGAGCCGAGCTCGACGACGGCATGAACGTTGCGCGGCAGCACGCGAGGGAGATTGCCCGGTATACCGCCGCCGGTGATATGCGCCATGCCAGAGAGCCAGCCGCGCGCGACGACGTTTTTCAACATGGGCCAATAGCAGCGATGCGGTTTCAGAAGCTCCGCCGCGATCTTATTGCGGATCTCGGCGACGTACGTGTCGGGCTTCAGCCGGGCCACTTCAAAAACGAGTTTGCGCGCAAGCGAATAGCCGTTGGTGTGAAGTCCGCTCGAAGGCAATCCAATCAGAACGTCGCCGGCATGAACGCGCCGGGCATCGGCCTGTCGCCCACGCTCGACAACGCCGACGATGAAACCGGCGAGATCATATTCACCGGCCGCGTATATTCCAGGCATCTCGGCTGTTTCGCCACCGATGAGCGCACATCCGGCCTGGCGCGCCGCACGGCTCATTCCTTCGACAACCTGTTCGACAACGCGCGGGTCGATGCGGCCCATGGCCAGATAATCGAGAAAAAACAGGGGTTCGGCACCCTGCGTCAGGATGTCGTTGACGCAGTGGTTGACAATGTCCGCGCCGACGGTGGAATGCATGCCCGCCGCGGAAGCAATCTTGAGCTTGGTGCCGACGCCGTCGGCACTCGCGACCAGCACGGGATTGCGCCAGCGCTTGGGATCGAGATGATACAGCGCGCCAAAGCCGCCGATCGGCGACAGGACGGACTTGTTCAGTGTGTGGCCGGCGAGATGCCAGATTCGCTGTTTCGCTTCGTCAGCGCGGGAAATGTCGACGCCCGCATCGGAATAACGCATGGGAACTACCGCCCTGTTTTTCGTAGAAGATCGCTTCAAAATGTTCGGAACAGCCGTCTCCAGCGCATTTTGCTGGGATGAATCAAAATGCTCAAGTATGTGCCGAGCCGCTCGCCAATGTGCCCCGGTTCCCACACCTCTTCATCTGCCTTCACGGACATGTAGATGAACAGGGGCGTGCCAATGATATTTTCGCGCGGAACGAAACCCCAGAAGCGGCTGTCGTTCGAATCGTCGCGATTGTCGCCCATCACGAAATACTGGCCGGGTGGAACGTGAAATGGCCCAGTGTTTTCCTGCGGTGCGGACGGGTCCGGAAGCGGATTCAGATACGGCTCGTTTAGCTGCTTTCCGTCGATGAAAACGATGCCGCGTTTGATTTCCACCGTGTCGCCGGGCATCCCGATGACGCGCTTGATGAAATCTTCTTCGTTTGCAGCTTGCGGCGGCGCTTCAAAGACGATGATTTGCTGCCGCTTCGGATTGCGCCACAGCGCGATGTGATGCTCGGTAAAGGGAATCCCAATGTCGTATCCCAGCAAAGTGACGATCAAGTGATCGCCGATCAATATCGTGTTTTCCATCGAGGCGCTGGGAATCACGCGCGCCTGAATCACCATGGCCTCAATAATGAAAAATGCCAAGATTACCCAGAACCACGAAAGCAACTCTCGCTGGACCCGGTCGCGCGCAGTAGGTTGCGGGGTTTGCGGCTTGGCTTTTGTTTTTCCCTTGGATGTTTTTTGAGCGGATGCCATTCGTTTGTACGCGAAAAGCCAGGCCTAAAAGCTATGGAATAATCGCTTCCAGCGCACTTCGCCGGGATGCGCAAAAATACTAAGGTAGGCCTCCAAACGTTCGCCCATGTGGCCCGGCTGCCATACTCCTTCTCCTCCCGGGGCATTGATGGACATAAAAATGAATAATGGTATGGCGATAATATTTCTGCGCGGAACAAATCCCCAATAACGGCTGTCGTAGGAATCGCCGCGATTGTCGCCCATCACAAAATAGTCGTTCGGCGGCACGACCAGGCTGCCGTCATGCACGTAGTTGGGAAGCGCGGCGGCCCAGTTCGATGTAAGCCCGTCGTAAATTCCGTTGCCTTCGGGCGGAAAGTTTTCGAGCGAACTTCCCATCTCGGCAGGATCGCGGAGGACGTAAGGTTCATTCAAACGCTGGCCATTTACGTAGACCGTTCCGTGGTGAATGCGAATCGCATCGCCGGGCACGCCGATGACGCGTTTAATGAGGTCTTCGGCGCCGTTCAGCGGAGAAACCAAAATGACGATCTGTTGCCGCTTCGGGTTGCGCCACAACGGCACGTGCAATTCGGTGTACGGAACGCACAGGGCATAGCCAAACGGGCTGACCACCATGTGGTCGCCAATCAGAATGGTGTTCTCCATCGAGCCGCTGGGAATCAGCCGGCTCTGCGCCATGGCTCCTTCCACGAAAAACAGCGCCAGCAGCAGCCACACCCAGGAAAAAATCTCTCGCAGCACTCTCTGCCGCGTCGCCTGTTTGCGTTGTTCCTTGTCAGGCTTCGATTTTTCCGGCTCAGCCACGATGGGCCTCCACTTCCAGTTGAATATTTTCCGTGGGATACACGCCGGTGTAACAGGACGTGCAAAACTTGCCTTCCGTGTCCTCGAGGGCGGCGCGCAGGCTCTCGAGCGAGAGATAGCCGAGCGAATCGGCTCCAATGAACTCGCGGATTTGCTCGATGGAATTCCGCGAGGCGATCAGCTCGATCTTCGTGGGCGTGTCGATGCCGTAATGGCATGGCGAAACGGTCGGCGGACAACTGATACGCATGTGCACTTCCGCGACGCCGGCCTCGCGCATCATGCGTACGATTTTCCGGCTGGTGGTTCCGCGCACAATTGAATCGTCCACCAGCACCACGCGCTGCCCTTCGAGCAAGCGGCGCACCGGATTCAGTTTCAAGCGCACGCCGAAATCGCGGATGGCCTGCTCCGGCTCGATGAATGTGCGTCCAATGTAGTGGTTGCGTATCAGCCCCATGCGAAAAGGAATGCCTGATTCGGCCGCATAGCCGATGGCCGCGGGCACTCCGGAGTCAGGCACCGGCACAACAATATCCGCAATGGCCGGACATTCGCGCGCCAGCAAGCGCCCCAGTTTCTCGCGCGTGGCGTTCACCGGGCGGCCAAAAACGATGCTATCGGGCCGCGCGAAATACACGTGCTCAAAAATGCAGTGCTGATGCGTCTTTTCCGGCGCGAAATGGATTGATTCCAATCCGCCCTTCGAAATGCGCAACATCTCCCCCGGTTCCACGTCGCGCACGTATTCGGCGCCGATCAAATCGAACGCGCAAGTTTCCGACGCGACGGCCCATGCATCGCGCAGACGGCCAAGCGCCAGAGGGCGAAACCCGCGCGGGTCGCGGATGGCGAAAATCTCATCGCGCGTTAGAATGAGCAGTGAATATGCGCCTTCCACCTGTCCCAGGGCGTCCGCAATCGCTCCCGCAAGATTTCCAACTTTGCTGCGCGCCACCAGGTGAACGATAACTTCTGTATCGCTCGTGGTCTGGAAAATCGAGCCTTTGTGTTCGAGGCTGCGCCGCAATTCGAGCGCATTCGTCAGGTTGCCATTGTGCGCTAGGGCAAGCTGGCCTTTGTTGCAATCGCTGGCGAGAGGCTGGGCATTATTGAGCGATGTATCGCCTGCGGTGGAATATCGCGTGTGCCCAATGGCTGCAGAGCCCGGCAAGCGCGCGATCACTTCCGGCTTGAACACATCCTGAACCAGGCCCATGCCCTTTTCGACGCGGAACTGCACCCCGTCAGTAGCAGCGATGCCCGCCGATTCCTGCCCGCGATGCTGCAGCGCATAGAGGCCCAGATAGCTTAGCTTCGCCGCTTCTTCCGCGCCGAAAATGCCGAACACTCCGCACTCGTCGTGGAAGTGGTCGTCGTCGAAATGGAGAGTTGAGTTCATCCGTTTTGCAGGGATAGTTCCAGATTGTCAGCCCAGATTTTGCGAAGCGCATCCGCAGCGGTGTGAATTCGCGGTTGATCATTTAGTTCGATACAGAATTCCCCGCGAGTGACTGTTCCGATTCGCCGCGCTTCAATCTTATATTGTGCCGCAATCTGCTCGATGCGAGCAAGCAACTCCGGCCGCACGGAAATCACCGCGCGCGCGCCCGATTCTTCGAACAGGGCAAACTCGACCGGATCTTCCGTTTGCATTTTTACTTCCGCGGACAGCCCATCGCTTGCGAAGCAGCATTCGGCAAGGGTGACCGCAAGGCCGCCATCGCTAATGTCATGGGCCGATTGCAAGGCGCGTTCGGCTGCCAACGCAACCAGACAATCGATAAGCGCCATTTCCGCATAGAGGTCGATTGCCGGAGGGACGCCCGCGACAATGCTGTGAATCGTTTTGGCGTACTCCGACGATGAGAATTCCCGGTGCTGCTCCTCGGTCATGCTTCGTGCTTCTATGCACCCTTGCAACAGCACAATCGCGTCGCCCTCATGCTGAAAACCCATCCTGACGGCGCATTTAGCATCTTCCAAGATTCCCAACACGCCGAGCACAGGTGTCGGATAGATCGCGCGCCCCAAAGTTTCGTTGTAAAAGCTGACGTTTCCGCCGGTAATCGGCGTGCCCAGTGCGCGGCACGCGTCCAAAATGCCGTCGATGGCGTCGCTGAATTGCCGCATCACTTCGGGCTTCTCGGGATTGCCGAAGTTCAGGCAATTGGTCGCGGCGATGGGGCGCGCGCCTGTACATGCGACGTTGCGCGCGGCTTCGGCGACAGCGTGCATCGCGCCCGCGTGTGGCGAAAGCTGGCACCAGCGGCCATTTCCATCTGTCGAAAGCGCCAGCGCGCGTTTCGTTTCCTTGATGCGAATCACTGCGGCATCGCCCGCGCCCGGGCCAACGCGCGTGTTTGTTCTCACCATGTAGTCGTACTGCCCGAAGACCCACTGCTTCGACGCAATGGCCGGAGACGCCAGCAACTTGCGAAAGTTGCCGTTCAGGTCCGCGTTGGACGGCGCGAATTCAACCAGTGCATCCGAAGTTTTCTTCAGCCCCTGCGCTGCAATCGGCCGCCGGTAGACAGGCCCTTCCTCCGCGATGGCGTGCGCCGGAATATCCGCGACGGGCCGCCCGTGCTCCATCACGCGCAGCCGGCCATCTTCGGTCACTTTGCCGATTTCCACCGCGTCCAGGCCCCACTTGCTGAAAATCTCGAACACTTCTTGCTCGCGCCCGCGTTCGGCTACCAGCAGCATGCGCTCTTGTGATTCGCTCAGCATGATTTCGTAGGGAGTCATGCCGGTTTCGCGCTGCGGAACGCGATCCAGTTCGATTTCGATTCCCATTGATCCGCGCGAGGCCATCTCGCACGACGAGCTGGTCAGGCCCGCCGCGCCCATGTCTTGAATCGCCACCACCGCGCCTGTGTGCATCACTTCGAGACATGCTTCCAGCAGCAGTTTCTCCATGAACGGATCGCCGACCTGCACATTGGGGCGCTTCTGCTGCGATTCCTCGCTGAATTCCGCCGACGCGAGCAGCGATGCGCCATGAATTCCGTCGCGCCCTGTTTTCGCGCCGACGTAAATGACAGGATTGCCCGCGCCTCTGGCGCGCGCGAAGAAAAGCTCCTCGCGCCGGGCGATGCCCAGCGCCAGCACGTTGATAAGCGGATTGTGCGAATAGCAGGGTTCGAATTGGATTTCTCCGCCGGCCGTGGGCACTCCAAAGCAGTTGCCGTAAAACGCGATGCCGCTGACTACGCCGTCGAGGATTCGCCGGTTACGCGCAGCCTCCGCCTCCGTCACTTTTCCGCCTGCCTCAAGCGGGCCAAAGCGCAGCGAATCGAGCACCGCGATGGGGCGCGCGCCCATGGTGAAAATGTCGCGCAAAATTCCGCCCACGCCCGTTGCCGCGCCTTGAAACGGTTCGACAAAGCTCGGGTGATTGTGCGATTCGATTTTGAACACTGCGCACAGGCCGTCGCCGATATCCACCACGCCGGCGTTTTCTCCGGGACCCTGCACGACGCGCGAACCGCGAGTCGGCAAACGCTTCAGGTGTACTTTGCTCGATTTGTACGAGCAGTGCTCGCTCCACATCACGCTGAAAATCCCCAGCTCGGTGAGGGAAGGATCGCGTCCCAGAATTTTCTGAACGCGGGCGAACTCTTCCGCCGTGAGCCCATGCTCGGCGGCGATTTCAGCGGTGATTCTTGTCTCGGTCTCGATCATGGAAAGAGTCTATTTCGCGCGCGAGAAATCGTACACGATATTCCAGAGAAGATGCAGGCCATCCTTATAGTTTTTGATCGGGATGCGCTCGTTATCTCCGTGAACGCGCTCATCGTCTTCAAGGGTATCGGCGAAAGGCTCGAAGCCGTAGCTTACGATGCCTTTGTCGCGGAAAAAGTGAGAATCGGTGAAGCCGGCGTTCACGCTCTGGACTACGCCCGCGCCGGGGTCAAGTTCGTGCACGGCCTTTTCGATGGATGCGAAAAGCGGTGTGTCGGTGGAAGAGACCGCCGGCGGAAAATTGAGGATCACTTCGACGCGAATCGACGGATCGTTGATGATGCTGCGAATCTGCGCCACCCAGCGGTCGATGGTCCAGCCGGGCAACAGGCGGCAATCGAGTTCGGCGCTGGCTTCGCTCGGAATGATATTGGTCTTGTTCGAGCCCTTGAGGCTGGTAATGGAAATCGTGTTCGTGAGGCGGGCGAGGATTTCGGG
This sequence comes from Candidatus Acidiferrales bacterium, assembly GCA_049678505.1. Taxonomy (GTDB): domain Bacteria; phylum Acidobacteriota; class Terriglobia; order Acidiferrales; family UBA7541; genus DAHUXN01. Next base: position 35,777 of record JBAUEH010000134.1, read on the forward strand.
TCGCTTGGTGAGCAAATCATAGGCGTCGGGTTGCGCCAGAAACTTCTTCGGGTTCGCAAACCGGCTGCGCCACGGCTCAGGCTCGTAAGCGGCGTGAGTGCGAAGCATGGCCTCGACAGGTGGCGTCAATTCGAGCGGCGGACGATATTGACGGAGGCGGTCGAGCGCGGCGACCAGATGATTCGGCGCGGAGTCGGGTATGGGAACCGAGCCGTGGCCCGAACGCCCCGTGGCGATGAGCCTCAGCCACGCCGGAGTTTTTTCCGTTGGACCGACGCCAAAATAGATGGGCTTGCCGGAATCATCCGCGAGCGAGCCAGCTCCTTCGGTAAGCATGAAGCCCGCGCCAGCAATCCATTGGGGACGATTTTTCACCACCCAGCCCGCGCCGAAATTTCCTCCCGCTTCCTCATCGGCGGTGCCGATAAAGATCACATCGCGGCGAAGCGGCGTGTGCAAGCGATGCAGTTCGAGAAACGTGAGCAATTCAATGATGCCGAGCGATTTCATGTCGAGCGAGCCGCGGCCCCAAAGATATCCATCGCGAATGAGACCCGCGAACGGATCTACGGTCCAGTAAGCACGGCTCACCGGCACGACGTCCATGTGATTGAGCAGGATGAGCGCAGGCGCCGAGCCAGTTCCCTTCAGCCGCGCGACGATATTTCCTCGGCCCGGCGCGGACTCGGCGATCTGGTAAGGGATGCCTTCGGCCTGAAAGATTTTCGCGTACCACTGCGCGGCGCGAATCTCATTGCCCGGCGGATTCGTCGTGTCCACGCGAATATAAGCGGAGAGCTTCTGAACGGCGTCGTTTTCAAGCGCATGCCAATCCGGAGACGCCGCCGAAGCCTGCGCCTTGGCTTGCGGAGCGAGGACAATGAATACCAGCGAGAAAAGGATCGGGCACAGAGAGAAGCGTCGCACGAAAATCCTCCCGAAAAAACGCACCGCGCTAGGCCGGCGCCGAGACCTTGACCTCGGCATCGCTCCCTGCGGATTGCGCCAGGTTGTTGATGATGGAGTGTAAAATGACAAGACCGTCTGCCGAGCCAAGGGGCGCTTCCACGGCTCGCTCTGGATGCGGCATCATGCCGAACACGTTGCGATCGCGATTGCAAATTCCAGCAATCGCCGCAAGCGCCCCGTTTGGATTCGCCGACTCGTCGATTTCTCCGCCAGCCGTCGTGTAACGCAGCACGATTTGATCGTTGCGTTCCAGTTCAGCCAGCGCGCTTTCGTCGCAGGAATAATTTCCTTCCATGTGGGCAATGGGAATTTTCAGAACCTGCCCGCGCCGCGCCGCGCATGTGAAAGGGGTGTTGGTCGTCTCCACGCGCAGATAAACATAGCGGCAAAGAAAGCGCAGGCCCTGGTTGCGCAGCATCGCGCCCGGCAGCAAGCCTGCCTCCAGGAGGATTTGGAATCCGTTGCAGATGCCGATCACCAGGCCGCCATGGCGCGCGAACCGCTCGACCGACCGCATCACCGGCGAAAAGCGCGCGATTGCGCCAGTGCGCAAATAGTCGCCGAACGCGAAGCCGCCGGGAAGAATGATGACATCGCAACCGGCGAGATCCTCGGATCTATGCCACAGGAATTCGACGGGTTGGTGAAGCACTGCGCCTACCGCGTGGTATGCGTCATGGTCGCAATTTGAGCCCGGGAACACTACGACGCCGAATTTCATCGCGTGGAATCTCCATGTTGATTCTAACACATCGGCCACGCTGATCTTAGGTCTTGGCGGTGCCGCACGCTGCCACTCGCACTCTGCTATCGTTGGGGGGATTTTTTTCGTTGGTGGGATGGCTTGCGATTCCGTGCCGGAGAGGTTTTTGCAGCGCCACGCTGGCCGCGAAGTTCACCGGCGGATTTGCCAGTATGTGCGGCTGCGCTTTCTTCCTCGCTCATCTTGCGGCGCCGCTCGGCGGCCCATCCCGCTTTGTTGGCTTGGCGGCCCCGCGCAATCGCCAACGCGTCTGCGGGAACATCTTCGGTCACGGTCGAGCCAGCGGCGATATACGCTCCATCACCGATGCGAACCGGCGCCACCAGCGCCGAATCGCTGCCAACGAAGACGCGCTCGCCGATATTCGTAGGATTCTTTTTCACGCCGTCGTAATTGCAGGTGATTGTGCCTGCGCCGATGTTCGATTCGCGCCCGATCGTTGCGTCACCAAGGTAAGTCAAATGCATGGCCTTCACGCCTTCGCCGAGGACGCTTTTTTTCACCTCGACAAAGTTGCCCACACGTGCGCCCGCGCGCAGTTCAGCGCCTTCGCGAAGGTGCGCGAACGGCCCGACGATCGCGGCTGCGCTGAGCAAGCTCGCGGTAATCACCGAGTGCTGCCGCACCAGGACGTGATGCTCCAGCAACGCATCGGTCAGCACGCTACCCGATTGAATCCGGCAGTGCGACCCGATGCGCGTCTTGCCGAGCAACTGCACGCCGGGCTCGATCACCGAATCGCTTCCCACCTCGACCTCGGGATCAATCAGCACTGTTTCCGGCAGATAAATCGTTACCCCGCCATCCATCAGCGCCGCCGCCTTGCGCGCGCGGAACACTCGATCCGCCTCGGCCAGTTCGGCGCGCGTGTTGCATCCGAGAATTTCCCTGGCGCTTCCGGCCATCACCGCCAGGACGCGCTCTTTTCGCTTGTTCAACTGCGCGATCGCGTCGGTCAAGTAAAGTTCGTGATGGGTGTTTTCCGGCCGCACCTCCGCGAGGCAAGGCCACAATTTTTCGAGCGTGAAGCAGTAAATGCTGGAATTCACTTCACGGATTTTGCGTTCGGCTTCGCTTGCGGACTTTTCTTCCACGATGGCCGCGACGCTTCCATCTTTGTTGCGCACGATGCGTCCGTACCCGGTGGGATCGTCCAGTTGGGCGGTAAGAACGGTTGCGGCTGCGTCTCCCTTGCGATGAGTATCGACGAGCGCGTTCAGCGTTTCCGTGCGAATCAGTGGTGCATCGCCAGGAAGAACAATAGCCAGATGCGCCTTGGCGCCAATCGCGCTGCGCGCGATGAGCATCGCATGCCCGGTGCCGTTTTGCGGCCGCTGCAGCACGGTGGTGGCCTTGAACGGCCTGACCGCAGCGCGAACATTTTCAGCCTGATGCCCGATGACCACCAAAATATCGCCACCGAGCGGCTGACAAGCGGTAACCACATGCTCGACAAGCGTTCGTCCGCCCGCGCGATGCAGCACCTTGGCGACTTCGGACTTCAGCCGCGTGCCTTTGCCCGCCGCCAGAACGATGCAAATGAGATCCTTTCCAGCCATAAGTCGATTATTGTCTCTTTACACCCGCAGTTTGGCAATCAGACACACGCCAATGGGGTTCGCAAGCCGAAATCCGTCAAGGACAGTAGTTGGTGGAAAACTAATCGGCGTGAACTGTGGAGACGTCCAAGGGAACAGTTTGACTATCCTCGTTGAATTCGTCGTCGAAGGTCTCGATCCAATGCGACGGTTCCGCAAGCAGCCGCGTCACCAGCCGCGTATGCAGCGCATGGCCCGCTTTGTGCGCCACAACCAGCGCCTTGAGCGGCCGGCCCAGCAGCGCCAGGTCTCCAATCAAGTCGAGCGCCTTGTGGCGGCTGAATTCGTCTGTGAACCGCAATTCGCCCTGCATCAGCCCATCCGCCGTGAGCACGATGGCATTTTCAAGCGACCCGCCGCGAATCAAGCCCATCGCGCGCAGCTTTTCTATCTCATCTGTGAAAGTAAACGTTCGCGCCGGAGCAAGCTCCCGGCAGAACGATTCGCTCCCCACGGTGATTTCCGTTTCCTGGCGACGAATCAAAGGATGGGGAAAGTCGATGAAGCAGCGCACGCGAAACTCATCTGCCGGATAGATTCCGATGTGCCGGTCGCCTTCGGAAATCTCGAGCGGCTTCACAACCTTCAAATATTTCCGCCGCTTGCGAAGCTGCCGAACGCCTGCTTCTTCGAGTAACTCGACGAAAGGCTGCGCCGAGCCGTCGAGAATGGGCAGTTCCAGCGCGTCGATTTCGACGTACACGTTGTCGATGCCGCAGGAGTAAAGCGCGGCGAGCAAATGCTCCGTCGTCGAGAGCAGCACGCCGTTTTTCATCAGGCTCGTGGCGTAGCTCACGCGCGCAACGTTTTTTCCGTGGGCCTCAATTTCAAAGTTGTCCAGATCCGTGCGGCGAAAAACGATGCCGGTATCGGCCGACGCCGGCACTAACCGAATGTGCGAACGCACTGCGGTGTGCAGGCCGATGCCCTCGATTTTGACCGCTCGTTTAATGGTGTTTTGGAAGCTCAAGGCGCTTTCCACAGTGCATTTTGCTTGCCTAACAAGGATAAGCTAACTAACAGTAAATTATGCCTTTATTTTGCATTCGTGTTCACATGTCGCCATCTCTGTTGTAATAAAACAACAGTTCACCAAGCCGGTGTTGCGGTCTTGTAACGCTTTGGAGTGAACGAAGTCCGTTCAACCTTCCCAAGGTGGGCAACTAATGGTGAACTTGTGCCCTATTCGCCTGCCGGGTAGAATGGGGATTCACAATAGAGCCCGTGCAGACACCATTTCCGATCATTTCGAATTCACCGACGACTCCGCTGGAGCCAACATCGCATCCGCGCCCTCCCTGGCTGCGCGTCAAGTTCTTTGGTGGCGAGAATTACCAGGACTTGAAGCGCATCATGCGCACCCTTGATTTGCATACGGTTTGCGAAAGTGCGCGCTGCCCGAACATGGGGGAATGCTGGGACCATCGCACTGCCACCTTCATGATCCTTGGCAATATCTGCACGCGCGCATGCGGATTCTGCGCGGTTCCCTCCGGCAAGCCTATCGGGCCGCCGGAGCAGGATGAGCCGCAGCGAGTCGCCGAAGCCGCCCAGAAAATGGGGCTGCGCTACGCCGTGGTCACTTCCGTGAATCGCGACGACCAGCCCGACGGCGGCGCGGAAATCTTCGCACGCACCATTTTTGAAATCCGCGAACGCGTGCCCGGCTGCAAAGTAGAGGTTCTTATTCCTGATTTCCGCGGGAACTGGGAGGCGCTGGAGACCGTAGTGCGCGCACGGCCGGAAGTCTTGAACCACAACATGGAGACAGTGCCGCGTCTCTATCGCCGCGTGCGCAAGGGCGCTGTTTACGAGCGCTCGCTTGAATTGCTCCACCGCGCCAAGGGAATGTCTCCGGAGATGCCCACGAAAACCGGCATGATGCTGGGTCTCGGCGAAGAGCGGGATGAAGTTCTCGGCGCGATGCGGGACATTGTCCGTCAGGGCGTGGATATTTTGACGCTAGGCCAATATCTCCAGCCGACGCGCGACCATTTGCCGGTCGCCCGCTTCGTGCATCCAGATGAGTTCGCCGAGTACAAGCGCTTGGGCGAGGAAATGGGATTCAAGCACGTGGAATCAGGGCCGCTGGTGCGCTCCTCGTATCACGCTTTCGAACAAGAAGAAGCCGCCCGCTGTTAGCCATCGTCTCGCAACTTGTTACTCCATGATGCGCGGATCCTGCGAGCGCGGAATCCAGTGCACCAGCCACGCCGCGGTGACGTACATCACAAAGCATTCCAGCGCGAACGGCAAGAACCCCAAATAGCCCGGCGCGGGCATTTCGAAAATCTTCCACCTCTGGAACATGGGGAAAATATAGTGCCATTTTGCTCCGGCCCAACAGTTCCAGAATTCCCAAAGCCATCCGCAAATCCATCCCGCGACCAGCAGCGAACAAAAGCGGCCCCATCGCCCATAGGAAATGTCACCGATTAGCGAGGGCAGACCCAGGCGGTAATTCAGCGGATCGAGAAGCAGATAAAATCCGATCCAAACGAGCCCGAAAAAGTAAGCTCCGATGTGCTGAGGCAAGATCACGGGAACAATGACGCATAGCGCCCCTAAGACCATCATATTGCGGCAAACAGCGGGTGAAACGTCCCTCTCTTCGCCTTGCTTGAACCAGCCGAAGGATTCAATCAGCTCGCCTGTCTCCAAAATCGCCGGCGTAATCGTCGCAAAGGACCAGCAATAGCCCAGCAAGCCCCGGACGAGCGGCGTGGGCACCCCCACGTATGTCCAATTCCCCAGACGCAGGTTGTACGCCTCGAAAATCAGCCACAATGGAATGGAGAGCAGGGCCATCTGGAAAAAATCCCGCGGCGCGTTGCGTAACCGCGACCTGCCGGTAACGGCAAAAACCACCGAATCGCAAATCAGCAGATACGCCGACCAGGCGATGGGAGTGAAGTACGTCGCCACCGGCTCGATGCCCCGAAACATCAGCCACTCCGCGCCAACCAGAGCCGCGAGCCCAAGCCAGCCCGCGTACGGGAAAAAATGCTTCCGGCGCCGCCAGAATTCGAGGAAAACGATTGTGATTGTGGCTGCGGTGATGATCACGCCGAGCTTGGTCATGCGGGCAGAGTGTATCGCAGTTTGCGTGAACTTTATCGTGGGTGGTTTGACGTTCTTTGTTATTCTTTGGCCTCGTCTTCTGCTCGCGAATGAATCATTCGGGAAATCTCGAACGTGGCCTGGGCCTGAAAGAGGCCGTCGCGCTCAACATGATCGATATGGTCGGCATTGGCCCGTTCATTGTGATTCCCTTGGTCATCAAGAACATGAGCGGGCCGCAATGTCTGCTGGCTTGGGCCGTTGGCGCTGTGCTCGCGCTCGTTGACGGTTGCGTTTGGGCGGAACTGGGCGCAGCGATGCCTGAAGCCGGCGGCAGCTACGTTTATTTGCGCGAGGCTTATGGACCGGCCAAATGGGGACGGCTGCTTTCTTTTCTGGTGATCTGGCAGACGATTTTCCAGGCCCCATTGGTGATGGCCTCCGGCGCTATAGGATTTGCAGAGTATTTCACCTATCTCCATCCGCTTGGCCGTTACGGACAGAAAGCCGTAGCTGGTGCCGTGGTGATTGCGCTCGCCATTCTGCTCTACCGCCGCATCGCAAACATTGGGAAAATCTCCATGCTGCTTTGGATTGGCGTCTTCGGCACGATTCTTTGGCTGATCGAAGCGGGCGCAACGCACTTCCATTCCGCGCTTGCCTTCCATTATCCTGCGGGCGCATGGTCGCTCAACTGGCTGTTCTTCGCTGCGCTGGGCAGCGCGACGGTCCAGACGATCTACACCTACTGGGGCTATTACAATGTTTGTTTCCTCGGCGGCGAAGTGAAACAGCCTGAGCGCAACATCCCGCGCACCATTTTTCTTTCTATCATAGCCATTGCGGTTTTGTATCTTGCGATGCAGACGTGCGTGCTCGGCGTGGTGCCGTGGCAAGAAGCGCAGCATTCGCAGTTCATCGTGAGCACGTTTTTCCAACGCATCTACGGGATGCAAACCGCCAGATTTGCCACGGTCCTGATTCTCTGGATCGCCTTCGCATCGCTTTTTTCGCTCACCCTCGGCTATTCCAGAATTCCTTATGCCGCGGCCCTCGACGGCAATTTCTTTTCCGTTTTTGGCCGCGTGCATCCCACCAAACGGTTTCCGTATGTTTCGCTTCTGGCGCTGTGCGCCGTGGCGTTTGTTTTTAGTCTGCTGTTCCGCTTGGAAACGGTCATCGCCGCGATTGCCGCGATGCGCATCCTGGTACAATTTGTGGGCCAGGCCGCCGGTGTAATTTTGCTGCGCCGCCGGTGGCCGCGCGAGCGATTGCCATTCCGAATGTGGCTTTTCCCGATTCCGGCGGTCCTGGCTATAATTCTTTGGCTCGCATTGTTTATTGCCACCGGCAAGCGAATGCTGTTCGGCGTGATCGCCATCGCCGCCGGCGTGGTTGTTTTCCTGATACGTTCAAAGGGGCTGAAACAGTGGCCATTTGCGGAGGCGGCTCGATGATGAGGAAATGCACAATCCTGGCGGCATCGGCCGCGATTCTCGTTGCGGGGCGCCCAGCACGCGCGCAATCGGTCGCTCAGGTGGTGGACGCGATTGATCACGCTCGCATCGCGACCCGCATCCTCTACGTCACCGCGCATCCCGACGATGAGCGTGCCAGCGTTCTCACATATCTCTCGCGCGGACTCGGCGATACTGTTGCTCTCTGTTCCACCACGCGCGGCGAAGGCGGCCAGAACGCCATTGGACCCGAACTGGGTCCCGCGCTTGAAATCCTTCGTACCGATGAGCTCTATAGAGCTACGCAGGCTTATGGCGTGCAACTTTTCTTCACGCGCGCTCCGGATTTTGGTTTCTCGAAGAGCGCCGAGGAAACTCTCAACATCTGGCACGGCATCGCCAAGGAAGACTTGGTTCGCGTCATCCGCACATTTCGTCCCAACATCGTCATCAATCAGTGGGGCGGCGTTCATTCCGGACATGGCCAGCATCAAGCGACGGGAATTGTTGTGCCGCAAGCTGTGCGCGACGCCGAGGATCCTTCCGCTTATTCGGAGCAGCTCAAGGAAGGTTTACGGCCTTGGCACGTCGACCGCGTACTGCAATTCGTGTTTGGCGGAGGAGAAAATCAGGAAGGCGTGGTCCAGTTGCCGGTCGGCGAAATTTCTCCCCTGTGGGGCGAGAGCTATTATGACCTGAGCCTCGCCGGCTTTGCCAATCATCGCTCGCAGGGCATCACTCGCATTCTGGACTCTTCTTTCCTCCGGCGCCCCGTAAGCCTGACGGTCGTCCAGGGTGACAAGATGACTTCCGAAGACCTCGCGCAATCGCTCTTCTATCTCAATGCTGGCTCGAACGCGCTTGAGCTACCTCTAGGCACGGCGGATGGCGCGCTCGTCGCCGCTCGCCAGGCAACTCTCCGCCTCGATTGGCCCAACGCGGTGAAGTATCTGGCCACTGCGGGGAAGCAAATCGAGAGCGCGGCCAGCCACGCCCGCTCAGACCCAGCCACCGGCAAAGACGTGCTTTGGGCCCTCCAGCAGGAACGGGACAGGATCGACGCCGCACTGGCCGAGGCTGCGGCCCTGCATCTCAGCGCCGAATCCGACCAGAGCACCTTAGTAGCTGGCGAGAGTTTTTCCGTTCACGTCAACTGGGAAAAGCGCCCCGATGTTGCCGTCGAGCTTGACCAGCCATCCCTTCAAGTGCCGCCGGGATGGACAGCGACTCCGGAAACCCCCAAGCCGGGCACGGAAGCTTCCGCAACGGCATCCTCCTTTAACGTGCAGGTTCCCGCAGGCGCAAAGCCGCCAAGTTCACCGCAAAATGCCATCCTTCCCTGGCCTCCGCCGCTTGTGGAGGTGCGCATCACCGGCACGGCGAATGGCTACAAGTTCTCATTCGAGAAGCCGGTCATCGCCAACGAGTACACGTCGACCACCGTTGAGACCATGCCGCTCGAGCTCGTTCCGGCGGTCACGCTCTCTGTCGATCCGACGCAGGTTATGCTTCCGGTCAACCGGCAGTCGCGAGCGTTCCAGCTGTTGGCTCGCATCGACCATCACGGAAGCGCGGCGGCGCGTGTGGAAGTCGGGCTCGGTGTGCCGCAGGGTTGGAATGTAACTCCGGTTGCTCCCATCGATTTTCCCGGTTCTGGCGACCGGCTGGCGCGATTTACCGTCACGCCGCCGGCGGGTGCCCCCGAGGGCGCGTATGACCTGAAGCCGTATGCACGCCTCGGCTCGCAGACTTTTAGCACCTCCTATGAAGAGTTGCCGTCGCTTCCGTCACGGCACGTGAGCGAGCCCACCATTGCGCAGGCCCACGTTCTCAATCTCACGCTTCCGGCGCATCTGCGCATCGCTTACATTGCTGCGGGAATCGATCCTGTTCCGCAATCCTTGCAGCAGATCGGAATCGACGTGACCATGCTTGACGAAGCCGCTCTGGCCTTCGGCGATCTTAGCCATTATGACGCCATTGTCGTTGGCATTCGCGCCTACGAGCTTCGGCCCGACCTAATGAGCGCGAATCATCGCCTGCTCGATTATGTGGAGCGCGGTGGCACTCTCATCGTTCAATACCAACGCGATTTTGCGTGGAATAAACTTCTGCCCGCGCCATTCCGCGCAACCATGGACCAACAAGCCGAGCGCATCACCGACGAAAATTCGCCGGTTCGCTTCATCGATCCGAACAGCCCATTGCTCAATTATCCCAATCACATTACAGCCGATGATTTTCGTGGATGGATTCAGGAACGCGGCCTTTATTTCTGGGGTCAGTGGGACCCTCGCTACCGAGCCGTGCTGGCCATGCACGATCCAGGAGAATCCGACGCCCTTGGCGGTTTGGTGTGGGCTCACGACGGCAAAGGCATTTACATTTATACCGGCTTGGCATTTTTCCGCCAGCTTCCTGCCGGGGTTCCCGGCGCATATCGTCTTTTCGTGAATCTCTTAAGCGCGTCGCAGGCTCAAGCCGCGATGCGGTAGCCGCAACGAATCTTCGTTTTGTTCTTCTATTGCGCGGCTATTTCCGCGCGTCAAACCGCCACCCAGCTTCGTTGCCGCCCGTTGACTTTCCCCATTTACTTTCGAAGAACACCCTTCGCGGCGTGCGGGCTGTCGAAAATATTCGTGCTATCCTCATTTCGCGTTATCCATTTCTTCGAAGCCGTACCGCTCTGGGCCGGGGGAAACGATGAGAAAACGGATTATGCTGTTTTGCCTGATGTGCTTCTTCGCGGTTTCGGCGGGATGGGCAAGCCCGCAAAAGCAACAGAAAACGAATCCTGCCGCTTCCGCTCCCTCGTTTATGTCCGTGGCTGATGAGATCGACCACGACATCGGCGAAATGCTGGGTGCCTGGCAGGTGGGCGACGTCGAGGCGATGCACAAATACTACGCCGAAGACGCCACTTGGGTCTCGGGAAGCTACGACGTGCCCATCGCCGGCTGGCAGAGCTACGTCCAGACGTACATGCAGCAGCGCAAGGACATGAGCGACGCTCAACTCATTCGCAAGAACACCAATATTTTTCACTACGGCGATACCGCATGGGCCTGCTACCAGTGGGAGTTTGACGGCGTGGTTCAAGGGAAGCCAACCACCGCACGCGGACAAACCACTCTCGTCTTCGTGAAACAAGGCGACCACTGGCTCATCGTCCACAACCACACGTCGCAGATTTGCCCTGGAGCGTAGGGCGAGCCAAGCAAATCGTCAAGTTTGAACTAAAAGTTCTTGTAACCTTGCCAGATCCACAGGCCTGCGCTGATCGCGGCCAGGAGGATCCACGCGATCATCACCGTCTTAATAATCGGGTTGATTCGCTCAATCCTCGCTACCACTTCCCGCTGCTGTTCCGCCAGGAGCGGATCGGCAAGGTACAGTTGATCGTCTTCATGCGATTCAAGCGTTCCTCGGTAAATGATCAGGCAAAACCACGCTGCCAGAACTACGCCGCTGGCAATCAAAAAGGCAAAACGGGTCACGCCGAATGTGTCCATCGCTGCCTCCTTGCCCGAGAGGCCAGCACTATCGCTTACAAGCAACCGGCCCGCCGGGCCCTAGAATTGCCGGGATTATAGCACTGCCAAGCTGATACGGCAGCCCCGCGTAACTTTGGCCTCGTCCCTCTCCGTGTCCAGCCCTCGTTGACAAAGCCGATGCCCGGCGGCAGAATGAATTCTCCTGCATCGCCCCGCTTTCGCAGTGCCCAAGTGGCGGAACTGGCAGACGCGCCAGCTTCAGGAGCTGGTGGCCGCAAGGTCGTGGAGGTTCGAGTCCTCTCTTGGGCACCATTTACTTTGCTGCGATTAAAATGCAACTGCCTCAGCGCTATTCGGCGTCATGGCTTGCTCAAGGCGAGTCTTGGTCAGTGGGGCGCAGTTAGTACTTCTATTTTTTGTTTCCTCCGCTCTCGCCCGCCGTTGGGATATGGCGCACAGGCGAGGCTTGCGATCCCGGCCCGGGCTCCGGCGCTGGCTTGGGCATATCCGATGCCGCAAAGCGCGGCACCATCTGGTCGGCCATCGCTACGGCATACGCCGCCGCCGCAATTTCCACCGCGCCCTCGCGCACATCTTCCTCGTAAATCCGCTCATAAGTGTCAAGGTTCGTGTGGTGCGTGAAGCTGCCGTAGTCGAACGAATCCTGCATTAAGCCGATGCCCGGCAATCCTGCGTTGTTGAATGATGTGCTGTCGGTGCCGCCGGTTCTGCGACTATTGGTCGTTCGGACGCCCGTGAATCCCCAATCCTTGAATGGCATCAGCGCGTCGTGAACGATCCCTGCAGTGTCCGGTGGTCCAAACACAATCGCGCCCCGCGGCTTGCCCGTCCCGGAATCAATGTTGAAGTACGCATCGAGTTTCGCATACTCCGGTTTCTGGTCCTCGAAGCTCCCGAAGTGCTGCTTCACGTATGCCAGCGAGCCGAGCAACCCTTCCTCTTCGCCGCTCCATAAAGCGACGCGAATCGTGCGCCGAGGCTGCACGTGCAACGCCGACAGGAGCCGGATCGCCTCTAGCATCATCGAAGCGCCGATGCCATTGTCGGTAGCGCCGGTCGCGTCGTGCCATGAGTCGTAGTGTCCGCCGAGCATGACGATTTCATCTTTTTTATCTGTGCCCGGAATTTCTCCAATCGCGTTGTAGACCGTCGTCCCCTTCGGGTATTCCTTGTTCTGGATGTTGATTCGCAGCGTCACCGGTGTGCCGTCGGCCAGGATACGCGTGATGCGGCCATAGTCCTCGTTGCGCATCACCAGCGTGGGAACGGCCCGCGTCCAATCGTAGGTGTAGTTCTGCTGCGCCACGATGACGCCGTGCGCCCGCCCTGCGTCGTTAATGCGCACCAGCGCTCCGTTGTCCACCAGGAACTGATCCACCTGCTTGGTGACTTCCGCCCTTGTCAACTGGCCAGGGCCCAACTGTGGCGCTTGGCGATTGCCAAACCGTTGAAAGGTCGTGTTATTTGGATCGAACAAATCCGCCCATTGGCTGTCCGAACGCCGAAGCGGCGCGGGAGTAAAATCCTCCGGAACTTCGACGTGTTTGCCGACCAGCACGATGTGGCCGCGTACTTTGTCCTTCATCGAATTCAAATACGCGTCGAGTTCGTCCTGTGTAGGTTGCTTCGGAGTTTCCACTGCGGCAGGTGCGGGCATCGGCGGCGGCGTCCCGGATGGTTGCGCGGCGGCTGGTGCGGCTGCTACGCCGAACCCGAATCCGCCGGTAGGCGCGGTTAATCCCGGCGGGTCCAGCGCCACGACTTCGGCCGTGACCTCACCCTTCGTGCCTGGCGTCCACGCCAGCGGCTCGACCGCCAGCGGTCCGTGAAACGGCGTAACCGCCTCGGCCACAAGCGCCTCGTTTGACCAGCCCGGCACAGGCATGGCCGCTGTCGGCGGTTGGAAGGTCCATGCTTCCAGATGTACGTTGGAAAGGCCCCAGGAAGTCATGGTTTGCACCGCCCAGTCATCGGCCGATTTTAAATTGGGCGTCCCGGTAAGGCGCGGCCCGTGCACGTCGGCAATTTCATGAATGAGCCACATGATCTTCGAATCGTTGGTCTCCTCCGCCCGAATCTGCCCGTACACATCTGCAAGGCTCGGGGCCTGCGCCGCCGTCGGCAGCGCCACAAGCAAGCAAATCACCAACGCATATCCGCGAATTCGAGTCATCATTCCTCCTCATCCCTGCAAATCGCGCCACATTCTACCCGCTTTCATTCTCTGACGCGAGGAACGGCCAATTATAGATTCAGACCTGGGCCCGCGAGGTCGTAGAGGTTCGAGTTCTCTTTTAGGCGCCATTTATTTCAAGACGTTTATTTCACTACCAACGAAATCCTTGTTTCACGGACCTTCTGAGCGGTCAATCTGCCCAGCAATTGTGGAACTAATTGCCAGCGCCAAAGGAATACCACAAGGGAAGTTGTCGTTGTCTCTTCGCTTCGGCGTAGACAAGCACGCGGTTCTTAGGATGGACAAACAGCCAGGACGGCAAAAGCAGAATCTAAGGTATAGGTGATGACAATAAGATCGAGAATTTCACTTTTCCTCGTCTTCGCGTTCCTCTTTTCGTTCTCGGCTGTTTGTTTCTTCGGGTTGCTGCCTGTTCGTGTAGTTCGTGCGCAGGATCCGCAGGAAAAAGTGTCGGTTGGCGACGTCACGCGAACATTCGTGGTGCATCGTCCCCTAGGGTATGACTCGAAGCAGCACTATCCGGTCGTGATTCTTCTTCACAGTTTGAATCAGGACAGCGAAGACATGGCGCATCTGTCGCACTTCAACGAAGTAGCAGACCGCTTCGGCATAATTGCTGTCTACCCAAATGCTTTGCGTCGCTGGAACGTGGGTGTATCTCTTGAGCAGCCCACTCAGCCAATGGCGCGGCGTGGAATGGGTGGCAGAGGAATACGGTTTCCCGGAGGAGGATTTCCGGGAAGTGGATGGCCTGGCGGGAGCGGCCAAGGCCAAGGTCAGGACCAGGGTCAGCAAGGACGCCAGCAGCAGGCCCCGCCAGCAGACGACTTGGCTTTCTTCAACGCCATGCTCGATAAGCTCTCGACTGAATACTCCGTCGACAGTACGCGCATATACGCAACCGGCCTTTCCGATGGCGGCTTCATGGATTTTCGGATGGCTTGCGCCATGGCAGACCGCATTGCCGCAGTCGCACCTGTGGGAGCGGAAATGCCCAAGTATCTTTACTGCACTCCTGCTCGCCCCGTGCCTGTCCTGATGATCAATGGCACTTCAGATCCGGTTGTCTCTTATGGCGGCGGGAGCGGGCGTGCTGGTTCGTACTTAAGGCTTTCTGCGGTAGACAGCGCAAAAGATTGGGGCCAATTGGATGGCTGCGAGGAAAAGCCGCAGCGCACAACTTTGCATCCGAGCGCCAAGAAAGGCATGGAAACCCGCGTGGAAACTTACGACGGTTGTCACCAGGGTACGATGGTCACTCTGGATAGCATCGAAGGTGGCGGAAACACATGGCCCGGCGGCGAGCAGTATTTGGATGAAAAAACCATCGGTAAGACCAGCAAAGACTTGAACGCCGACGAAGTCATTTGGAAGTTTTTCCAAGCGTATCGCTTGCCAGCTCCTTCGCCCGCTGCTCCTGCACACTAATCGCCTGGCTTAGACTCCATATCATCTGTAACTGCCTGTCCTTGCGAATCATCGAACAAAGTGCGTCCATGCGTAGCCTTCGAACGCGGCCTCGTCTTTATTCTTTTTTATTCTTTCCAAAAGACAGCCGTCATCCATAATCGAAAGCCGCTGGTGCGCACGATTTGTTAGGAGCGGCTAAAATGGCGCGCGCGATTCTTCGAGGGAAACCATACCCGCAGGGAGCCACCTGGGACGGTTCGGGTGTGAACTTTGCTCTCTATTCCGAACACGCCACTGCCGTTGAGCTGTGCTTATTTTCATCTCGCGATGACAAAAATCCCGAAGTCCTTAAGCTTCCCGAACAGACTTCTTTTGTATGGCACGGTTACCTCCCCAACGTGCAAGCTGGACAGCTTTACGGTTATCGCGTCTACGGCCCTTACGAACCGGACAAAGGCTTCCGTTTCAATCCTGCCAAACTGCTCATTGATCCGTATGCTACCGCCATCTGCGGCCAGGTGGACTGGAAAGCGCCGATTTTTCCTTATCAGATTGGCGATCCTGCAGAAGATGCGAAGCTCGATGAGCACGATAGCGCCTGGGGTATGCCGAAGTGCATTGTCGGGAACCCGCATTTTGACTGGGAGGGCGACCGCCCCTTGAAGATTCCCCTCAGCGACTCCATCATTTACGAAGTTCACGCAAAGGGATTCAGCTTTCGGAAGCCCGACGTGCCGCCTCAGCTCCGTGGCTCATATGCCGGTCTTGCTACCGAATCGAGCATCAAGTACCTCAAATCACTGGGGATCACCGCTGTCGAGCTGATGCCAATTCACGATTTTCTCGACGACAAGCATCTTGTCGACCGCGGCCTGAAGAACTATTGGGGATATAACACCACGAATTTCTTCTCCCCCGCTGCACGATATTCCGCCTCCGGTGATTCCGGCAGCCAGGTCGCCGAATTCAAGTCCATGGTCAAGGCCCTGCATCGTCAGGATCTCGAAGTGATTTTGGATGTCGTTTACAACCATACTTCGGAAGGCAACCACATGGGCCCCATGCTGAGTTTTCGCGGCGTGGATAATTTGACCTATTACCGCGTTACTCCTGATAATCCCCGTTTCTATATGGACTACACGGGCACCGGGAACACGCTTAACGTGCGCCATCCCCAAGTTCTTCGCTTGATTATGGACAGCCTGCGCTACTGGGCCATCGAAATGCATGTGGATGGTTTTCGCTTCGATCTCGCCGCAGCGCTGGCGCGAGAATTGCACGATGTCGATCGCCTGTCCGCTTTCTTCGACGTGATCTATCAGGACCCCATTCTTTCTCAGTTGAAACTCATCGCCGAGCCCTGGGACGTCGGCGAAGGTGGATACCAGGTGGGGAAATTTCCCGTGTTATGGGCGGAGTGGAACGGAAAATATCGCGATACGGTTCGGCGTTACTGGAAGGGTGATGCCGGCCAGCTCTCCGATCTGGCTTACCGCCTGATGGGTTCGAGCGATCTTTACCAGCGCGACGGCCGGCGCCCTTCTGCCAGCATCAACTTTGTCACCGCTCACGACGGATTCACTCTCAATGACCTCGTCAGCTACAACGAAAAGCACAATGAGGCCAACGGCGAGGAAAATCGCGACGGCGCCAACGACAATTATTCCTGGAACATGGGCGTGGAAGGCCTCACAGACGATCCCAAAATCAACGAGATGCGCGAGCGCCAGAAAAGAAATTTCCTGGCCACTCTTTTCCTTTCGCAGGGAGTGCCCATGCTGTCCGGCGGCGTTGAAATCAGCCGTACTCAGAACGGCAATAACAACGCCTACTGCCAGGACAATGAAACCACATGGTTTGATTGGAGCCTGGATGAGCGCAAACAGGCCCTCTTGGAGTTTACATCCGATTTGATCAAATTCAGGCTCGATCATCCCAATTTCCACCGCCGCAAGTTCTTCCAGGACCGCAGCATTCGCCACGCGGAAGATGCCGACGTGCTATGGCTCCGTCCTGACGGAAAGCAAATGACCGATGAGGAATGGGAGCAAGGTTGGCAGCGGTGTTTGGGTGTGTTCCTCAATGGCCGCACGCTTGGCGACGTTAATTGGGACGCGCAGCCGGTAACCGATGATGACTTTCTCCTCTTGCTGAATTGTCACTATGAGCCAGTCGATTTTTCCATTCCTGAACTCGAATCGGATCGCAATTGGGAATTCGTGTTCGATACCCAGAATGCTGCCTTCGAGAAGCCCGGCAAATTGGTGCGCGCGGGCGAATCCATCACCCTCGTCGAACGATCCCTCGTTCTCCTCCGGGCTGGCAACGGGCGTTGAAGATAAGTTCTGCAGCGCTGTTTCCTGCGGACAAAAACTATCGACCCCGTTTCTGCGCCAAGTCACGACGCAGCTCTCTAACACTGTCACTGTTATTTTTCCGCTTTTAGCTTTATCATTCGCCGCTCTGTATATGGCAGGCTACCAGCCTCTCCAACAGCGCTGGTGGATGGAGAAACACTCATGAAGCGTTCGGTGCGGGAATCCTCTCGGATTCACCATGGTTTCTGGATCAGTTTTTACTTTGCGGCTTTCCTTTCTCTCGGGCTTGTCGTTAGCGTTCTCGCTCAGGCGTCACCGCAACAGCAGGCGCAGTCGGTGAATGGGGCCGCGGCCGCTCCCGTCGAGCCAAACTATACCCTCGCGGCGCGCTTTGTACCCTCGCAGGTCAGCAAGCTCGTCTTCGATACGGACGTTACGCCACACTGGTTCGAACTCTCCGACCGTTTCTGGTACAGCTATGAGACTCCCGAAGGCGTTCATTATTGGGTCGTTGACCCGCTTCGCAAGTCGAGAACTCCGCTTTTTGATAACGCCAAGCTCGCTTCCCAGCTTTCCACGCTGACGAATTTTCCCTATGACGCGCAGCACCTGCCCATCAAGAATTTGAAGCTCGTCAACAAAGACACTGCGCTGCAATTCGAAGTCGAAGTTTCGAAGGACGCGGTCATCCCGAACGAAGCAAAGAAACAGCAAGACACCGAGGAAACCATTCAGGAAGACACCGAGCACAACCAGACCCAGCGAATGGGCCAGCGCCAGCAAGAAAACGACCAGAGCCAGGGTGCCGAAGCGAAACCCGAAACGCGAAAAATCTATTTCGAATATGATTTTGCCACCGAGAAACTGACGCGCCTCGACGGCTTTGAAGCTCCTCCCGTGAAGCCCATGTGGGCCTCCATTTCTCCTGACGAAAAAACCATCGTTTTCGCTCGTGGCTACAATCTTTACATGATCGACGCCGGGAACTACGCCAAAGCGGCCAAGAATCCCGGCGACAAATCCGTCGTCGAGACGCAGCTCACCACCGACGGCGTCGCCAAATACAGCTATGCGCGCGTTTTGGTCGATGAAGAAATCGAGCAGCTCAAAAAATCACAAAAAGGCGACACCAATCAAGCCGGCCCACGCACGCCAGCGGTTCCTATTTCCTGGTCGAAGGACTCGAAAAAATTTGCCTTGATTCGCTCCGATGAGCGCAAAGTCGCCGACTTGTGGGTCATTCACACCCTTGCCAATCCGCGTCCTACGCTCGAAACCTACAGCTATGCCATGGCCGGCGACGTCAACGTCCCGCAGGAAGAACTTCAGGTATTCGACGTCGCCAGCAAGCAGCACGTTTTGATTCAAACCGCCGGGTTCAAAGATCAGACGCTCACCATCGCCACCGACCGCATTCGCGCGCGCGACCGCGAACATGAATTGCAACAACTACAAGGTGAGCGCCAGAATCTCGCTGGATTCGGTCCATTCATGACCGGCCAATGGCTCTCGGATACTTCCGACAAGCTTTATTTCTTGCGCTCGAGCCGCGATCTGCACCGCGTTGACGTCTGCGTCGCCGACACAACCAGCGGCGCCTCCAAATCGTTGATTGAGGAACGTTCCAACGTCTATCTCGACACTCAGCCTCTTCGCCAGATCGGCAACGGTCAGGAATTGATCTGGTGGTCTGAGCGCGACGGTTGGGGTCACTATTATCTTTACGATTCCGCCGGACACCTGAAAAATCAAATCACTTCTGGCGAATATATGGCCGGTGAGATCCTCGCCATCGACGACAAGACCCGCGTCATGTATTTCACCGCCTATGGCCACGAATCCGGCGAAGACCCTTACTACACGCATCTCTACCGCGTGAATCTCGACGGCTCGGGTTTGAAGCTTCTGACTCCCGGCAATTTCGACGACACCGTCAGCGCCTCGGATTCCGGCAAGTATTTCATCGACAATTTTTCTCGTGTCGATACCGCGCCGAAATCGGCTCTCTATGACGATCAGGGCGCATTACTCGCCAATCTTGAAACTACCGATGTCACGCGCC
Organism: Candidatus Acidiferrales bacterium; assembly: GCA_049678505.1. Classification (GTDB taxonomy): domain Bacteria; phylum Acidobacteriota; class Terriglobia; order Acidiferrales; family UBA7541; genus DAHUXN01. The sequence goes on from JBAUEH010000134.1 coordinate 55,126, forward strand.
TGCTGGCTGCTGGATTCAAGTATCCGGAAACCTTTCACGTCAAAGCCGCCGACGGCGTCACCGACCTGTACGGCGTCATGTACAAGCCGTTCGACTTTGACCCTTCGCGTAAGTATCCGATCATCGAGTTTGTGTATCCTGGCCCGCAAACCGAAGAGGTCGACAAATCCTTCTCGCCGAAGGACCAGAACATAGCTCTCGCTCAGCTTGGCTTCATCATCATCGAAGTGGGCAATCGCGGTGGCAGCCCGCAGCGGAATAAATGGTACGACGCATACGGTTACGGCAATCTTCGCGACTACGGTCTGGCCGACAAAAAAGCCGCCGCCGAGGAACTCGCTGCGATTCATCCTTACATCGATATCGACCGTGTCGGCATTTGGGGCCATTCCGGCGGCGGATTTATGACCGCTGCGGCGCTGCTTCAGTATCCGGATTTTTTCAAAGTGGGCTGGTCGGAATCCGGCAATCACGAAAACAATGTCTATAACAAATACTGGAGCGAAAAATATCACGGCATCAAGGAAGTCGATGAGAAGGACGGCACTGTGAAATTCCTCTACAACATCGACAAAAACTCCGACTTGGCCAAGAATCTCAAAGGCCACTTGATGCTCACCACCGGCGACATGGACAACAACGTTCACATGGCCAATACCATGCGTCTTGCC
>JBAUEH010000135.1:0-12614 GCA_049678505.1 Candidatus Acidiferrales bacterium
GCCGTAGCGCTCCCATGCGGCCCAGGCTGCCACGCCATGAGGAAAATCGAAACCCTGCGGCATCACGCCAACGACCGGATAGACTGTTCCGTTCATCGTCAAGCGGATGCGCGATAGATCATCCGTCCCGCCGAGAAATTGCCGCCAATAACTGTAGCTCACGATCATTGCGGGGGCGCCGTGCGCAACGAGCTCGCCGCCGGCAAACTCACGGCCGCGAAAGGGCTCGACGCCGAGCGCCTTAAAGAAGTCCTGCGACACCAGGCCGATATTCACGCGCACGGGCTCGCTGCCTCCGGAAACGGATTCCGGAATCGAGGCGAACATAGCCAGCGCGCTCAATGTGTGGTTCTGAGCGCGAAAATCAAGGAAATTGGGATCGGCCATATGCGCCCGGTGACCGTTAGCTTCTTGTTCCCGCACGGTGACGATTTGTTGCGGATTGGGGTAGGGAAGCGGGCGAAGCAAGACAGCATCGACTACGGAAAAAATTGCGACGGATGCGCCGATGCCGAGCGCCAGAGTCAGAATAGCGACGACCGCGAATCCCGGATTCTTGGAAAGTGTGCGTATCCCAAAGCGGAAGTCCTGCCAGAAGTTATTCATTGGTCGCGCCTCCGAATCGTGCGGGCACACCCCGGCCTTAATAAAAACAGCCGGGAGAAAAAAGTTTGCTAGACGGCCTGCGTGCGCGCGTGCACCAGTTCTTCAACGATGCGACCGTCGAACAGGTGAATTGAGCGATCCGCGACGCCCGCAAATCGCGGATCGTGCGTCACCATGCAGATCGTGGCGCCTTCGCCGTGGAGCTGCCGCAACAGATCCATGACCGCTTCGCTGTTCTTGGAGTCCAAGTTCCCAGTGGGCTCGTCCGCGAGGAGGATGGAAGGCTGGCCCACCAGGGCACGAGCCACTGCGACGCGCTGTTGCTGACCGCCAGAGAGTTGCGAAGGATAGTGCTTCATGCGGTGCGCCATTCCGACACGCTCAAGCACTTGCTGGACGCGCTGCTTGCGCTCGGCCGAGGCCATGCTGCGATACGTCAGCGGCAGCTCGACGTTTTCGAACACCGTCAGATCACCGATCAGGTTAAATGCCTGGAAGATGAAGCCGATCTCCCGATTGCGAATGCGCGTGCGGTCCGACAGCGAAAGATTCGCCACCGGCTGATTATTCAACGTATACGCGCCGTCGGTGGGCGAATCCAGCAAGCCGAGAATCGAGAGCAGCGTCGATTTGCCGCAGCCCGACGGCCCGGCGATGGCGAGGAATTCGCCGACCTTGATTTCCAGGTGGACGCCGGCCAGCGCGTGAGTCTCGATTTCGTCGGTATAGAAAACTTTGGTAACACCGTCAAGATGGATCAATGTTTGCGTGCCGTTCATGCTCGCTCCTTCGCCGCCAGTATCATACTCTTACTTAATTCGAATACGGTCAAAATTGTCATAGGCCGACATGTCCGACAGAACGACCACGTCGCCGACATTCAGGCCCTTGTCGATCTCGACGTTACTTACCGACACCTTCCCAATGCCTACCTGCACTTGCACGGCTTCCTTTCCACCATCGACTTCCTTAAACAGGCCGATCGTGCTGTTCTGCTCGCCGTGAACCGGGCGCCCGACATAAAGCACGTTGGTCAGTTTTTCGATGAGGACGGTGCCTTCCACACTGAGGTTTGGCACAGCGCCTTCCGGCAACGGCCCGTCCAAATGGACGTCAACGGTGCGCGTGCCATTCACAACGGCAGGGTCAATGCGAATTACATGTCCCGGAATGATGCCGTTATGGGTATCAACTTGCGCGGTCTGATTGAGCTGAATGTCCCGCGCTTGCGTCTCTGCGATTTGCAGTGCCGCTTTCAGCTTTGAAGGTTGCGCGACGATACAAAGTTCCTGTCCGGGGGTCATGTCTTGACCGACTTGGGCCGGTTCTTCCTGGAGCACACCCTCGAGACCGGCGCGGACGGTCAGTTGTTCGACCTCATGTTGGTACAAGGCCAGCTGCGCCTGATCCTGCGATACAGTGGCTTCCTGGACGGCCAATTGGTCTTGCACGGAGGCTGCGTAACTATCTATCTGCTGCTGCGCCAACTGGTCCTCATCCTTCAACTCGACGGCCTGCACTTGGGATTTATCAGCGATGACTTTTGCCACTACACCCTGTTGGAAACCCGTTTGATCCGCTTCCGCTTGCATCTGCGCCTGACGATATTGCGACCGTGTGTTGGCAGCCGCTGAGCGCAGCGCCATAAGCGAGTTCCCGACAGTTGCTTTCAGGCTTGCGAGGGCGGCTTGGGCCGATTTCAACTGGAATTTGGCGCTGATAAGTTGCTGCTCAAGTGTAGGGTTGGTCAGGATCATGATGACGGAGTCGGGTTTCACGATTGCACCGGGAAGAATGAGACGCTGGGAGACGCGAGCTTCAAAAGGGACGGAAATAATGGTGGTGGTTTCCGGCACGAGTGTCCCCAGGCCGCGGACCTCAAGCAGCATATCGCCGCGCTTAACGGTATCCGCCCAGATCACCGAGCCATCAACGCTGGGAGGCGCTGGCTTTAACCGTGATAGGCCGTAGGTCACCAGAGGAAGCAGGATAAGAATAGCCACAATATACATGATCCTGCGGATCCGCTTTTTCCTCTTTACATCAGGGCGAACAATGTCCAAGTCACTTCTCCTTGATCGACGATGATAACCGCAATTCGCATGCCGACAGTACGCACGGCGTAACCCTCACCTATTGTGAAGCTTAGATGCATTATACACCTGGTAAGTCGCCAGTGCACGCCCGATAGTGGGACTTCATTGTCCCGTTATCGGACACCCGAAAATCCGGCGGTGGGCTCCAATTTGGGATCAGTGACGGTGAATCCAAAGTAGCCATCTTGGGAAGGGCTGACCGTGATTCGGAGCCTGATTCGCTCCGTTAGGACATCTGCCGTAGAACATATTGCAGAATCCCGCCGTGCTGGTAATAAGCGGCCTCGACCGGGGTATCGATGCGCAGGCAGACAGAAAAGTTTTTTTCTTTGCCCGCAGCATCTCGCGCGCGCACACGAAGCGTCTTTCGCGGCTTGAACTGCTCCGCGAGACCTTCGATCTCGAACGTCTCCTGACCGTTGAGATCCAGCGACTTTGTGGTGTCGCCATTCTGAAATTCCAAAGGCAGCACGCCCATCCCGATCAAGTTGCTGCGATGAATGCGCTCGAAGCTCTCGGCAAGAACGGCACGAACACCGAGAAGCAGCGTGCCTTTTGCAGCCCAATCACGCGAAGAGCCTGCGCCGTATTCCTGTCCGGCGATGACCAGCAAAGGAACGCCTTCGGAGTGGTATTTCTCCGCTGCATCGAAGATCGTCATCTTCGCGCCGCTTGACTGGTGCAGTGTCCAACCGCCTTCTGTTCCGGGCGCAAGCATATTGCGTAAGCGAATATTGGCGAACGTTCCGCGCATCATTACTTCGTGATTTCCACGGCGCGCGCCGTAGGAATTGAAATCCTTGGGCAGCACGCCATTCGCGATCAAATACTTTCCAGCGGGACTGTCGGCAGGGATGGAGCCCGCAGGTGAAATATGGTCCGTAGTGACGCTATCGCCGAGGAGCGCCAGGACGCGCAGCCCCTTCAAGTCCTGGATTGGTTCCGGCTTCGGTGGCATGCCCTCGAAAAATGGCGGCAACTTGATGTACGTGGATTTCTCATCCCACGCGTAAAGATCGCCCTTGGGAACCGGCAACGCGCGCCAGCGGTTGTCGCCGGTGAAGATATTGGAATATTCCTTGTGGAACATGTCTGTGGTCACAGAGGAGCGCATGAGCGCTTCCACTTCCTGTGGAGTGGGCCAAATGTCGCGCAAATAAACGGGCTTGCCTGCGTTGTCATCTCCGAGCGGATCTTTCTCCATGTCAAAATCCATCCGCCCGGCGAGCGCGTATGCGACGACCAGCGGCGGAGAAGCGAGATAATTTGCGCGGCAGAGTGGATTGATGCGGCCCTCAAAATTGCGATTCCCGCTGAGTACGGAAACAGCCACCAGATCATTTTCCTTGATAGCCTTGCTAATCGGTTCGGAAAGTGGCCCGCTATTGCCGATGCACGTGGTGCATCCGTAGCCAACAAGATGGAAACGCAATTCCTCCAAGAACGGCGTTAGTCCTGATTTTTTCAGATAATCACTGACGACCATCGAGCCTGGCGCGAGACTCGTTTTTACCCAGGGCTTGGATTTCAAGCCACGCTCGACAGCCTTCTTCGCCAGAATGCCCGCGCCAAGCATGAGTGATGGGTTCGATGTATTTGTGCAGCTGGTGATCGCCGCAATAACGACGGAGCCATCGGCGAGCTGGAACCGGTCCCCATTGTTTTGGACGCTTGTATGCTTCGGCGCAGTCGTGAGCGATTTCTGGAAAACGGCCTTGGCCTGCGTAAGTGGCACTTTATCCTGCGGACGCTTCGGTCCAGCGATCGTGGGGACCACGTGCGCCAAATCTAATTCAAGCTTGTCGGAAAATTCCGGGTCGGGAGTAGCATCCGTGCGGAACAGCCCCTGCTCTTTCGTGTAGGCTTCTACGAGTTTCACGTGAGCTTCATCGCGACCGGTGAAGCGAAGATAAGCGAGCGTCTCGGAATCGACCGGGAAAAACCCCATCGTCGCGCCGTATTCGGGAGCCATGTTGCTGATCGTGGCGCGGTCCGGGAGGGTCAGGCTTGAAAGCCCGGCCCCGTAAAATTCCACAAACTTTCCGACCACACCCTTTTTCCGAAGCATCTCAGTAACGGTAAGAACAAGATCGGTTGCCGTTGCGCCTTCGTGCAGGCGTCCGTGAAGCTTGAAGCCAACGACCTGGGGAATAAGCATCGAGAGCGGCTGGCCAAGCATGGCTGCTTCCGCTTCAATTCCGCCAACGCCCCAGCCAAAAACTCCTAAACCATTTACCATGGTTGTGTGAGAGTCGGTGCCAACCAACGAATCAGGATAGGCGAGCTGCTTGCCAGCTTCTTCGCGACGGAAAACCACGCGCGACAAGTATTCCAGATTTACCTGATGGCAAATGCCCGTATCTGGCGGCACGACCCGGAAATTTCTGAAACTGTCCTGTCCCCAGCGCAAGAGCGCGTAGCGCTCGATGTTGCGCATAAATTCCAATTCAGAATTGAACGCGAAGGATTGCGGCGTTCCGAATTGGTCGACTTGCACGGAATGATCGATCACAAGTTCCGCGGGAAACAGCGGATTGATCTTGGCGGGATCGCCGCCGAGTTTACGCATGGCTTCGCGCATCGCCGCCAAATCAACGATGGCGGGCACGCCCGTGAAATCCTGGAGCAAAACGCGCGCCGGAAGGAAGGAAATCTCTTTGGATGGTTCCTCGGTTGGCCGCCAATGGGCGAGCGCACGAACGTCGTCCGCTTGAACGAACGGGCCGCCCTCCTGGCGCAGCAGGTTCTCAGTCAGGATTTTCAGCGAGAAAGGGAACGAAGCGATTTTCCCTTCGCGCGAGGTCTCCAGTGACGACAGGCGGAAGATCTCGAAAGGTTCCCCCGCAACTTTGAGAGTGGAACGCGCGTTGAACGAGTTTGAGGCAGCGCTCATGAATCTACAGGCTCCTTCCGCTAACCGTATATAATAACGCAATCACGAGCCTATACTTTCCAATTTTGCCTGTCGTGAGGGCTTCTCAATTTGCCGCGCCAACTTCGCGCATGCCATAATCTCAGAGTCAACGGAAAGCGATGAAAGTCGTCCTTATCTCCACATACGAACTCGGGCGCCAACCTTTTGGCTTGGCATCGCCTGCCGCTTGGCTCCGCGAGGCCGGAGCCGAAGTCACTTGTATCGACACCTCGCGCGAGCCGCTGAACGAGCAGGCCATTCGCGATGCCGGGCTCGTTGGATTCTACGTGCCGATGCACACAGCCACGCGTCTCGCCGCGGAACTGCTCGGTGAGATTCGGCGAATCAATCCGCACGCGCATATCTGTTTCTATGGATTGTATGCTTCCGTGAACGAAGCTTGGCTGCGCCGCCTCGGCGTCCAAACAATTCTCGGCGGAGAATTTGAACAAGGATTAGTGCACCTCGCCGGCAGGTTGGCGAGCGCAAAATCATCTGCAGCTACAGCGCAAGAGGAACCAGTGATTTCTCTGGCGCGCCAGGAATTCAAAGTGCCGAGCCGGACCGGGCTCGTACCTCTGGACAAATACGCTCGAGTGGCGCTGCCGAGCGGTGAAAAGCTCACCGCCGGTTACACGGAGGCCAGCAGGGGTTGCAAACATCTGTGCCGACACTGCCCGATCGTGCCTGTTTATAAAGGCGTGTTTCGCATTGTCGATCGCGACGTCGTACTGGCGGATATTCGCCAGCAAGTTGCAGTGGGTGCGCAGCACATCACGTTTGGTGATCCCGATTTTTTCAATGGCATTGGCCATGCCATACCGCTCGTCGAGGCGGTACACAAAGAGTTTCCAGAGATCACCTACGACGCCACAATCAAGATCGAGCACTTGTTGAAGCATTCTGAGCATCTGCGCACCCTGCGTGAAACAGGATGTCTTTTTGTAACCAGTGCGGTCGAATCCGTAGACGATACGATTCTCGAAAAACTGGAGAAACACCATACCCGCGCCGATTTTCTCGAGGTGGTCCGCAGATTCCGTACGGAAGGATTGGTTTTGCAGCCGACATTTGTGCCTTTTACGCCGTGGACAACCCTTGAAGGCTATCTGGATCTTCTCGAAGTGCTGCGCCGGAACGAGCTCGTCGAAAATGTAGCGCCGATTCAACTGGCGATTCGCCTATTGATTCCCGCGGGCTCGCGTTTGCTCGAACTCCATGATATCCGCGAAGGTGTGGGCCCCTTTGACGACGCGGCGATGGTCCACCCGTGGAAACACGCCGACAGCCGTGTTGACGGCCTGTGCGAGGAAGTTCAACGGATTGTTCACACCAGCGAGAAAATGAGCCGAACGCGGGCGCGAACCTTCGCGTTGATTGAAGAAGCGGCCCGCCAAGCTGCCGGCGTGCGTGAAGCAGAAAGGCGGCAGCCGGCCCTTGTTTCGCGCGCGACCGTCCCGTACCTGACGGAACCCTGGTACTGTTGAGCCGAGCCGACGGGAGACCAGTTGGCCTCCATCGTTGATGCAAGAAAATCTTTGCGGCAGGCGGATGCGTTCGTTTGACGCCTGCGCGCTGAAAATCAATGAAGACCCCACGTAAGAAGCTCCTGATTCTCACGAGCAAGCTCGGTTATCAGACTCGCGGTTTTGCTTCCGCTGCGGCCACGCTTGGCGTGGAAGTGCAGTTCGCCACGGATCGCTGCCATAAGCTCGAAGATCCTTGGGGCGATGGCGCGCTGCCCTTGAGCTTTGAGCATCCGCGCGAAGCTGCGAAGGAAATTGTACGGCAAGCGAAATCAGACCCGCCGAGCGCAATCCTAGCTCTGGGAGACCGTCCGACAACAACGGCGGCATACGCAGTGTTCTCTCTCAGGCTTGCTGGAAACGATCCGCAAGCCGTTGAACGCAGCCGGAACAAACTGGCTCAGCGAGAAGCCCTGCGCGACGCCGGTCTGCCCGTGCCGCATTTTTTTTCTTTTGCTGTTACCGAGGCCATTCAGACTGTTTTACCGAAGGTAGAATTTCCGTGTGTGATTAAACCACTGTCGCTCGCGGCGAGCCAGGGTGTGATTCGCGCAAACAACGAAGAGCAGTTTCAAGGCGCCGTCTCGAGGATCGCTGCTCTGCTCAAATCGCCGGAGATTCAAGTGAGTCACGAGGCAGGCCTCGACCGTTTGCTTGTGGAGAGTTACATTCCCGGGAAGGAAGTTGCCATCGAAGGTCTGCTGGATCGTGGGCGGCTTCGAGTGCTCGCAATCTTCGACAAGCCCGATCCGCTTGAGGGCCCGTACTTCGAAGAGACAATTTACGTGACCCCGTCGCGGCTCGCTGAGGATCAGCAGATCGTACTCCGCGATTGCGCAGCTCGCTCCGTGGCGGCACTCGGCCTGACTCACGGGCCGATTCACGCCGAGTTTCGTGTGAACGATGATGGTCCATGGGTGCTCGAGATTGCATCGCGACCGATCGGAGGGCTGTGTTCGCGCGCTCTGCGCTTTGGTCCGCAGCGAATCTCACTCGAAGAACTGCTGATTCGCTACCTGCTCGATTTGGGTGGAGCAAATGTTGACCGCGAGCCAGAAGCGTCTGGCGTGATGATGATCCCCGTGCCGCGCAGTGGAATTTTCGAGAGAGTCGAAGGTTTGGAGGATGCGTCACGCGTGTCCAACATAACCGAAATCGAAATTACGTCGCGATTCAAGGATTACGTCGCGGCATGGCCCGAAGGCGCGAGCTACCTGGGATTCATTTTTGCACGGGCCGCGGAGCCCGCAGAAGCGGAATCCGCGCTCCGGCAGGCCCACGCGCGGCTGCATTTCCATTTTTCAGCGCGATTGCCGGTGGAGCATCCAGCGACAAGAAAAATCTCCGTGTGAGTTCTAAATGCTGTTTATCGCGCCGAATCAGGCCTTGGCTTTCTGCGCCACATATCCCGGCGGCAATTGGGCGCCCTCGCCGAAAAAGAATTTTTCCATTTGCTCGGCGATGATTGTTTGGGACTGAGGATCCAAGGGATTGAGGCGGTACTCGTTCATCACCATCTTTGAGTACTCGATCCACATCTTCCAAGCTTCCTTTGAAACATTGTCGTAGATTTTTTGGCCGAGTTCGCCTTTCCAAGGAACGCGATCTAGGCCGGGCATTTCGCGGCCAAACTTCACGCATTTCACCATGCGCACGCCCGCTGGTGCGGTTTCTGAGTTTTTTGAGTTGTCATCCGCCATTCGGGTTCCTCCAGAGATTTCCGATCACAATTTGAAGATACTGCAAGTTGGCGTGAATTCCTAGAGAACGAAACCGAGATGTGAATGCTCCCAGCCACAAACGCGGCGATGGCTCGCTGCGCCCAAATCAATCCGTAATGATTTGTGCATCAGCGGCTGGAGTACGCACGATGAAACGCAAGCGGTTGCGAGTTTCGATTCGGTAGGCGCCCGCTAACCATTGTCGCGCGCTTTTGGAGCTAATCATGACCGAAGGTTTCTGGAGAATGAGCGATGCGCGGCCAACACGCACAATGGCGTTTCCATCTGTGTCCAAGCTGATTCCTGTAGCGCCTGCGAGCTCGAGCACGATGTGATCGGAATCGGCCCCAGGGCAAAGATTCAACTGAAATCCGATTTGCTGCTGATCGCCGCGGAAGACTACATCAGTGCCGGGATAGATTCCACGATAGGCGACAGCGGTATAGTAAGGATGGGTTTGCAATCGCTTTTGCGCATCGGGCGGCCCGATACTGGCCGGCAGGTTAGAATCTACAAATCGCATGCGCAGCAAGTTGGCGTATGCTTGCACAACAATCGGTTTTCCGCGAGTAACTTCACCAGAAGGCATTCCTTCGCCGTGCAGAACAACGTCGGCCTCGTCACTCGATAGGAAGAGACTGTAGGATACTGCGCGGGCAGAATACTTGATGGGGCTGCCGGAGACGTTCTTGCTCGCTTCAAAGTGAAGGGGTGACGCCAGCGCACGAGAGGAGACTTGCTGGACCACTTGGGCCGAAGCATGAGGTGCGCTGAAGGTGCCAATCCCGGCACAAACGATGGCAACAATTGCCATTGACTTCCTGCGCGTGCATTGCATCCCGTTCAGATCCCCCGTCTTTATTCTTTCCGGCCGCCCATGCCCTCCGGCAGCTCTGGTCTCGCAGCCTAAATGCAATTCTTTGCAACTTAAGAGACGAGGAAATCTCTTCTGCGGCCGAATCGCGTCGAAAGAGATTCCATATCGCTCGTGCGCTCTTCTCTTTGCCATTGAGCGCGATAGTCATTGAGCAAGTGGCGGGCCGATTGCGCGATGCGATTGCCGGGGGTGAAGACCGCCATGCCAGCAGCGGGATGAGGATCATGGCTGTGGCTGGGTTTGTCGGAAACCCGTGGTCCGCGGGGCCGGTTACCGATACTGTAAGGTGATGCGCTGCCGGACTCGTCGCGTGCGCCAAGCCAAGTAAACTGGGTGCAATCTCAACAGAGGAGTACAAGCGAAGTTCGATGACTCGTACGATGCAAACACGGAAATGGTGGCGATGAGCGCTCGGACCGAAACTGCGCCTGCTTCCGCGCCGAGTACGTGGATTTACGGGCCGTGGACGGATTTGATTTTCGGCTGCGGTGCGTGGTCCGCTCCTCTGCTTTTGGTTGCGGCGCTGCTCGGCACTTCGCATTTTCATACCTGGACCGTTGCGTTTTATCTTCTGGCCATCGTCTTCAATTATCCGCACTTCATGGCGACTATCTATCGCGCGTACCGCACAAAGGAAGAATTCGTCAAATATCGCGTCTTCACCCTCCATCTGACGGTGCTGCTGGTCCTGACCGGCCTGCTGGCGCATGCCTGGTTCCCCCTCGTTCCCTGGGTTTTCACTCTCTATATATGTTGGAGTCCATGGCACTATTCGCGGCAGAATTTCGGCCTGCTGATGATGTTCCTACGGCGCAACGGCGCCACGGTAAACACCGTTGAACGCCGTTTGCTTCACTACGCTTTCGTCGCGTCTTACATCATGCTGTTGATCAGCTTCCAGACTGGCGTTTCGGGCGATCCGCTAGTCCTGTCGCTCGGCATTCCCGCCAAACTCGCTCATCCGGCCGAAATCGTGACGGCCGGCGCATTCCTCGTGTTGAGCGCGGCGGCGTTTTTGCGGCTCGCGAAATCGGGATTGCGCGCTCTGGCCGCGCCGCTCACGCTGCTTTTCTCGCAATTCCTTTGGTTTCTGGTGCCGATTCTTCTTTCTCTAGTGATGCGCATTCAGATTCCGCAGAGCCGCTACAGCAGTGGCATCCTCGCGGTGCTGCATTCGGCGCAATATTTGTGGATCACCAGCTACTACGCGCAGCGTGAGGCGCGCGCGACTGGCCACGGATGGAGCCGCGCTGCCTATTTCGGTACGCTGCTCGCGGGGGGAATCGCACTTTTCATTCCCGGCCCGTGGATCGTCAGCTACGTGTTTCACTATGATTTTGCGGTCAGCTTCTTGATTTTCACTGCGCTCGTCAATATTCATCACTTCATTCTGGATGGCGCGATCTGGAAATTGCGCGACTCGCGCATCGCGACGCTACTCACGGCCCGCGTAGGACGTGCTGCGCTGGCGAAAACCCAGCAAAGCGCTTCCGCTGCAACAACTCGCGGCATAGGCGGCGTGTGGCAATGGCTCACTGGCAGGACGTCTTCAGCGCGTGCGTTTCGCATCGCCGCAGCCGTGCTGCTCATCGCCTGGGGGGCCATGGATCAGATCCACTATTTTCTCGGAGGGGACGACGGCAATCTTGCCCATCTTGTCCGAGCCGCCTCGCTCAATCCGTACGACAGTTCTGTACAAATGAAAATTGCGCGCGTGGAGTCGCAGGAAGGGAATCTTCCTCAAGCGGAACAGGCGTTGACCCGCGCCGTCTCGGTGAATCCTGCAAATCCCGGCCCGCAGGAGGCGCGTGCGCGAGTGTTGATCGAGGAACATCGCTACCCCGAAGCGATCGAGGAATACCAGCAACTACTCGCGATTTCTCCGCATGATCCCGATGCGCTCGTCAACTACGGCTTACTGATGATCCAGAAAGGCGATGCCAGCGAAGCGGTTAACGCGTGGCAAAAAGCGGTGACGGTCGACCCAGAGCAAACGAATGCGCAGATTTATCTGGCGCAAGCGCTGGATCGCGAAGGAAATGCTGCTGCTGCGAGTGAGCACTACGAGGAATTTTTGCAGTTGGTGGCTGCGCGGCGGAATCGCGAACAAGCATCGCCTGCCGAGATCGTATCCGCAATGCTCGCGCTCGCCGACGACAATGCGCGGTTGAATCGTACCGCGCAAGCCACCCAGGCTTATCAATCGGCAGCGACGCTGGCGGAGAAGGCCGGCGACAGCAAGCTCGAAAGCCTCGCATGGGCGCATCTCGCCGAATTGCAGGAAGCGAGCAGCAATGCCGAGGCGGCTACTGTTTCGTATCAGCGAAGCCTCCTTCTCGACGCGAAATCCGGCGACGCGCTGGCGGAGGCAGCGGATTGGTTCAACTACGGGCAATTCCTCCGGCGCAGCAAAGCATCCGTCGAATTGGCTTTTGCCTGTGTTCTCCGAGCAGAAGATTTGCTGCGGCCCTCCGGCGGCGAGCAATATGAAACAGTGTCCAAAGTGCGGCAGCACCTGGAGCGGCAGATCGGCAACAGGTCTGCAACGGTTCGAAAGAAGCTCTCCACGTATCTACTGCAGGCCTCATCCTTCGGGTCCACTAAGAACTAGGTCTCTGTGTTGTACCGAATGCACCGCAAACGCTGGTTGAAAAACCAGAGGAGCTTCTAGCATATGCGCTTTTGGTGTTTGAGATTATGGGGGCATACGCTGATGGTGCATGAGGCTAGAGAGCGTCAGCCCTTTGCGCAAAGATCAACGTACCTAAAACAATTTCAGCGCTAAGCGCATATGTCTTAGAATCAAGGTGACGACGCGCCCGTAGCTCAGTTGGAAAGAGCGTCTGCCTTCTAAGCAGAGGGTCGGGGGTTCGA
>JBAUEH010000136.1:0-13542 GCA_049678505.1 Candidatus Acidiferrales bacterium
TGCGGCATAGACGTTATCTATCCGAAAGAGAACCGAAAGATTTTTGCTGAAATTGAGGAGCGAGGGGCCATCATATCGGAGTTCCCTATGGGAACGTTTCCTGCGCCGCAGAATTTCCCGATACGCAACAGAATCATTGCGGGAATGGCGCGCGGGGTTGTGGTCGTGGAAGGTCAGCAGTATTCAGGCTCTTTGATCACGGCCCGGCTGGGGATGGAATTCGGCCGGGAAGTGTTCGCTGTTCCGGGCAACGCCACGCAGCCGGCCAGCTTCGGACCGAACCAGTTGATTAAGCAGGGCGCAAAACTGGTGACCGGCTGGGAAGACGTTATCGAGGAGTTACCGACGCCGATTCGCGCCGAGCTGGTGCCGGTGGAGACAACAGATGGCGCGGAGCGGGCATCGCTTGTGGAAGAGAGCCTGGGACCAGCCGAGAAAACGCTGTACGCATTGTTGGAAGTGGACGCGTCCAAGCACGTGGATGAACTGGTTGAGCAGTCCAAGATGAATTCATCCGAAGTGCTTTCGACGCTCTTTGAATTGGAAATGAAGGGCTTGGTGCAACAATTGCCGGGCAAACAGTTCTTGAAAGTGATGCTGTAAACCCGCAGGCAGCGGGAAAGGAAACTCAAGGAATTATGGGCCGTTCTCTGGTGATTGTCGAATCGCCGGCTAAGGCGAAAACGATCAACAAATATCTGGGCCGGAATTACGCCGTGCGCGCGTCGTACGGCCATGTGAAGGATCTGCCCAAAAAGGAGCTGGGCATCGATATCGGGAAGGACTTTGAGCCGACGTATACCGTCATCCCAGGCAAATCGAAAATCCTGAACGAACTAAAGAAGCTGGGCAGGGAAGCGGACGCGATCTATGTGGCCACTGACCCGGACCGCGAGGGTGAAGCGATTGGCGCGCACCTGGTCGAATTCTTGACCGGCACGGAAATCGCCGTGGAGCCGGAAGAAAACAATAACGGCAACGGCAAAGGCAAGGGCAAGACAGAAAAAAAAGGCAAGAAGCCGGAAGTCAAAAAGACAAAATCCAGCAGAAACAAGGTCGACAGACGAAAAGTATTTCGTGTGATGTTCCACGAAATTACCCCGAAAGCGATCAAGGCTGCGTTCGAGCAGGCTGGGACTTTGAATACCAATCTTGTCGATGCGCAGCAGGCTCGGCGCGTGCTTGATCGGCTTGTAGGCTATAAAATTTCGCCGCTGTTGTGGGACAAAGTTCGGCGGGGCCTCTCGGCTGGGCGCGTGCAGACAGTCGCGCTGCGGCTGATCGTAGACCGCGAGCGCGATATTCGGGCCTTCCTTCCTAAAGAATACTGGACGATTCATGCCATGCTCGCCGGCGCAGAACCGCCGGCCTTTGAAGCGAAATTGTGGCGCTACAAGGGCGAAGAAATCGAAGTCCCGAACGAAGAGAAAGCCAAGGAAATCGTTGACTCGGTTGAGCGCGCCTCGTGGCAAGTCTCAAGCGTCGCTCAAAAGGAAAAGCGCCGCTGGGCGCCTCCGCCATTCACCACCTCCAAGCTGCAGCAGGCTTCTTACAATCGGTTGCGGTTCTCCGCCAAACGCACTATGACGCTCGCGCAGCGCCTCTATGAGGGCGTCGATCTCGGCGACGAAGGTTCGGTCGCTCTGATCACCTACATGCGCACCGATTCCGTCCGCGTGTCGAATGACGCGATCGCGCAGGTCCGTGATTTCGTCGGCTCGAACTACGGCCCGAACTACCTGCCGGAGAAGCCCAACTTCTTCAAATCCAAAAAACAAGCTCAGGAAGCGCACGAAGCGATCCGGCCCACCGATGTCTCGCGCTCACCAGAAGAAGTGAAGCGCTACCTGGATGAGGACATGTTCAAGCTGTATCAACTCATCTGGCAGCGATTCGTGGCTTCTCAGATGGTTCCGGCGGTCTTCGACCAGACGACCATAGACATTTCAGCAGGTGACTACATCTTCCGTGCCAGCGGCTCGGTGATGAAATTCGACGGCTACCTCGCTGCCTATTCCGCTTCGCGCGAAGATGAAGACAAGGGCGAAGCCGCAGACGCCGTGCCCGGCGCTGCGCCCGCAGCCGAAGATGACGCCGACGCCGAGGGCCGCACCCTCCCGCGCGTCAGCGAAGGCGAGAGGCTGGAGCTGCAAAAAATACGGCCGGACCAGCATTTCACCGAGCCTCCGCCGCGCTATACGGAGGCTACACTCGTCAAGGAGCTGGAAGAGAAAGGGATCGGCCGTCCTTCCACGTATGCCGCCATTATTTCCACGATTGTCGAGCGCGAATACGTGACCAAGGATCAGGGCCGCTTCACGCCCACTCTGCTCGGCGAAAAAGTCAGCGATTTGTTGGTCAAAAGCTTTGAGGATATTTTCGACGTGGGCTTCACCGCGCGCCTCGAAGACGAACTCGATGAAATCGAAGAAGGAAAACTCCCCTGGCGCAAGTCGGTCAAGGTCTTCTGGAAACACTTTGAAGACGATCTTGAAAAAGCCGAAGGAGAGATGGAGTCCTACAAGGCCGGCATTCCGACGGACGAGATTTGTCCCAAATGCGGCAAGGGCAAACTTCTTGAACGCATCAGCCGGCACGGCTTTTTCCTCGGCTGCGAACGCTATCCCGATTGCGATTACATCCGTGACATCGCCGACGCCAGCGAAGAAGTCGAAGGCGCAAACACGGTTGAGTATTGCCACAATTGCGGGCGCGAAATGGTAATCAAACGCGGCCGCTTCGGAGCATTCCTGGCTTGCTCCGGTTATCCCGATTGCAAAACGACGCGCCGGCTGGCTGCGGGTACTCGGAAGGCACGCCAGCCCGACGAACCGCTGGACGAAAAGTGTCCGCAATGCGGCGAACAGCTCTTGAAACGCCACGGCCGCTTCGGGGAATTCATCGGCTGCTCGAAGTATCCGAAATGCAAGTACACGCGCCCGATTACCCTGGGAATTAAATGCCCCAAGTGCGGCGAGGGTGAATTTGTGCGCCGGGGGACCGCCAAGGGCCGCGGTCGCGGCAGGATTTTCTACGGCTGCAGCCGCTATCCGGATTGCGATTTTACCACGCCGTATGAGCCGCTTCCCGAACCGTGCCCGAAATGCGGCGCGCCGTTCATCGTGTTGAAACGGAACAAGCAAGGCGTCTTCCACTCGTGCCTGAAGGAAGGATGCGATTGGGAAATTCAGGCGCCGGAAGAGTCGCCCGTGCTGACCGTTGAACCGGATGTTGTCACGGCGAAAACTTAGAATCGCAGACTGCCATGCGAACCATTAAGTCTGCCATCGCAAAATTCCTTCATTACCTGCAATACGTCCGTAACGCTTCGCCAAAGACGATCGTGAATTATAGGATAGACTTGGAGCAGTTCCTGGCCTATGTCACTCCGCCTGATGAGCCGCCGATGGCGCTGGGCGCCGTGGATCATCTGGTCATACGGGAATTTGTGAATCATTTGTACGACCGCGGCCTCGAGAAGAGCTCTATCGCGCGCAAACTGGCAGCCTTGCGCTCATTTTTTCGCTTTTGTGTCCGTGAACACGCGGTGAAGCAAGACCCCGCTTGCCTCGTGGCGCGTCCCAAGTTGCCGAAGCGAGTGCCCAACGTTTCGACACCAGAGGAAATGAAAAATCTGCTGGACCACATGACCCCGGAAGCCATCGCAGAGGCAACTTGCAAGAGAAAGAACTCCCGCCGTCCGCCTGCGAAGCGGAGCTTGACCTCGCAGGACCGAGCCCTTCGGGATCGCGCCATTTTGGAGGTCCTGTATGCATCCGGTTTGCGCGTGAGTGAACTCACTGGGCTCGATATGTCCAGCATCAATCCTGCTGAGCAGATGATTCACGTGTATGGCAAGCGGCGCAAGGAGCGCGTAGTGCCCTACGGCAGTAAAGCCCGCGAAGCGCTGGAGCAGTACTGGCCTGCACGGCAAAGAATCATCGAACACGCCAAAGCCGACGCTCGGATCAAAGCCGTATTCCTGAACAGGAGCGGGGGGCGCCTGACGAAGCGCATGGTTTTCAATATCGTGAGGAAGTATGCCCGGTTGCTTACCCAGAATTTTGATCTGCATCCCCATTCTTTGCGGCACGCCTTCGCCACGCACTTGCTCGCCGATGGCGCCGATCTCCGGGCGATTCAGGAACTCCTAGGCCACGCTTCACTCTCCACCACGCAGCGGTACACCCACGCCACGATCGAGCAGCTCATGACTGTCTACGACAAGTCCCATCCGCACGCCTGATCTTCGCTGGCAGTTCCACAGTTTGACCATTAGGGAATGAGTCGGCTAGCATCGAACCGGCTCTTTGCGTCCGCGTTTTTCGTTCTGATCAAGCAACGCCTATGGCCAAACACGTCATTGTCGGCACGGCTGGGCACATCGACCACGGCAAGTCCGCGCTGGTGGAAGCGCTCACGGGCACGCATCCGGACCGCTTGGAAGAAGAGAAGCGCCGCGGAATCACCATTGATTTGGGTTACGCGTTCCTCACTCTAGGAGATGTACAGCTGGGCTTCGTGGACGTGCCAGGCCATGAAAAGTTCATTCGCAACATGCTCGCCGGAGCGGGTGGAATCGATGTCGTCCTGCTGGTCGTGGCAGCGGACGAATCCATCAAGCCGCAAACGCGAGAGCATTTTGAGATTTGCCGGCTGCTGGGAATCGAGTGCGGGCTCGTAGCCATCACGAAGGCCGATTTGGTCGATGCCGATGCGCTGGGACTCGTGAAGCTCGAGCTGGAAGAATTCGTGCGAGCTTCTTTTCTCCAGGGCGCGCCTATTATTGCCGTGAGCGCTCGCACCGGCGCGGGTCTTGAAGAATTGAAGCACGAACTGCTGCGAACCGCGCAAGCGGCGCCGCGAGGAGATACTTCTCATTACGCCCGGCTGCCCATTGACCGCGCGTTTGTCATGCCGGGATTTGGAACCGTCGCAACCGGCACGCTGATTTCCGGCACGCTGACGCCGGAACAGGAAGTCGAATTACTTCCGGTGGGAAAACGCTCGCGCGTGCGCGGGTTGCATTCGGGCGGGGGCGCGGTGGCGCAAGCGACGGCAGGCCAGCGCACCGCCGTCAATCTCGCAAATATCGAGGTTGGAGAGATCGAGCGCGGAATGGTGCTCGCGACAGCGGGAGTGTTTCGTTCCACCAATCGTCTGGATGCGCGAATATCGCTCTTGCCCTCCGCACGTGTGTTAAAGGCGCGCTCGCGCGTTCATTTCCATTGCGGCGCGGCAGAAAGAATTGCGGAGGTGGTCTTACTGGATACGGATCAGCTCGCGCCGGGCGGCACATCGCTGGCGCAGCTTCGCCTCGATGCGCCTACCCTTGTTCTGCCGGGCGACCGCTTCATCGTCCGGCAATTTTCACCCGTTGTGACCATTGGCGGAGGCGTTGTTCTGGACGCGCTTGCAGCACGCCACAAGAAGCGTAACATCGCTGTAATGCAATTCTTGGCGACGTTGGAAAACGGGAGCCATGAAGAAATTCTACGCGCCATCATTGCAGCGGATGCGCATGGATTGGACATGGCCCAAGTCATTTCGCGCACCGGATGGCTCGAAAGTGAATTGCGCGAGGCCGTGCGAAAGCTCGCAGATGCCAAGAAAATCCAAATCATCTCCGAGCAGCCTTGGATCGCTGTCTCATCCGAAGCGATGGGCACATTGCTGCACGCGATGGAGCGCGAGGTAGACGATTTCCACGCGGCGAACTCCCTTGCGCCGGGAATTGCCAAACAGGAGTTGCGCGGGCGCATCGCGCCGCGCCTTCGCCCGGAAGTATTTCGTGCGGCGCTCGAGGAACTGGTACACCAAGGGAAAATTGCTGTCACTAGAGATACCGTACAGCGCGCCAAGCGGGAAATCTTCCTGTCCGAGCAGGAATCAAAAGCGAAGGAACAAATCGCGCAGGAGTTCGAGCGCGCCGGCCTCGCTGTGCCGGCAGTGAGTGAAGTGTTGAGCCGCGTCGCGGTCGACTCGGCGCGCGCGCGCAAGCTGCTGCAAATGCTCATCCGTGAAAAAACGCTCGTGAAGATCACCGAGGAAATGGTGTTTCATACAACTGCGCTAGCGAAACTTTCGACTCTGCTCGCGGGATACAAGCGCACCCACGGCGAGCGCCTGCCGGTCGCGGCCTTCAAGGAGCTTGTTGGCGTAACCCGCAAACACGCCATACCGCTGCTGGAATATATGGACCGGATGCGGTTAACTCGGCGCTTGGGTGACGAGCGTGTTATACTGTAGGCACAGTCGGTTCTGGCAGGATGCCATGCTACGAGATGGCTTGCCAGTGAAAGGCCCGGCAAGGAGGCTTCATGGAACTGAGCCCAATGCATCTGCTGCTGATCTTGATTATCGTTGTCGTATTGTTTGGCGGCCGCAGAATTCCTGAACTGATGCGTGGCCTGGGCACTGGAATTAAAGAGTTCAAGCAAGGAATGCGCGACGAACCTAGTCCCGCGCCTCCTCCCTCGACCACCACCACGACTCCTCCGGTTGAGCCGAAGAAGTAACAGAAACAATAATTCAGAGTCCTGCGGATCGCGGCAGTCTCTTCCGACGGCCGTTTTTTTCAGCCGAACTGAGTTCTGGGCTACTGCAATTTGAGTTCGCGCAAAATCGCGTAGAGGCGCGCTAACGGCAAGCCCATCACGTTGAAATAGCAGCCTTCCACGCGCAGAATGAACTTCCCTCCCTGACCCTGTATGGCATATGCGCCGGCTTTGTCAAATGGCTCGTCGGTTCGAATGTATTCGTCAATTTCGCTGTCCGAGAGCAACCCAAATTCCACGCGCGTTTTTTCCACCACCACAATCGTCCGCTCTGACTGCCTGACCAGAACAGCCAACCCCGTGAACACTTCGTGCCATTTGCCGCTCAAGCGGCGAAGCATTCTTCGCGCGTCTTCGGCGGATCTGGGTTTGCCCAGGACATCTCCGTCGATTGCCACAACCGTGTCTGCTGCCACGATCGCGCTGTAATCCTTCTGGCGGTTCGCACGCAACCTGCTCATCGCCGTTCGTACCTTCAGTTCGGCAACACGCCAAACATAGACCGGGGCAGGCTCCCGAGACGATCGTGATTCGTCGATCTCGGAGGGAAAAACTTCGAAATCGAATCCGGCGTTGCGCAGAATCTCCGCGCGTCGAGGCGACGTCGAAGCAAGAATGAGTTTTGGAAAGTTCGACACGGCAAAAGTCTAAATCACAACGGATTCTTGGTATTCGCCGAACGCGCCGCGCAGCGTGTCGGAAATTTCGCCGACCGTAGCATAGGATTCGACCGCCGCGAGAATGGCGGGCATCAGATTTTCATTCGATCGCGCGCGCCGGTCAATTTCATCCAGCGCGGCCTTTGCTTTTGGCCCGTCTCGCCGTGTCCGCAGAGCCTTCAACCGCGCGATTTGCAATCTCTCAACTTCCGGATCGATCTGCGAAGTCGGTATCCGCCGCGCTGCGTCTTCCGCGAAGCGGTTCACGCCAACCACGGCGACTTCTCCGCGTTCCACCGCCTGCTGATATTCGTACGCCGCCTGTTGTACTTCTGCCTGGACAAAGCCCGCCTCGATCGCTCGCAGCATACCGCCGAGCGCATCGATTTTTTCGATGTACGCCGAAGCGCCGCGTTCGATTTCGCTGGTGAGATACTCGATGGCATACGAGCCGCCAACCGGGTCGATGGTATTCGCGACGCCTGTTTCCGCCGCGATGATTTGCTGTGTCCGCAGCGCCAACAGAGCGGATTGCTCGGTCGGAAGCGCGAGCGCCTCGTCAAGGCTATTCGTATGCAGCGATTGGCAACCACCCAGTACTGCGGCCAGCGCCTGAAGCGCCACGCGCACCAGATTATTTTCCGGCTGTTGCGCGGTGAGCGTGGACCCGCCGGTCTGTGCGTGAAAACGCAGCAGCATCGAGCGCGCATCCTTCGCGTCAAAGCGTTCGCGCATGATGCGCGCCCACAGCCGCCGCGCGGCGCGGAACTTCGCCACTTCATCGAGCAACCCGTTGTGCGAATTGAAAAAAAATGAAATTTGCGGGGCGATCTCATCTACTTTCAAGCCCGCCACAACCGCCGCGTCAACGTAAGCGATTGCGTTCGCCAGCGTGAACGCGACTTCCTGCACCGCCGTCGAGCCAGCCTCGCGAATGTGATAGCCCGAAATGGAGATTGCATTCCAATTGGGGATCTCCGCGCGGCACCACGCGAAAATATCCGTGACGATGCGCATCGCCGGCCGGATCGGATAGATATATGTTCCGCGCGCGATGTATTCCTTCAGAATGTCGTTCTGCACTGTCCCGGAGAGCCGTCGCAGATTCGCTTTCTGTTTCTTTGCTACGGCGACATACAAAGCCAGCAGGATCGCCGCCGTAGAATTTATCGTCATCGAAGTGGAAACGCGATCCAGCGGAATGCCTTCGAAAAGCGTTTCCATGTCCTCCAGGGAATCGATCGCCACACCGACTTTGCCCACTTCGCCGAAAGCGAGTTCGTGGTCCGAATCCATTCCGATTTGCGTGGGCAGATCGAACGCCACCGAAAGACCGGTTTGTCCCTGCGAGAGCAAGTAGCGATAGCGTTGGTTCGACTCCACGGCCGCGCCGAAGCCGGCGTACTGCCGCATGGTCCACAAGCGGCCGCGGTACATCGTGGGATAAATGCCGCGAGTGAAGGGAAACTTTCCGGGAAGACCAATGTCGCGCTCGGCATCCACATCGCGGAGATTCTCAGGGCCGACAACGGCATCAATGGGCAGAGCGCCGGGCGGCGTTTGCCTCTCCCGTTGCTTCCCGATTTTCGCAGTATCCCTGGTCATCGATTCATAGCGCGATTCGTGGCGCTGCTCATCCATAATCGACTCGTGTATCAACGGACGCGGCGCGCGCTGCGAAACGACGCGATGGAGAAAAACACCATCATCGCTGCGTAAGCCGCCGCGAACGTTGCAATCCATTCCCCGCCAGGCTGATGAATTTGCTTCCAACAGGCCGCCCCGGCATAGATTGCAAACAGCGCGAAGAGCGTGCCAGTGGCCTCGTGAAAAAGCTGCCGGGCCAGCTTCCAGAAAGCGCGCAACATCGTGGCGCCCGCGCGCCACGACGCCGCCAGCCAATTCGGGCCACTTGCCAAACTCATGCGTTCATTCTATTACATCCGGCCGGGGAGTTGCCGGGTCCCGCACCAGGACTTGTATCTTGCCCGGCAGCGACTTAAAATCGAGGAAGGGTTAGGAGGCAGACAGTGCGTCTCGATGACCATCTCAAGGCTTTGCTTCGCGAACTAGGGCACGCAATCAACGACTCCGTGGCCGACTCAGAAAAAATCGCAGAAGCAATCAGCAACGTTCGCGCGGCCGGTTACGATATCGTGCTCAAACTCGATGCGACCATCGGTCTGGCGCAACGGGCCGCGCAGGACGAGAAAATGACGACGCACGACCGCCGGTTTCTGGAGGCGCTGCATATTCGCGTGGACGAAGAAGTGCTCGATGAACAGACGGCGGATGCCAAGGTGGAAATTACGCAGCAGGACATCAAGTTTCTCAAGTCGCTGAAAATTTCAATCGACGATGAAATCTAAACGAGTCCCGCTCGTTGCATTTTTCATGTTGTCCGGGGCGCTCGCTCCGCCTGCCGCGCATGCCCAGGAGAACACAGGCAGCACCATCACCGTAAAATCCAAGACCCTGAAATCTCCCAAGACTAAAATCGATACTTTCAAAGGCGAAGTCGTGCGCATGAACACCGTGTCCATCATCGTTCGCGATCCCAAGAATTCCTACATCGTGCGCACCTTCACGTTTTCGCCTGATCTTACAAAGAAGCTGCAAAATTTGATCGAGCGCGGCGGATACCAGCCTGGCGATTCCGTGACGGTCCGCTACGCGCACGGCGGCTCGGTGGCTCAGTTGATAAAAGGCAAAGCCTCCAAGGCTTATTGACGCAGATCGTCGCAGCGCGTTTTCGGAAGGCTTTCCATGATTCGCCCCGCCGCAGTCGCCGGACGTTTTTATCCCTCTGATCCTCTTCGGCTAGAAAAACAAATCGACGCGCTTACGCTTCCTGCGCCCAAAAGAACTTCCGCGCTCGGCTGCGTCGTTCCGCACGCGGGATACGTGTATTCAGGACACGTGGCCGGAGCGGTGTACGGCTCCTTGAATCTGCCTTCGCGATTTATTCTTTTGGGCCCTCGCCATTATCCGCAGGGCGAGCGTTTGGCCATGCTTTCTGAGGGAGCATGGGAGACTCCGCTTGGCGAAGCCCGCATGGATGGCGTGCTGGCAGCGGAATTGAAAAATGCCTTTCCGCTGCTTCGCGAAGACGCCGTCGCTCATGCCCCCGAGCATTCGCTCGAAGTGCAGTTGCCGTTTCTGCTGCGGCTGGCCGGGAATTTTACGCTCGCTCCAGTGCTTATCGGCACCGATCGCTTTGAATCACTCGCAATGCTGGGACACGCCATAGCAACCGTCGTACGGACGCAACACGATCCAGTGATGATCGTCGCCAGTTCGGACATGAATCACCGCGAGAGCGATGCCATAACGCGCGTGAAGGACCGCAAAGCAATCGATGCCATTCTGGCACTCGACGCACGGCGCCTCTACGACACAATCCGCCGTGACAATATTTCCATGTGCGGATATGGCCCGACGGTGGCCATGCTCACGGCAACATGCGATCTGGGCGCGACAAAGGCTAACCTTGTCCGTTACGCCACTTCAGCCGATGTCACCAGAGACTTCGATGATGTTGTGGGTTACGCCGGAATCACCGTGCAGTAGTGCTGAAGAACAACCGAAGAACAAAGCCCCGCTGCAGCAAATCCGAATTTTGAACCTCTGCCGCTCTCGAATTCGCCCTCGCGCTAGTGCGGTTTCCCTGCGCTACCTGCACTCGCGTGTGCCGCCGAGATGGATGGGGCGGATAGCGCTCGCGCCGTTGCAGCGGAATAGGCAGACGCGCCGCCCATGGAACCTTGCGGAGAATACCCGCGCATTGAATCGTCGTTGCTGGCGCGCGAGAACATCAGGGGAGCTGGCCGGTGAGTAGGCATTGCCGGCGCCGGCATGGCATTCACCGCCCGCAAAGCTTCTCGCGGCGCGGAAGGCATGGCTGAATTCAGCTTCATCGCCGAGACGCTCGCGCCAGTCACCAATGAACGCTGAAGATGAGCCATGTCCGGCGCCGTCGGCACCAGCATTCTGGGTATGGGGCGCGGATTCCCAGCCACTGCGAAAACGGCCATGCCGGAAGCTTTGCCATTTTCCAGTGGCTCAGCGGAGCGAATGGGCATTTTTCGTGCATCGCCGTCAGAATATGCGAAAAGGCCAATGCTATCGCTGTGGCCCAGCCGGTTGGTCGTCAACATCAAGCGCGACGGAGGTCTTCTGACGGGTCGAACCGCTCGTGCCATCTTCAATCGCGAATTTCCGCTGGCTCCGTACCCCGCTCCGGCGAATCCCGAGCATCGGCCGGCGATTTGCTCAAACATCAGTGGCGACCCACCAGAGAAGGCCGCTGGCCACCATCCCACTTGGTTTCCCGCCGAATACCAATCGACCGGCGCAGGATCCCAGGCACCAAATTCCGATGGAAACCAAGTCCAGCCATTCGATGGCAGGTAATTCCAGCTTCCGAAGTGATAAGGCGTCCAACCCCACGGCTCCCCGCTCACCCACGTCCAGCCCAGTTGAGGATAGAAGTCCCACTGGCCGTTCATAAATGGCATCCAGCAGCTTCCCATGCCGTAGGGCTGCCAGCCATATCCGTATCCTGCGAAATAGTTCCACCCGCCGTAAGCGGACATATCGGCCAAGCCGTAACTGAACGGCGCGTCGATATACGACGTTGATTGCGCGGTCTCTGTCTGCGCAGTGCGCGCGCGCCCAACAGTCCAGCGGTCCCAGTCGTCGGCTTTGGGATTGGCGCTCAGCGAGACATTGTCGAGCTTGGATCGATAGGCCAGCGTCTTCCCCTTCGGTACCAGTTTCGTTCCGGCCGCAGAAGTTACCTCGACCTCGCCGCCCAGCACACTGACGGAAGCTCCATCGTGGAAACAATCAATGCGAAAAAATGCATTCTTGGGCGCCGCAATCGTTTCTCCGGACATCGAGAGTGCGAACGTATCACCGCGGCGCAGCGCCGTCAGAATGCTCATCGTGCCCTGCGCGAGAGTGAGCTTGGTAATGCGTCCGCCGTCGGCGAGCGCAAGCTCGGTGAACTGCACAAGGGTATTTTGGGAAATCCACGCGGTAGTGCCGTCTTCGAACTCAATCTCCGCATAGCCGTCATTCGTGCCGATGGTGACGCCCTGGGTCACGGGCATGTTCTGCGCGGCGGCTTCCCATGAGGGGTGGCCAGGACGCGACAGTTGAACATCTCCGCTCACCAAGCTCACGCGCACGATGCGCGCATAGCTCAAGTCCGAAGCCTGCGCCCGTCGCGGCGCACTCGTCAATACCAAGACTGCAGAGCACAACAGGAGAAGACTGAAACAGAAAGAACGCAGCATCGCACACCTCCCGGGGCGCTTTACGGGGGAAGGATGGTCGCCCCGCGCCGACTTCTTATGGCGATTGCACGTTAGCTTTTCGTATGCTCGCGCTTCGCCCTGCCGCCGTCAAGCGGAATCGAGAAACGAAGCTGAAGAATATTCCCAAATTCCGAGCGTTGCACCGGGCAAGGTTTCGCTTAGATGCCGATCAGTGGCTTTGGCGGATTTGCTCAGCAATGGCGCGGGCGCGCTGGCGCGACATATCCATCAACTCTGAATTCGCTGCGATTTGGTCGAGCGCTGGAAGCAACGCATCGGGCTCCGGAATCAGTTTGTTCTTCACGTCGCTCTGTACTCGCACAATCACGTCAGCGACCCCTAAGTGGTCGTAACGCATGACGCGTTCCATATCGCTTACGTCGAGTTCCTGGCGCTGAAGCCCTTCGAAAATGGCGAGCAGCTGCTGCGCGAGATTATTCAGCGTGTAATTGAAAGTCACCTTGTGAACTTCGGAGCCCTTCTTGTAAACAAACGTTTTTTGTCCCAGATCGGCGATGCGCCGGTGCACATCAAGATCAACGCCTTGAAAGTCGTGAAGGCTGTCGGCGAGCTCGAACATTTTGTGTACCAAGGGCAATCCGATTTGCAGCGGCTGCGGGCTCGCTGTGTCGTCGAGCTGGCGAATGTCGAAGGTTCCCGCACCATCTTCGTTGACGTTGATCTCCACATATTCGGGATAGCTCGATTTGAAAATCCGGCGGAACGTAAGCGTAGAAGCATCCGGTGTGTTTGCCCCTCTTGCAGAAGTCTCGCGCGCCTGCGAATTCGCGAACGCCGGGCCGAGAAGGCAAAATGATACAGCAGCCAGAATCGAGGATCTGAATCTAAGGCGCCTCATCGTTCACTAAAGATGCGTGTCGCGGAAAAATGGCTGCGCGAGCCGCCCCGTGTGCGTGTTGTCGAGATGGTTGGGTTGAAGAGTACGCTGCGAGCGAAGCGCTGCGACGCTCGCGCGGCATGCGCGTGGCAAAGCGCCACGGCCAG
>JBAUEH010000137.1:0-7610 GCA_049678505.1 Candidatus Acidiferrales bacterium
CTGCCCGCAGTTTCACTCTGGCTGCGGGAGCACATCGGGGAGCGGAGAACTCGAAAGCCCCACATCGGGCTATGTCACTTCCAGCACGATAAATTACTCGACAGGCGCAATCACATTAACGTTCAGCGTCGCGCCAGCCAGTGGGACAGCGATTGCCGTAAGCTACATCTATGGCGGCTGGATGGCTGGCGGCACCGGCCTGATGGACGAGAGCGGCGGCACGGGAAGCACGACCGGATGCCCAAGTTCAGGCACAAGCACTTGCTGGGTGGGCACCAATCCATTTTGCCTGGAGGGTGCGAATCCGAGTTACCCAACCTATTTCACCTGCGTAGGCGCGGGCGGTCACAACAACGCCGTTCCCAATGCCAACGCGAATCTCGGCGCAGATCTCGATAACTGGGTATCTCAAGCTTATGCTGAGTATTTCTTGACCATGAAGAACGACCTGCGGGCAGTCTCGCAGGTTCCCTATTTCGGACTTGATTCGATGGGTTCATGGGGTTCTCCGGCGTTCAGCAAAGTTCTTGAAGGCGAGGCTTCCTACGTCGACGGGGCATTCATCTCCATGACTTCATGGACAAGCCAAGCAAGCGGGGAATACGCCTCAGTCTACCAGTATAACTCTCAGTACTTAGGCGATATTCCTTTCGTGACCTTCAACATTTTCACTTCACTCGCCGATTCCTCGACTTTCAGCGATCCGAGTCAGGGTCTAAACGACTACGCCACGCAGGCTCTTCGCGGGAACGCCTACTACAATGATGTCGATTACCTGCTGACAACGCCAGGCCATAACGGCGATATTCCGTTCGTGGGCGCGGACTGGTGGAGCTGGCAGGACTTCCAGAACGCCAATCAAGGACTCGTGTCGCTGCACGACAACGCTTACGACGGAGTGGAAACCTCAGGTTCCTCCGTATCCTGCGATTCAAGTTACACGGTCAATAGCGGCGCGACGTGCGGCGGCGAAGTCACCACTTCGTCGGCATTCAGCACGTGGACGGCCAGCACCAGCTACCCAGAAGGTGTCTGCGTCGTACCTACTACGCCGAACGGGTATTACTACTGCAATCAAAACACCGGCAACAGCACAAGCGGAGCAACGCAACCGAACTTCTCCAGTTGCACTACGGTTGGCTGCACGCTGAGCGATGGAAGTGTGAAGTGGGAGAACATCGCCATTCCCGCGACGCCATACACAAACGCCATCACGGAACCCAACGGTATTCAGGCGGCCAATTTACTATGGCTTGGCGGAGCAGCGCCATCTAAACCAACAGCGCCGTCAAAAAAGGCCATGATCTGGGGGCATGTGACGCTTCCAAAACCCACACAGCAACAATCCACAGAACCCAATCGCTAGCAGCGAAAATGAAGCTGGTTCAGGCTGTTCCGCAGCCCCGACCTGCATGCTGCAATAGACTTGACCCTGCGGGCCACAGGGCAGATATTCGTTATTAGGACCGGCATAAAGAAAACCCTCATCATTGAAGGTAAAATCCCCAAGCTCAAACTGGTCGTTCGCCAGCGAGTTTCCAGTAACCAGCGCACCGTCGCCCTGGATATCTTCTACGCCAAGATTAAGGAACCAGTCACCCAATATGGAGTTCGTTTCTACGTCCACAGTGAACTGGCCATTCACAGGATTGGTGGAACAGATAATCTCGTACCCATTCGGAGGCACGAAGTTATAGACGCACTCGGTATAGGAACCGGTCAAGAAAAACGTCACATCGGCCCCACTGGCAAAAGCTGGACTGGCAAGGACAGCGAAGAAAAGCAGTATGGCCGGAAGTATCCATTTGAGACGCGAGAGCATAACCCCCTCCAGGTAGAAGGCTTGGCAGCGTAGTATAAACCCGCATCGCGGGCAAGTGTCCATGCCATAAAAACCCTATTCAATCAGATGCGCGGGCGAGCACGGCATATGTAAACGGCGAATGCGTTCAGCCCACGACGCCAAACGGTTACGCGTATTGCAGCCAATCGAATTCACACAGCGGCACAAAGACTTCGGGAAGCACGCAGCCTTCTTTCTCAAGCTGCGTCACGACCGGCTGCACGATTACTGACCATCAAATCACTTGGAAGAATATCGCCATTGATCCAACGCCATATGGCAATGCCATCACTGAGACGGATGGAATAGAAGCCGCGAATCTTCTATGGCTGATCGGGGGCTTTTCCAAGCCGACGGCGCCGTCCAAGAAAGCCGTGATCTGGGGGAATGTGACGCTTCCCGAATCGCCTACGAAGGCACGCCGCACTTTCTAATCGTTAGGCCGAGAGCCAGCATGCCCGTCGCTAGCAGCATGAGTGTGCCTGGCTCTGATACCAGCGTAGGGTCGAATGCGATGCTGAAATCTACGTTGTCGCCAAGATAGCTGCCGCTCGCGTCGCACGCGGGAGAAGTGCTGATCGACGCGTCCCCGCTTCCGACTGCCGACTGGCCGTCGAATTCGGTGACCATGAATTCACCGGCCCCGCTGAGGTCGATGGTCATATTCATGCCATCGCAGCCATCTCCCTGCGTATTGAAGAAGCCGGAGCCGGGAATGAAGTAGCCGTCCATCGAAAAAGATGGCGAGCTTAGCGAAACGCTCCCCGAGTCGATGGCTCCGCACTCGTAGTCCTCGCACTGCCGGTCGTCGGTTCCAAATCCTATCGAGAAGGTCATATTATCGAACGTGAGCGTGCAGCCGACATTTTCTCCGCAGCCACTGCCTCCGGTAACGAGCCCGGAGAGGTCGAAATTGAAAGTTGAATTTTGGACCTGGCTTGCGGACGCTGTTGTTGCCATCCCAAGAACCAATCCAGCGGCCGCGAGTATCAATTTGAGATGCGAAATCATAATCCCCTCCAGGTAGAAGGCTTGGGCCGTGCTTGCCGGAAATCAGTCCTATCGTGCGCTGCCGTGGTAGAGCCATCGTCCATTCTTGAGCGCTGTAAACGCAATGGGAAACGGACAGATTGCTTCTACTTGCCGCCGCGAAGGGCGGATGCCAAGCCATGCCGTCTTGTGGAGTCCCGCTGGCTGCAAGCCCAGCATGCCTTTCAGAAACGCCTTAACACGTATCGCCGCCAGAAAGCTGTCTTTCCAATCTCTCGAGCCCGTTGTGAAAGCGATGATTCCGCCAGGCTTCGTCACGCGCATCATTTCGCGCAGATATTTTCCGAGCATGCTCAGATTTGGCAAATGCTGAAACACACAATACGCCACCGCGGCGTCGGCGGATGCCGCGGGAAGGTCCAGCGACGCGCCATCATTGACATGAAATGTGGCGTTCTCGACACGGCCCTCGCGTGCAAGCTCGACCATCTTTTCCGATATGTCGTACGCTTCGACCGCGCTCGCGTCTTTCGCAATCGCGCGCGTGATTCTGCCCACGCCGCAGCCGATCTCGACGACAACATCGGAATGCGACGGCCGATAGCACGTCGCCTCTTTCAATTCGCGCCAGATTTCCTCGCCGGAGGCCCAGAATTCATCGAGGTTCCGGTCTTTGTAGGGCCCGTAAGACGAAACATACCAGTACGGATTTTCTTTCGCTTTCTGATTCCAAAAATGGTGGGACGAGGCAAGGCCGCTCTGTAGAGACAGCTCGCGCGAAGGCATGAAGATTTCTCCTTGAAGGGGGGAGTCCATAATATAAATCTCCGCCACCCATCCTGCAACCTAAATCCCAATATTCTTTCACCCTTGCGACAAACGTAGGAGAGCCCCAGCATGCAAATTGGATTGGCAACATTCGTGCGCAGTCACCCCGCCGTTTCAGGCGCGCTCGCCGCGTGGCTCATTGGAAACATCGCCGCCGCGCTGCCTTCGCCTGACGATAAATCCGGAAAGCTTTACAAATTTGCGTTTGCCTTCATGCACGGCATCGGCGGCTCGATTCCGCGCATTGGCGCGACGCTGTTTCCTCAGTACGCGAAATATTTCGGCGCGGCTGCGATGGACACCAAGCCACAGCCTTAAATCGCCGCGCTCAACCAGATTTGGCCTCCTTTCCTTTCAACGTGGACGGAAGTTGTATTTCTTCCCTTCGCGCGCTTCATCCGTGTGATGTTTTTGCACTTCACTTGTCACTCATCACGCGGCGCTGTCTTGGGGAGCCCCTCCATGTCAAACGCTAATGCCTTATGGAAAACGATTTCGTTGATGGCTTTCAGCGCGCTCGGCGGTTGCATCAGCACTGCCTATTTTATTGGCCACAGTACGGTCACGCGCAGCGACGTCAGCCGGATGATCGTCACCGAGTCGCCCTACGCGCAGGACAAGAACGACATTTACAACCGCCTCGAGGAATTGCGCACTGGCCAGCAGGAAGAGAATCAAAAACTCGACGCTGTGATCGAGGCGCTCTCAGCGAGGCGTCCGTGATTTTCGCTTATTGGAATGCGGCACGCCTTTGCGTTCCGGATGGGCCTGCGGAGCGGCTCGACGCCGCTTTGCATAGCCAGCGCGACACCCCACAATTTCTGTAGTGCAGGCGGTCGATCGATGAAACTCACAGTCACACGCCAGCAGGGAACTGCTCACTCGACGCCGGGCATGCTCGACATCGACGGCGTTTTCCAGTGCTACACCCTCGAGCCGCGCATGGACCAGTCGCAAGGGAAGCCCTACGCCATTCCCGCCGGAGATTACCCGCTCGTTCTCGAACGCTCGCCCCACTTCAGCGCCATCATGGGCTACGATTTCCTGACGCCGCACGTTCTGGATGTTCTGGGCTTCGACTACATTGAGATCCATCCTGGCAACAAGCCCGCCGACACTCTGGGCTGCTGTTTGGTCGGCGAAACGCGCAGCCCCGGCGCGCCGGACTGGATCGGCAACAGCGTCGTTGCCTTCAACACGCTCATGGCGCGCCTGAAAACCGACAAAGCCCCGCTCACAATTTCCTACGTCAACTACAAAGGAGAAAGCGGCTGACATGCCGCGCGCCGTTTTTATGGGGTTGCGCTTCAGCGCCGGCCTGTCGCTTCATCTTGCAAAAAAACATGCGTCGTCAGGCGCGCTTCCTGTCGTGCGTTTCATCCGTGCGAAGTCATCACTTTGAATCGCTGCTAGGCTCTCTCCAATAGGAAAGCTCTACCTGCAAAACCCAGTTCAGTCGCCAACATTTCGTTTCACAAAAGGAGAATCACATGAATCGAATCGCAAAAGCATCCGTGTGCACAATCTTGTCCCTCGCGCTCATCCTCGCCGGATGCAGCGTTTCGTGGATCAATACCGCGCTGGCCGATTTGCCCGTCATCACGCAAGTCGCGCTCAACATCGCCAGCATCGTTTCTGCTGCCGATGGGAGCCAAGTCAGCCCAGCAGTAGCAACTCAAGTGCAGGCCATCGCCAACCAGGTGAAGTCCGACCTCACGCTCGTCCAGAGCCTCATCACCAGCTATCAGAGCGCGACCGCCGCTGAACAACCTGGCATCGTGCAGAAAATCAGCGCGGTTTTGAGCGATGTGCAATCAAACCTGAACGCCATCCTCACCGCCGTCCACGTCAATGACGCCGCGCTGCAAGCCACCATCGTCGCCGCCGTCGGCGTTGCCGTCACCACCGTCGCCTCCATCGCGTCGCTCCTCCCGGCATCGCCGGCGCCTGCTCCCGCCTCGTCTTCTGCGTCCGCAAAATCCACGCACGTCGCAAAAACGCGCCCCGCGATCAAGCCGCCCTCCGCATCTCAACTCAAAAAGCAATTCAACGCCATCTTCGCCGCCAACGGCTTCCCCCAAGCCGAACTCAAATAACCAACTCCTGTTTGCCTTCCTTACTTTCACTTGGTCGTATATCTAAGGCTAATCAACCAAGTGATATACTCCTGCCGGATAAATAGAGGTGTGTAAGGAAGAGGTTAAGCATGATCTTTGACGAAACGATTAAATCGATCCTCAATGAAAAACTGGCTCAGCTCGAACAGAAATTCGAAGCAGACGTTGTTTTTTATTTTGGCGAGATACACCCTGCCATGTTGCGAGTGTTTCGGGATCGTATGGAGGAACTAAAAAAGAATCCCGAAACAGCCCGACGACGATTAGCTGTCATCCTTAACACTGGCGGAGGATTGGCAGAAACCGCAGAAAAAATGGTCGACATAATTAGGTTTCATTATGACGAAGTCTATTTCGTCGTGCCCGACTATGCGATGTCAGCGGGCACGATTTTTTGCATGTCCGGCGATAAGATTTATATGGATTATTCTTCGTCACTTGGACCGATCGATCCGCAAGTGTGGAATGGAACGCAATACGTGCCGGCTATGGGGTATCTCGATAAGGTGGAGGCACTTTTGCAAAAGGCCGCCGCAGGAACACTGTTAAATGCTGAGTTTCTAATTCTGCAAAGCCAGGATTTGGCGATGTTGAGTCGTTATGAACAGGCGAAGAATTTAACAATTACGCTTCTCAAGAAGTGGCTGGTAGAATATAAATTTAGAGGTTGGAACACGCACCAGACGACTCCAGCAAGAATCGGCCAGCCCGTCACTTTGGAGGAAAAGAAAGAACGGGCAGAAGAAATTGCTACTCTACTCGGAAATCACAAGCACTGGCATTCCCACGGGCGGTTGATTGGGGTAGAAACACTGCGAAGTGTAGTAAAATTAAAGATTGAGGACTACACCGGAGACGCAGAGTTGCAACCACTGATACGCTCGTACAATGACCTAATCACCGAGTTTATCGCCAAAAGCAATATGACGTATTTCATTCACAGCAAACTCTTTTTTTAAGAGGAGGACGCATGGCAATCGAAGATAACGTAAACAAAGTCCTCGCCGGGACCAAAGACCGGGAAAAAGACGCCGATTTTAGATCGCTTAAAGACTTCTACGAACAAGCAAAAAAAGACGGAATCGCTATTAAGCAAGACTATACACTTCCGCAATTCGACGGCATCGGTCGTCGATTCTATGCGAAGCAAAAGGCTCCCTCTTAACAATAGGAATCTACCTTTTGGGGTGGCGAAAGAGCGTTCGGTAAGTGTCGCCTGCTGTCGCTGATTTCGTCTGTCACGTAACGCGGAACTTGCCTGCGCTAAGCCCCTCGCGAATGCGTGCCGCGAGAAGCGCCGCATCCGCCTCGTTATCGCGAATCGTGTAGCGCTCCGCCCCGTCAAACAACAGATAAAATTCTCGATACGCGGCGTAGTCGGCGATCTTGCCTTCTATGATCTTCCTATCGCGCCTGCCCCGGATGTCTTTGCGGGGCGCTTCATTCGCGCGAAGTAGTTGCTTTCAGCTAGTCACTCGCCACTAACCACTCGCCACTGACTTGAGGAATCCCATGAAAAAATCTCCGCCGCCATTCCGTCTCGGCAAAAAGCCGCCGCGCATCGACGCCCGCACCCTGCAGCTCTCGAAATACCTGCGCCTGCTCGACGCGGCGAGCCAGCAGGGAACTGACCGCCCACGCGGCCTCGCCCCCGCTCCGCCCTCCATCGACTGGACCGCAAAAATCTCCTCGTGGCCCATGATGGCCAACGACACGCTCGGCGACTGTACCTGCGCTGCCGCCGGTCACATGATCGAATGCTGGACCGCCAACCTCGGCGACGCCTTCACGCCCACCAACGCGCAAATCATCGCCGCCTATTCCGCCACCGG
>JBAUEH010000138.1:0-2004 GCA_049678505.1 Candidatus Acidiferrales bacterium
CGGCAATGCTGCCTTCGAACACGCTTCCCACTATGCTTTCTTGCCGCCATACTTCGCCGACCCGCAGCTTGCCGTCCGCATACAAACAAGCCATCTTTGCCGACGTTCCGGTGCCACACGGCGAACGGTCGTAGCTCTTTCCCGGGCACAAAACGAAATTCTTGCTATTCGCATCAGGAGACTGGGCCGGGCCGAACAGTTCGATGTGGTCGATTTCCTGTCCATCGCGGCCGGTGATCTTCTGCTTTTTCAACTGCTGACGAATGGACCAGGAAAATTCCGTGAGGGGGTCGATGTTTTCAAAAGAGATATCCATGCCGTGGTCGCTTACGAGGAAAAACCAGTTCCCACCCCAGGCCACGTCTCCCGTGAGATGGCCGTGGCCGGGAATTTCGACCTTCACTTTCGCAGCATGGCGATAACTGGGGACGTTCTGCACCGTAACCCTGCCATTGTCGTACAAGCGCGCGGTGACCTTGCCCACAGGAGTTTCGATTTCGTGGAGGCCGGGCGACAGTTTCTTTAGGTATGCCAGGGTCACCATGAGGCCGATGGTTCCATGACCGCACATGGCTAAATAACCGACATTGTTGAAGAAAATAACGCCCGCAGCGGATGCCGTGTCTTGCGGTTCGCACAACAGGGCTCCGACGACGGCGTCAGAGCCTCGAGGCTCATTGACGACCGCCGAGCGAATCGAGTCGAACTTATCCCGAAATACGGCCAGCTTGGATGTTACGGAGCCATTGCCGAGATCGGGACCACCTGAAACAATAATGCGGGTGGGCTCGCCGGCGGTATGGGAATCAATGACCCGGAGGCACTGTGTACCGGTTTTCATAGGCAAAGAGCTATTGTATGTATAACATATCCGATGTCAAATGCGGATAATCTTGCGTGAAAACGTTTACATTCTATGGCGCACCAATGTGCCTGTTGCATAAAGGGCCTTGTAAGCGGAAGGCAGTGGCTATAGCGATATCCTGAAAACGTTTACAATAGAAATTCAAGGAATTTCGACGCGACTGCAATGTCCAAGTACGCTATTGTAACCTAGGGTCGTCAGGTAAGGTGGTGGCAAGACGAACCGTGTTGAGAAATCTGGGCAGACATTGAGGGTTTGTTATTTGAAGTTTGAATCTGTGACCAAAAACAGGAGGTTGCTCGTTGGCATACTCACGCATGATAACCGCCGTTGACGCCCATGCATGCGGCGAACCGGGCCGAGTGATCATTGGCGGCGTATTGGATGTGCCCGGCAAAACGATGTTCGAGAAAATGGTACATCTGCAAACGAAGGCGGACGGCTTACGCAAATTGATGCTGCGGGAACCGCGCGGATATCCAGCCTCGAACTGCAACCTCATCCTGCCGCCGACACGGCCCGATGCGGACGCGGGATTCGTCATTATGGAACAGGTGGAGTATCCGCCGATGTCCGGAACGAACACGATCTGCGTGGTCACAGTGCTGCTGGAGACAGGAATGATTCCGGCAACGGGCCGAATCACAAAACTAAAACTAGAAACGCCCGCCGGCCTGGTGGAAGTCGAGGCCGAAATGGAGAATCACAAGGTTACGCGCGTGACATTCCAGAATGTGGCGGCCTTTGCAACACATCTGGACGCACGCGTTGAGGTTCCGAAGTTGGGAACCGTGAATGTGGACGTCGCTTACGGAGGGATGTTTTACGCGATTGCAGAGGCTGAGGCGTTCGGTTTGCGTCTGACGCCCGATGAAGGGCGCGATATCGTTCGCATCGGCGAAATGATCAAGGCGGCGGCGCGAGAACAACTTCCCGTGGCGCACCCGGAGAATCCGGAAATTTCGGGAATCACGATCGCGCAACTTTCCGCGCCGACGACGACGCCGGGAGCCAGCCGCAGGAATGCGGTGATTGTATCGACCGGCGAACTCGATTGGAACCGTCCTGCCTCATGGACCGGCGCTCTGGACCGTTCGCCGTGCGGCACAGGGACGTGCGCGAAAATGGCAACGCTGCAC
>JBAUEH010000139.1:0-62388 GCA_049678505.1 Candidatus Acidiferrales bacterium
AAGAAGAACTGGCTGCACTTCGACTACGACGCCTCGCGGCTCAAGGAAACGGAAGTCGAACACGTGCTGCGTATGGCGAAAATCCCTGTGGTGGGACGCGTCAACACGAATTAAAAATCAGGCATAAAAAGGGTGGGGCCGCCGCTTGGGATCGGCAGCCCCGTGAGCCGCGCTCCGTAACCCGGCCTAGGCGAGACCGAGTCATTGGGGTCATCCATCCTAGCTTCCCTCTCAGAGGCAGGTGGGAACGTTTCTCGTCGCTCCGTGACCGAGCCCCTTCCTCCTCTGCCACGGTGCGATGAGCCACGTTTGGAACGCGACCCGCTCCCCTATCTGCAACCACCCTGCCAAAAGCCGACTTATGTTAAGCTGCTTAAAATCCATTCCTTCTGCTATTCACTCTCGATCCCTGCGGACAGTTATGCACCGATTCGGGAATCCTAATCTCGCTTTGAATCAGCTACTCTTCTCGCCGCCAACGTACTCGCTCTACGAAATCCAAATGCCCTCTTCTCCTTGTACTCATTCTAGTCCGGCCTCATAATGAAACGGAGGAACAGATTCGACCATGCGCACTCGTTCCATTCTCGCTGTGCTCGCCGCAGCTATTTTGATCTTGGCGGCGGGCCTCCTCGTCATTCGCCATGCAGTCCGCGCCAGCTCTCGCGTAGAAGCGCCAGCGCCGCTTGACATCGCGCCGGACTCTGCTTCCCTGCAGCACTCGGACGCGAAAGCCGATGCAAAACCGATTGTCCTTTACTTCGCGGAAAATCCCGACGCTGTTCCTCCATTCCTTGCACGCGACATTTCCGGCGGAGTCGTTTCCACCGCTGCGCTCAAAGGCAAAGTTGTGATCATTAATTTCTGGGCCACTTGGTGCGGCCCGTGTCGCGAAGAAATCCCTGAGCTAGTCGCCTTGCAGTCGCAATACAAAGACACGCTGCAAATCATCGGCGTCTCCGAAGATGAGGCCCCTCCCGAACAAGTCGCCAAGTTCGCGCAGAAGGCCGGCATCAACTATCCCGTCATTATGGCCAGCGAGGCCATCGAGAAGGAATACGGCGGCATCCCGGCGCTGCCCACGTCCTTCTTGGTGAACAAAGACGGCCGCATCGTGCAAAAGGACGTGGGAGTTTATCCGCTTGATTACTATAACCTGCAGGTGCGCTCTTTGATGGGCCTTCCCGTGAACGCGCGCATTGAAACTTTCAAGGACACTGGCCAGATTTTCCTAAAGAACGCCGAGCGCGCCTCCCAACTGCCGGGCGTAAGCTTCGCAGGGCTCACACCCGCGCAAAAGAAGATTGTGCTCCACCGCTTGAACGCGGAAACTTGCACATGCGGCTGTCAATTGACCCTCGCCGAGTGCCGCATCAACGACACCACGTGCCCCATTAGCGGATCCATCGCCACGAAAATTGTTCGCAGCATTGCGCACCCGAATGCTGCGATTACAACGGTCAGCCCTAAGCCCGGCGCAACTCCCTAGTGCTGTCCGGTTCCACACCGAACAAAGGTTTCCTAAAAAACGAAACGGCGCACAATCCCTCTATGCGCCGTTCTTTACCGGTGCTCCATGCAGCTCGGTGCGACCGCAACCAGCCGTTAGTGGCTGTTCGCGTAAGCCAGCGCGGCGTGCAGTTCGTCGAGCGCCTTGCTGATGTGATCCATGGCCTTGTCGCGGTGGCCACCGAAGTCGTGCGCCGCATGATGCAGGCGATCTTGCGCTCGGTTAAGCAGCCCGATCGCATCGTCAATTTCCGGGTGCGGCATTGGGGGAACGGGAGACGTTACTGCCGGAGCCTTCGCCGGTCCCGGCTCGGCCGAAGTGGCTACTGGAAAGGACAAAGCCGCTGCAAATGCAACTAGAGCCAAAATCGTCGTGATTCTCTTCAAGATTTTCATCGAAGCTTTCTCCTGTTTGAAGTCGATTTGACCGATACCGGCCAGGGCTTTTTCCCGCGACAAATCTTACCGTAAAGAAACTCCCCCGCATCATGTGGCCCGGAGCCCCTGCGAACAAAGAGTCATCATCGTCACTGAATGGGGCCAATTTGGCGACGATCGTTGCCTTATTTGGAAAATTTATTTCATCTAGTATTTGACTGCGCTCGCGCTCCAGTTTATTCTTGCGTTGTCCGCTTTCAAATGAAGAAGCGCACGGAATGAGGGTCTTTTGATACACCTCTTATATGCCGTCATTGCTGTAGTTGTGGTCGTTCAACTTTCCGCATTTTCAACCAGCATTTATCTGCACCGCACTTTGGCTCATCGCGGCGTTTATCTCAGTCCCATAGTTGCTTTCCCGATGAGGGTGCAGCTTTGGCTGTGGACAGGAATCAACACAAAGGAATGGGTTGCTGTGCATCGCAAGCACCATCGTCACACTGACGTCGAAGGCGATCCGCACAGTCCCGTGCTCGAAGGCCTGTGGCGGATTCTGCTGGGCAACGTTTACTATTACAACCGCGAAGCAAAAGACCCCGAGACCCTCGCCACGTTCGCGCCGGACATTGGCAACGACTGGCTGGACCGCCACATTTTGCGCTTCGGCATCGCCGGAGTTCTCGTCGGCATTGCCATATTCATGCTGCTTCTGGGTCCTGTCTGGGGAGGCATCGCTTTCGTCGTCCAGGCCGGCCTCTACATCTTCTTGAATGCCGTCATCAATGGCGCCAATCACGCCCTCGGCAAACGAAATTTCGACAACACTGCCACGAACCTGGGTTTTGTGGCGTGGCTCACTGCGGGTGAAGGCTGGCACAACAATCATCACGCGTATCCCACGTCCGCGCGCTTCAGCGTCCATCGTGGCGAATTCGATCCCTCGTGGCCCGTGCTCAAAATGCTCACGTGGATGCATTTGGCGCGCCCTTTGAAGCTCGCCCCGAAAATGGAGTAGTATCGTCCTGCGATGGCAGGATGGAATCCAGATCAATACCTTAAGTTCTCCGGCGAGCGCACCCAGCCTTGCCGCGATTTAGCGTCGCGCATTTCTATTCCGCAAGTTCGCACCGTCATTGACCTCGGCTGCGGCCCTGGCAACAGCACGCAAGTCCTCGCCGAGCGCTGGCCCGAAGCGCAAATCACCGCGCTCGATAGCGACACCGCAATGATTAACGCCGCCATCGAGTCTAACGGCCGCGGCCGCTGGATCGTCGGCGACATTGCCAAGTGGGCCGCGGGCCAACCGCCCAATGCAGCTGCGGAAAAATCCGCTGAAGCAGCGGCACAAAAGCCCGCGGACGCGGCTCCGCAGACCGTCCCGGCAGGGTCCTCGGAAAATGAGTCGGTAAGCGTTTCAGGAAACGCCCCGGTAGGCACGCCAGAGCGTCCCTCTGAAGGGGCCGCGAACAACGAGCAGTACGATGTCGTCTTCTCCAACGCTGCTCTGCAATGGCTTCCTGATCACTCCACTCTTTATCCGCAGCTTTTTTCTCACGTCGCGCCGGGCGGCGCGCTCGCCATTCAGATTCCCAGCAGCTTTGACCGCCCCGCCCATCGATTGTTGCGCGAAATGGCCGCCTCGCTCGCTTGGCGCAAATGGTTTCCCTCCGGCCGTGTTCGCAACTGGCATGCGCAGGATTCGGAGTTTTACTACGACGTGCTTGCGCCCTTGGCCTCGCGCGTCGATCTGTGGCAAACGGAATATTTCCACGTGCTGCCCAACGCCGAGGCTGTCGTCGAATGGTATCGCGGGACGGGCATGCGTCCCTATCTCACCGCCATTGGCGAAGACGCTGACCGCGATAAATTCCTCGCCGAATACACGGAAAAAATCCGCACCGCCTACACGTCCCGTCCCGACGGCAGCATCCTCTTCCCATTCCTCCGCATCTTCTTGATCGCCTACGCTAAGCTAACTTAAAGCCATCCAAGGCTCCTCCTGTCAATGACATTCCCTTATCAGATGGCTGCAACCCATTTCGCGGAGTACTTCAACGCAACGTGAGCCTGGAGGGCGTGACCGACTCTCCTGTATTGGCGACAGCGAGTGGCTTGTGCAGTATACTTTCACGCTTAGCACGTATGGATTCTTGCGAGGGGGTTGCTTATATCATGACGCGAATCTCGCGGATTGTGTATTGGGGGCTGGCTTTCGCAAGCGTGCTGGCATTAACCTTGAGCGCGGCGGCACAGGTCAAACCAGACCTGTATGCCGGCCTCAAGTGGCGTAACGTCGGGCCTTTCCACGGCGGCCGCATCTCTTCCGTCAGCGGTGTCATCGGCCAGGCCGGAGTGTTCTATTTCAGCGCGCCCCAAGGGGGCGTCTGGAAAACCACCAGTGCCGGTGTCACGTGGTTGCCCATCTTCGACGAAGTGACGAGCGTAGATAGCGTCGGCGCAATCCAGGTCGCTCCCTCTGATCCCGATATCGTTTATGCAGGCGCCGGCGACCCTATAGGCGGCAGCCTCGGCAACGGCATGTGGAAGTCCACCGATGCCGGCAAGACGTGGCGGCACATCGGCCTGGATAACACCGTGAAGATCGACCGCATCCTCGTCGATCCCAACGATCCGAACCTGGTGATCGCATCCACCCTCGGCGATGCCACGCACGACGGCGGCGGTATCTACCGTTCCACTGATGGCGGTCGGAATTGGACCAACGTCCTCAAGCCCGCTGGCTACGATGGTACCCGCGAAGTGGAGTACGCATACGACGACCCCAGCGTCATGCTGGCCGACACGCAGGGTACGGGGGGAGGTTTCTTCAACGGCCCCGGACCTCGGCCCAAGACCAAGCCGCCGCTCGTCTTCAAATCCACAGACGAGGGTCAGACGTGGACCGAGATCAAGATTCCGGCTTTCCCTGGCCGCGTCGGCCTGGCGATCGCCATGCACACTAGCGGCAGGCGCATTTACATCGTCGGCAACAATATCGAAAACGGCTCGGGACTGTTCCGCTCCGACGACGGCGGTAACACCTGGCAGCATATGGCAGGCAAGGACACGCGCATCAGCAACGGCCAGGGTGCCTATAGCTGCGGCGTGTTCGTGGACTCGCAGAATCCGGACATTCTCTATACGGTCAGCACCGCGATGTACCGCTCCACCGACGGCGGAGTCACATTCCATGCCTTCAAGGGCGCACCCGGCGGAGAGGATTACCACAAGCTCTGGATCGATCCCACCAACGGCAAGCGCATGGTGGTCGGCGCCGATCAGGGCGCCAGCGTCACCCTCGACGGAGGCGAGACCTGGAGCCTCTGGTATACCCAGGTCATCGGCCAAGTCTATCACGTCAATACCGACAGCCAGTATCCCTACTGGATCGTGACTTCGCAGCAGGATACCGGCGCGGTCATGAACAGCAGCCGCGGCACTTGGGGCCAGATCAATTTCTTTACTGACTGGAGTCCGGTGCCCTCCTCTGAATTCGGCGTCATCACTCCCGATCCCGAGAACCCCCACATCCTCTATGCGGTCGGCTATGGGCCCGGTGGCGGCGGCAGCGGCCTAGTGAAAATCAATATGTCGACCGGGCAGTGGGAGAACGTTGCGCCCAACTTCGGCGCTGATGCCACAAAGTACCGCGCCAGCCGCGACTTCCAGAAAAAGTTCGACAGCGCCTTCGATCCCAGCGCCCTCTACGTTGCCTACCAGTGCCTGGTGGTCTCGCGCGACGGCGCGCATTCTTGGAAGGCATTCAGTCCCGACCTCACCACGGCCAAAGGCGCGCCATCGGTGGCCTGCGGCACGCCACTGCCGCCGCCGACGCAGCCGCAACGCGAGGGCAGCTTCAGCCCGCCCCCGCCATCCATAAGCGATTTCTCGATTTCCAAGGTCAAACGTGGCGTCGTCTGGAGTGTGAGCACCAACGGACAGGTCTACAACACGATGGATGGCGGCAAACATTGGAGCAACGTCAGCAACATCGCTGACGTGCCGCCGAACACCAACTTCAATACCATCGAAGCCGGCGATGAAGTCAATACTGCCTACGTCGCCGCCCGCATCGGCGGCCAGCGTGGCCCCGCCGCCGCGCCCCTCAATCAAGACGAAGACGTGCCGCTGATCTGGCGCACCACCGACGGCGGCAAGACTTGGGCCAGCATCGTCAACGGCCTGCCTCGCGACGAGCGCACCGGAAGCTGGGTGAACGTTCTGCGCGCCGATCCCGAGCAGCCCGGCCTGCTTTTCGCCGGCACTGAGACGACCGTCTACGTCAGCTTCGATAATGGTGATAACTGGCAGGCGCTGCGGCAGAATCTGCCGAGCACCTCCATCCGCGATCTCACCATCCACACCGATTACCACATGAATGATCTGGTTATCGGGACTTACGGCCGCGGCCTCTGGATTCTCGACGACATCACCCCGCTGCGCCAGATCGCCGCCAACGCCAAGGCCATCAGCACTTCGTCCGCCTATCTCTTTGAGCCGGAAGAGGCCATTCGCGCCCGCATCAA
Organism: Candidatus Acidiferrales bacterium; assembly: GCA_049678505.1. GTDB lineage: Bacteria > Acidobacteriota > Terriglobia > Acidiferrales > UBA7541 > DAHUXN01. The sequence continues at coordinate 6,414 of JBAUEH010000139.1, forward strand.
CAGCAACTGGGACCAACCGACCTCTGTCGAAGTTCCCCATGCGCCCAATCCACCGTATGGCGTGATCGTGGATTATTACCTCGGCCATCAGCCCAATGGGCCGATTCAGCTCCAGGTCTTCGACTCGCATGACAATCTCGTGCGCACCATGTCCAGCACGTTGCCGCCGCCCTTCGAGGGCCAAGAGTTTCCCCGCTACTGGCTGGCATCGCCCCAGTCGCTCGCTCTCAGTACCGATGTCGGTGAGAACCGCTTCAACTGGGACCTGCTCTATGACGACCCGCCCGCCTTCCAGCACGACATCGAAAACCAGATGAACATGGTGGCGGGTACGACTACCGCTGGTCCGCACGGGCCGCAGGTGATTCCGGGCATTTATACGCTCAAGCTTACCGTGGACGGACAAGTATACACGCGCGCCGTCACCGTCATGAACGACCCGCGCGTCGGCGAGAACCCTAAGCTAATGGCCGATCTGCGCCCCCAGAATCAGCTCACGCTGCTCGCGTATCACGGCATGCAGCAGAGCTACGACGGCAACCGCGAAGTGGACGCGGTCAGGGCGCAGCTTGCGTCCCTGATGCAAGGCAGCCTGCCCAGCGATGTCGCTGTGCAGGCCAAGACGCTCGATGCCAGCCTGACAAAGATTGGTGGCGTGATGCCGGCCAGCGGCTCCTTCTTCCGCCGTCCCGCTCCGGCGCCCAATGAGCTGCAATCCTTCCTGACACTGAACGACGACTACAACACCATGGTCAGCATGATGCAGGTGGGCCTGGACATGGCTCCCACTCCCACCCAGATCGCTACTTGGGAGAGCGACTGCAGCAACTACAACCGCACCGTGGACGCCTGGAAGGCGGCGCAGAACCAGATCGCCGACTTCAATGTCCTACTGGGCAAAAACCACCTGCAGGAGCTCAACATCGCGCCCACCAAGCTCACTGACTCGTCGTGCAGCTTTAAGGCCGGCTCGAACTAAACAGGAAGCTAAATATACAATTCCCCTAGTTGCACCGATCCCTGCGCTGAGGGTGTGGTGCTTGCTAATCTTGTCCGTTGGCACCGCAACAGACTATTTCCGATGGAGGGCAGTTATTGCTCGCGCGTGGTGAAATTAGCAGCGATGCCGTCCTGCTGAGCAATCTCCGTTGATTCGACCTCTTGAATTTCTGAAATTGAGGCTCGCTTGAACGCGGTGGCGCTGACCGAACCGATCAACTTCCGAATTGTTGGCAATTCGGAAGCGATCCTGGAGCGAGATTCTGGGAAATACCGTTTGAACGTCTAAGGCCCGCGCATACGGCTGTCACTCGTGCCGCTGAAAACAAACACAGAACCCGATCATTAGTCTAAACTGCCCCCTTTTTGCCCCCACGTGTTTTTGCTAAGTATCCATCTATCAGAAAGATGGTCGGTAGGGCGGTGGAGATGGATGAACACGTTTCGCTCTACAACTACTTGGGCGGAATGAAATCAACAGCTATTTCATTTAGAAAGTCTCATCGGCTTAGCGTAACATGAGCGCTTGTTTATTACTCCCAAGGCAGATCTTTCTTTCCAAAGCGGCCGTAGTTGGTGGTTGAACGACTGGCGTAGGAATGCGTCACGGTTACCCGACGCGCTTGCGGACATATTTCTTCGCGCGCCTTCCCAGAACCGCTCCAAGACATGGATATACAGCATTGGTGGGCCCAATCTCTCTTCACTTCGACGACGTTGTGCGCGGATTGCCTGCGCCGGAGTCCTGTAATTCCGCCTGCATTTCTCCGCACCGGAAGTGAGAGTTTGATCAAGCCATGCACTCAATCGCGCCTCGAATGAATCAAAGGTTCCTTCAGTCACTTGAGAATCCTTCTCGCACGACCTCTGAATTCTCTGCGGCTGATTCAGACAGACCTCGAAGAGCGCGCTCGGCCCGCTCTAAACGAGCCAATGCATCATCAACGGCTGCGGCACCTTCCGCCTTAGCCGCGCGCGCTCGTTCGAGAGCACGTTCAGCAACTCGAGTTACCTCGTGAAGAAGTTTCCGGATTTCGACTTCCAATTGCCCCCGGCTTTCCTGAACCCGATTCACCACATCTGACTGGACCCGCGTGCTGTTCATTTCCATCAAATGAGCAAGGAACTCCCAGGCTTGTTTCTCAATCACACCGTAGGCCTGGACTATCCCCAAGAACACATCCGCAAGGTAGCGCAAGGGCGAAGATGGCAAAGCGACGTGGAGTAATTGCTCGAATGTGAAACGCGAACGAACGCGAAAGCCTTGATTCGAATCGAGCGCGTTTGGCATGCACATGAATTCCGGCACTCCCGACTCCGCCAACTTCTTCAGAAAATCGTTGCCGATACTCACAAAGCGAGAGTCAACCTTCCGATATTCCTGCTCGGCCGCGGCTTGTTCTGCTTCAAGCCACGGCCGGATGTGGCGTTCCGCGACAACTTGGGCTAAATGGAAGGCGTCTCTTCGAAACTTCGGGCCGTAGTGACGCGGGAGAGTTTTCAATTCTCTCTCAAACTCGGCATCCACTTTCGGACCTGCGGTAGCGAGAAACTGCTTCCTTTGGGCCAGGAACATATCCGAAAGGTGATGTTCCTCCGCCATGAAGAGATAACTCACGTCACGAAGCGACCTCTCCGCCTCCGAAATGGTTTGACGCAGGTGGCGAATTCGCGCCTCAGATTCTTCGATCGGGCGAATTAGGGCTTCTCTCTCCTCGCAAATAATTGTGAAAAGCTCCTCGGTCAGTCGCGCGAATCCTCTAGCTGCCGCTGCGCGAACCAGATCGCTGCCGGATTCATGGACCAGTCTCTCAAGTGCAGCCACCAACTGTCCCCAATCGCGCTCCGGCCCGCGGTTTGCGAGACGTTCTTCAGCACTGACCTCATAAATCGAACCCATACGCCGTTGCAGATGCTGTTCGAGTATCTTGGCGGTAAACGATTTGGCGGCTCGGCGCTCTTCTTCCGAGGTTCGGTCCGCTTTGTTCATCACGATCAGCAGGTCGCGAACCTGCTTCCCTACTTTCTTGAGGAGAGCTACCTCCTCGCCGGAAATTGGCGGATCGGCACCGACAACAACAATTGCCGCGTCAATGTGAGGCAAAAACGCCTGTGTTGCCGCCGTGTTTCCTTCAAAGACCGAACCGAGGCCAGGCGTATCCACAAGGCACATCCCTTGCGCCAGGAGTGGGCTTGGAGAAAAAACCTCCACTCCAACGACGCCCTTTTTGTTCTCGGGATTCAACTCCTCCGAAACGAATTGCGGAAGATCTTCCGGGGCAATTGCCATCCACTTTCCGCCTTGAAAACGAACGCGCGCTCCTCTCGAAGCCCCGTGGCGGACCACCGTCGGTACCGTGGTCAACGGCAAAACTCCGGTGGGCAAGATACGGTCACCGAGCAAGGCGCTTAGAAGCGTCGATTTCCCTCGCTTAAACTGACCAAGACATGCGACGTAGAATCGTCCTTCATTGGCCCGTTGAGCGAGCGCTGCGGCCTCTTCGCGAACGCGTTCCGACCCGAGTTCTTCCGCCAGTTCCGCAAGGCGCGGAAGAGGAAATTCCGTCGGCGCGTCCTGGACGACGTCATCTCGATCAGTTCCCGTGGTGGTCATGCCGTATATCCCGGGAAAAACTGTGCCGAGAAGCGACTGCCTTGCATCAGATAATCCAAGTGAACTAACTTAATCTTCACCTGGTCTCCATAGTGATAGCGTGGCTTGGCCGCCAGCTCACACATCTTGACAATCGAACCCGGCAGATGCGCGCTCAAGTGCAAAACCTCTTCGCGAAAACCTTCCAGATCAAGCGAACTCAAACCGAACCTCCGAATGCAAGTTTCCAACAGTTCGCGAGCACGAGCTTCGGATAGTGGCCCGAGCCGGATGCGGTACTCATCGGTCCAGTACAAGCTCCATGCGTACCCAATCTCGCTTTGCGTATAGCCAGGTCCAGTCAGGTATATAGGGGTCTTGGTACGGTACGTAATTTCTTTCAATAGGTGAGCCATCGAGCGCGAAGCCGGTGGCAAATCGTCCACGATAAATCGATAGTCGCCTTGCTCCGCCGCCGTAAACAGGATGCCCCTAATCCGAATTAATGACTGCTGGTTGATCCATCGGCTAAGCGTTTCCTCCGTCTCACGATCCGCATGGACTTTCTTTCGTACGAGGGGATCGCCCGCCAAGTAGAGTCCCTGAATTAAATGTTCCACCAGCCGCCTCCGGCCTGTTGCGCCGACTGAGCAAATGCATTTGCGGCGTTCCGATTCAGGCAGCTCCAAAAGCACGTTTCTGACGAGTGAAGTCTTGCCAGAGTCGGCAGCCCCCCAGATAAGTTGGCTTTGGCGATTGCGTAAGGCTGTTTGAAGACGCCGCATTTCGCCCTCGCGACCGATCATTCGTTCCAACGATGCATTTGCTTCTCTCATTCCGTGCCTGCCAAACGAAGGCGAACTGCAAATCCTCGTGGGTTCGTTACAGAGAACGAACACCTTCCTGATGGACGTATTTGATTACTTCGACCTCGGACATTGCAATCAGCCCCTCATCCACCATCTCGTCGAGGAATGGGAGGAGCTTTTGAATCTTGTCATCCGAATCGATCACGCTCACCATCACCGGAGAATCGTGCGAGAAGGAAAGATGATGCTTTCGCCGGATCAACGTGCTCGCTCCATATCCCTCGATGCCCCGCAAGACCGTGGCACCGGCGATGTCTAGTTCTCTGCACTTCTCGACGATTGCGCGATAAAGCGGTTTGTTCTTCCATTTGTCGTCCTCGCCAAAATGGATGCGTAGCATTTTCGCTTTTCCCAAGAGCTTCATGACCGCGCCTCCTTCCTGCGCTCCACGGTCCCGAAGTTGTGGGTGTACTTGATGATGTCCACATCGGACAGAACCACGAGCCCTTGCTGGACCATTTCATCCAGGACCGGAAAATACGCCAAGAGCTTTTCCTCGCTGTCGACCACGGAAAGCATTACCGGGCGGTCATGGGACAGATGCAAGGCCGAATCCTTGTGAATTCTCCGGTTCGCGCCGTAGCCAAGGATTCCTTGATAGACGGTTACCCCGGCAATATCATTGGCTCGCATGCTCTCAATCAGAGCCTTGTGCAGCGGCTGGTCGCGCCATTTGTCGTTCTCGCCGATATAAATCCTCATCAGCTTCGCCTTGCCTTCACACTTGATCGAGGGCAACAACTCTTCGGCCGCCTTCTTCTTTGACACTTCGGCCGGTTTCACGACCATCGTGTCTTGAATCTCGATGAGCCCCGTACCGGCAAGTTCGCGGAGCTTTGGTAGGACTTCTTCTACCTTCTCGGAGGACTCAATGAATTCAATCTTCATCGGAAGATCCTGTGTAAGGACCTCAATGCGGGTCGTATGGAGGTGGTGGTCAGCGCCAAAGCCGGCAATGCCGCGCACTACGCTGGCACCGGAGATACCGTGGAAGAAGAGGAAGTTCAGAATCGCCGAATACACGGATTGTCCATGGTATTGGTGATCCTGGCCTACGTAGATGCTGACCTTCTTAGCAGGCCCGGCTTTGAGCATTCTCTCCCCCCTAGCTTTCGATTCCGCGATAGGCAACCAGAAACTCGGCGGCGCGTCCGAGGATCCCGCCGCCAACATGGCTTCCAGTCTTGACACGTTGCAGGTAATCCTCGAGAATTCCCATGATTTCCTCGCGATTTCTTGTGATCAGCTCCTGAATGCTTTTTTGCAGGGACTCAGGCAGTTTCGTCATGACCTCGTGAGCATGGCGTGAGCAAAGCATTCCATAGTCATGCAGCCAAGAACGGAGTTTGGGATCATGCAACTGCCCTGCCACTTCTTCGAGCCGTCGTTCCTTCTCCTCATGTAATTTCTTACACAAGTCACATTGTTCCGAGACCGGGGCTGCCGGACGCCACTGAGGATTTTCGATCGCTCGTAAGAAGATTGTCACTACCGATTCGGCAGGGGCGGAATTGGCTACAACCCATCCGTGGATATTGCAAAATCGTTGACAACCCTCGGGCTTCAGGTGCTTCACTAAATCGGTCTGAAACTCTCGCAGCGCCAGACAAATCGGACAAGCATTTCGTGTGGCGATACTCGTAATGGACAGCTTTGGTGCATGCGCTTCTCGTTTCATGCAATTGTCCTTCCGGTGATGACTCCTAGCCACACCGCGAGGAACCCAATACCCACACTCAGCGTGATATTCAAGCCTGCAATCAAAAGCTCGTTGCTTTGGAAAACCCGAAAAGTTTCATATTCAAACGACGAAAAGGTGCTGTATCCGCCGAGAAATCCGATGGGAATGAGATATCTCCAATTTGGACTCCATTGAGTCTTTTCAGCAAGCAGCGTCATAATGAAACCGATCAAAAAAGATGCCGTAATGTTTATGACGAATGTTCCATAAGGAAAACGGGCGCCCATTCGACCGCTTACGGAGGCCCCAACCCAGAAGCGCAGCATCGACCCGACTGCTCCTCCAATGGCAATGATTAGGTACTTGGTCATAGAAGATAATTCCGCTTATTCTCCTTCCAAATTTGTCATGCTCTCTTCGAAATCTCTGGCGTTACGTCGGCACGACGCATCGAGCCAATCTCATGAAGTGCATCTGTTGGCGGCGTGTTGGGCTTCAAGCGGGCAAGGTCCTCTTCGAGGCCAACAAGTTCGTTTTCCATAAAGTCTCTGCCTCTTAATCTTTGCTCAGCCTGAGCGCGATAGCTCTCGGCGTAGGTCTCAAACTTCGTTCTCAGTTGGGCTATCACGGAATCGGCCCAGGCTCGCACCAATTCCCAGTAGGCCTCCATCGCAGTGTAGAAGGGCCGCTCCATCTGACGGGAAATCTGGGCAGCCAATTGACGTTCCGCCATGCGACGACCGAGCAGCCCCGCAATGACCGGCCGAGAAACCACGAGAGGAGAAGTTATCGTCTCAAAAACGGGGGCGCCTCGGATGACTGATCGGAACTCGCCTTCGCTCGGAACATCGGGAAGACCCAAGCTAGTGGCGCATTGTCGAAGATCGTCCCCAAGGCGCGTTGCCAAGGGCGATATCTGCAATTGTAATTTTCTTACCTGCAACTGCACAGACTGGGTGATGCTATCGCGAACCAGCTGCTCGGGTATAACCTCACTGTCGCTCCCCTTGGACCAGCAATCCAGCAGCCGCTTCGCTGCTTTTTCAATCGCCTCGGGCAGGCTAGCGCTCGCTTCCTGAACCAATCCGCCACAAAGCGAGCGCGTTTCTTCAATTTGACCCGTTGTTCTCCGGAGAATATCTTCGGCGGCGCGAGCCTTTTCTTTTGATTCAGACGATGCTGGCCCTCTTTTTCGCAGCCGCGTTTCGAGGACGGCAACGACGGAATCGCGCAAAGCTCCGATTTTTCTTTGCAAGGAGGCGGCGCGCAATTCTTGCGAACGCGCGTAGAGGGGAACGATCTGATTCTCAAACCATTCATCTGGCATTTCCATGCACGATGGCAGCACGCTTACGGGATGAACGGGTAAATCCAAGTTGCACTCGGATGTAATGTGCTCTTTGACATAGCGAATGATGCGAGCCCGATCGCCCGAATCCAGGACATCTGCCTTGCTGAGGAGCACGTTGACGGGAATCGCCGCTTGTTGTAGAGCGATGATCGTTTGAAGATCGTCCGCTGTGAGAGTGGAACCGGCATCAATCAGGACCACGCCAAGATCGCATTTCGGAAGATAGGCCAATGTTTCCGCGGCTCCACTGGTGGCCAGAGAACCAAGACCGGGCGTATCCACAAATGCGACGCCGCCCCGAAGTCTCGGAGATGAAAGTGCAACAACAAGACGTGTCACATGCTTCCTGTTTCCGGGGTTCTCCTGTTCGGTTGCGAACTCACGTAAGCGGGAAATCTCAAGCTTTTTCGTGGGAGCCTCAGAGAACGACACAGTGAGAAACGGGGCCTCTGCATGGGTGATACGCGTCGGAACGGCGGTGATCGGCGTAACTCCCACCGGCAACACATCCGTCCCAAGGATCGCATTCAGTAAAGACGATTTGCCCGAACTGACCCGCCCAAAGACGGCAATTTCAAAACTGCGGTCTTCTGCACGATCCAAAATTGTGCTGAGCGCGGGACGGAATTCCACGAAACCTCGCTGTCGAACCGTATTTTCAATTTTTTCGAGAAGCTGTAGGTCGTTGCCGGCCTGCTCCAAACGCGCGAGCCGGACTTTTAGGTCCTCGCCAACGCCTTCCGATAGATAAACGTCAAAACGGTTAATCAAGCTCATCAGCTCGCCCGCGATTCCGTTCAGTTCCGTTGCCACACTTTCCGGAAGATCCCCGTAGCCCCGCATGTAGCCGGGCTTGAGTTCTTCGGCGGCGATATCGATCGCGCCTAGCGTGACGTGAATGGCTCGGGATGCAGGGATCGATGGCTTCTCTCGCACAATACCTTGTCCATCCAGAACTCGGATGAGCTGCGCGCGCACTCTTGCGATGTAGTCTTCAATTGTTCTGCGCTGTGCGGGAACGATATCTGGGGAATACCGGGGAAAAGCAGCCTTGGAGGTAGTCGTATTCAGAACACCTTCGATTTCTCCAAGAAGCTTGTCAATGTACTGGCAAGTTACACGTAGCCGATTTGCCTGATTTGGATTTAGACTTTCACGAGATCCATTTGTTTCCAAGCTCATCTCAGCCGCCCCCAAAGCCCGCCTGACCCCGCGATTGCGGGTCATTGGGTCTTTGAATTGATTTCCATTCTGGGGAATCAGCTGCTAAGGAGGGCGAAAACAACGCAGACAACCTCCTCGCAGGCCGAAACCCTCGTAGGAGTCATCTGCCCATTTTGGGGGCGGATTAGGGCGAACTCCAACACCCGTAACACCTGTATTTTCGCGCGCAATCGTGCCTAAGTCAACCGCTCACTGTGTTTTCCTCTCGTGCTTTAGCTTGCATCTCGAAGGGCGAACATTCGGCTGGCCCACAAGCAAGTTCAGGCCCTTCTCCGGAGACTCTAATTCTTCTTTCGTCACCAACTCCATATGCAAGCCCCCGTGCCGTAGAGCATATCGCTCCAAATTCTCGGCCGTACGTTCCAGAGCGGCGACCGATTGCAACACCATAAGCATCGCCAACCCTCCCTCCGGAATCGCCTCCATCATCCCGCGCAGATGCCTAAGACAAACACACGGAACCTCAAAATCACTCTTCCGCCCTGCCTCTTGATATTCACGAACGAAGCGGTCAACTGTCTCTCTTTCGGATTCGGCGACAACCTCACACGCTTGGCATTTATCACAGCTTGGAAGTAGCTTTTCAAACTGGTCTTTCCAGCCATCACACAAACGATCGGCGCACAGCAGAGAGCGCAATCGCTCAGCTACCAACAACAAAGTGTTCGGATATCCTGACGCAATTCCCTGCGGTGAAGCCAGCCGTGCGTACTCACGGCTATGCAGAGCGCAAAAGCCGGACCGCGCGGCATGAAATAATTGTTTTTCGCGGCTATGGCTCAACTCATACTGAAAACGGCTCATAAATTTGAAGGTTTCATCGGCCATGTGCTCGCAGACAAAGCAGCGCGAAATCCTCAGGGATTGCGGCGCGGAGCTTTCTCTCGCCGATGGTTGGCCATGCCGAACACGATCCTCCGACGGCTTGTCGCCTCGAACTCGGTCGCGTATTTCTTGCAAGCGATCCCCTAATTCTTTTAAACCCGGTATGCCCCGAAATGCGAGAAGCGATTCGATGCGGTCGAATGTGGCTCCGAGAAAATCGTGGGACTTGTCGGTGATCAAGTAACTGACGAGCAGGCGCTCGAAAACGGGAAGACCGCTATTCTCAAGACGGGCTGGGTTCCCTTCGAGCTTGGCCGCGAGCGCTTCCGAGGCGGAAACGAGAAATAAAGGAATTTCGTCGAGAGGTGTTTCCGCTGCCAGGCGCTGACGAATGAAATGAAGCACTTCATCCCGTTGACGCGGCGCGCAAACATCTAGCTTATTGATCACCACGAAGACCTTGCGATGCAGCTCCCGCGCTCTGCGCAAAAACAAAATTTCCTCCTGGGACAGTGGAACATCGAAGCTGGTTACGAGCACCAGCGCGTCAATATGCGGAAGAAATCGGTTCGTAGTTTCCGTATTTTCGATGACAGCCGAACCCAATCCAGGAGTATCGACAAAGAAAGCTCCGCGGCGAAGCAGTTCTGCGGGAACCTGCACTTCGGCCATCTCAATTTTCCGTCGGTTGCCGGGATTTCCCTGTTCCGTGACCCATTCAATAAGCTCGGACAGAGGAACTTCGCGCGATAGGTTACTGTTCTGAAACCGCATCACGACCCGCTCGCGTGTGTTATAGCTCACGGCGGTGATCACCGAAGTCACTGGTAGCGCGCCCGTCGGTAATCGGTCCATACCAAGCATCGCGTTCATAAGCGTGGTCTTGCCGCGACTGAACTGGCCGGCGAACGTCAGGTAGAATCGATCCTCTGCAAGCCGCCTGAGCAAGTCCTGGAAATCTCTCTGCAACGCTTCTTGCTTGGCAATCCAGGCTGCCGAACTTGCTTCACGGATTAGCCCAGCAAGCTCGAATTTGATTGCTTCATAGTCCCGCAACCGCGCTTGTGGCTCTTCCGCCCGACGATCAGAATGAATCGCGTCGACCTGGCGTTCAGCGCTGGAGGTTTTCTTCTCGGTATTCATTGTTTCTTCCCCTTGCCTACACTTCAACTCACCCATACATGTAATCGCGTGTGAATGGCCGGCGGGTGGAATCGCCGGGTTTGTAGAGCAACAGTTGATTTACGTTCAGGCGTCCGTCTTCGAAGGTCGCCGCTGAGGCTGCAAGCGCGAGAAGCCAAGTTCGATACGCGGACTGATCAACCTGACGCAGACATTGCGTCATGTTCTCTTGCAGGCGCTGGACCCAAGCGCGGCACGTAAGAGCATAATGCGGCCGCAAATTCTCGACATCGAGTACCTCGAAGCCAGCTCTTTCAGCAAAACGAATCACGTCGGAAAGATGTGCGAGCTCTCCACCCGGAAAAACCTTCCGACGGACAAAAAGAGTCTCCGGCCCATCGTGTACGGATTCAGGACGCGTGATTCCATGGTTCAATACCAGGCCCCCTGGCCGCAGAAGGCGGTTCAGTGTTGCGAAATACTTCTGCAATCGTCTTCGCCCCACATGCTCAAACATTCCGACGGAGGCGATTTTGTCATAAGAACCTCCCATGTCTCGGTAGTCGCTCAGCTCGACGGTTACTTTCCGACCAAGGTTGCGCTCAGCTACCTGCTGGTTAGCAAAATTGAATTGTTCCACGCTAAGGGTGCACCCGGTAGCAAGGCTTTCATATTCGTCGGCGGCATGTGTGACCAATCCTCCCCACCCGCAGCCGACATCGAGAAACCTCTCGCCTCGCTGAAGATTGAGTTTCCGACAGATGTGCTCCAGCTTCTGAAGCTGAGCTTCTTCGAGAGATTGGCCGGGATCCTTGAAATATGCACAAGAGTAGACCATGCGCGAGTCTAGGAACTGACCGTAGAAATCATTTGATTGGTCGTAGTGAAAACGAATGTTTTGCGCTGCTCGCCCCTTGGTTTGGAACCATGACTCGATCCGTCCGATCCCGAACTTCGCAAGGGTGGCGATGAACCCGGCTTGCGCTCGGGAATGTGGTTGCGCGTTGTAAAAATGGACGGCAGCAACAAGATCTCCTTCGACCGAGAACTCCGCACGCACAAATTTCATCGCGAGAGAGTACGCGTCCTGCTTAAGCAGTCGTTCAAACTCGGGACGTGTTGCCACGAGAATCTTGAACAACGGCTCCCCGTCGCCGTAGAGATCAAAATCCCCATCCGCATATTCCACCCCGTAGGGGGCAGCCTTTTTATGGTCTGCCGAGGTCACAGTCTCAGTGACATGAATAGGAACGGAGATATCTTTAGAGTGGCGGGTCCAACCGCGGTCTTGCAGGCTCATAGATCGGCTCCTCTCAAGGTAAACTTCCTCGTAGGAGTCATCTGCCCCGAAGGGCGGTTAAGGCGAACTCCAACACCCGTTGTTTAGCGCCGTGTGAGACCTGGTTCCAAAGCTTGAATCCTTATGTTGATCAATAGCCGGAGGACAACATCAAATACGCCCCCTTTCTCAGACGCCGCAGTTCGTAGAGCGATCTCGTCCTCAATCGCCTCCCGAGAGACATCGAAGTGTTCGAGAAGCGCCATTCTGACGTCGGCACGAAGGAACCAGTCGACGCGCGGCAACATGTCAATTAACCGGCGGACTGCACGCAATTGATCGCGCTTTGGCGCAATTTCCAGGCCGATACGCGCGCATGTGATCACAATTTCCGCGTCGTTCTCTTCGAGGCACCCCCTCAAGCTCTCCCAATCTTGGGCAGAGACTTTCAAGTCCGAGAGGATTCGCAGCGCCCATCGGCGCCGCTGAAGACTGGACGGATTCTCCTCTTCCCTCGAGGGATTGGGCTTGCAAGCCGCGTCAATGAGAAATGGCCGCGCGTCGCTCTCGAATTTGCGAATGGCAGCCTCGGCGGACGCTCGGCAGACGCCGTCGCCCAGAGCCCACAGAAAATAAGGCATCGCCTCCTTCCGCCGAAAAGCGCCCAGCGTTTCCACAATGCCTGGAAGCAAGTGATCTAATCCCAGGCGCATCAGGCAATCGAATACATCGTCGGTAGGCCATCGACTTAGTTCTCGGGCAGCCGTACTTCTCACTGCGTTTTCGCCGAATCGGACCACGGGGTCTTCGATTTCTGTGGACTTTTCCAAATACTCCACCAACACGTCCCTGGCGTCCAATTGCGCCAGGGTCTCCACCGCCAATTGCCGAGGCTGGAAAATGCCTCTCGGCCTGCCATCAAGCAGAAATCGTCGCAGCGGCGGAATCGCTCGCGTCCCACAGCCAATCAGGGCGGCTGAGGCCATGGAACCACCTTGCAGAGATTCCAAGTCACGCACAAACGATTCGATTTCCCGATCTGTGAATTCTCTCGTCGTCATCGCATCAAGGCTGCAAAATCCCGGATGCATCCAGGCTCATGATCTTCAGCATTGCTGTTCTGCACTTATTGCCGGGGCAGGCCTCCCGATTCCAAGACGGTGATGAGATCCTGCTGGATCTTCTTGCTAACCGGCATCAACCGAATCTTGTCGATTGTTTTGTCTATCGGGTATCTGTAGCTTCGCAGGCTAAATTGGCCGTTTTCCCACACGGCATAGCAAGCGTCCGGTTTTCCTGTTTTTGGCTGCCCGAGACTGCCAGAGTTGACGACGGTCTGCCCGTTCAAAGACCGTATGAAAGGAATGTGCGTATGCCCAACCAATATAACCGCCGCGTCCAACTCCGTGCAGTCTTCTACCCATTTCTCGGACTCCGCTTTACGATACTCATAGAGCGGATCGGTCGGGGTCGCGTGACAAAGAAAGAATCGAGTTTGCGATCGGACCAAGTTGATTTGCGGCAAGAGCGAGCGAAGGTATAGTTTCTGCTCGGAAGTCACCACCGCATTTGAAAATTGCCGAGTCGCTTCGGCCATCTCTCGGAACCTCGGTGAGCATCGTGGGTCGTCTCCGTAGCCGATGCTTTGGTCGTGATTACCGCGAACAGCGAGGGTGGCTTTGTCTCTCACAAAATCGATGACTTCCTTCGGCTGCGGTCCGTAGTTCACCAGGTCTCCCAACACCCAAAGCTCGTCGTAAGTCTCCGGCAAGGCGGACAGCGCATCGAAGTTGCCGTGGATGTCAGAAATGATGACAATTTTCACTTGAATCCTTCATACGAACCTCCGCACACGCTGTCATGCGAGCACTTCAGCGCGAATCAATCGTGGTTCGTGCTGAAATATCGGCGCGAGACACCAAGAAATCAAATATTTCTTGCGCACGCGCAAAACCACGGAAATCGCCACGCGATTCATCCTCGGACTTAAAATCCAGCTCGACGAATTTGTTCTCACGAATGAAAAACGCGTACTGGACAGCTTGGCTCGCTTCGTCCGGCGCATCTCTGTTCTTGTCGATACTGAGGTTCAGAATGTCGATCTTTGGGATGCCGCCTCGCACGTCGCCCACGAATTTCGTCTTCAAGAGATCAGCAAACTCAAGGGTCGCGGCCCAATCTTTGGACAGAATCATCGCCACGTCCAGATCGTATTCAATGTCGCCACTGCCGGTGCAGTGATGCATAGTCGGTCGCGCGCGCGTGAGAAGATCGTCCAAGTCAGCATCGGGCCCCGGATCTTCATCGAGTCGGCATCCTTCTTTGTCGATCGAGGAGATAGCGAGAACCGGACAATTCAACTCCAGACTGAGGTCCGCTAAGGCTGTTGAGATCTCATCGATACGAGCGCGTGCGTCGGCAGGAGGATGCGCCAGAGGGACCTTCTGCAGATAATCCAGAAAAATTGCGACTGAATCGGTACGAAAATCATGCATTAAATTGTAAGCGGTTGAACGAATCCGGTCCACCGTGTCCTTCCGCGATCCTTCCAGCACAAATACCTCACGATCATAGTGATGGACGCCGCTCAATCCCTTAGCCAGCCGCTCCAGTCCTCCTGGGGCTGACTCGATATCCTCCGTCAACATGGTTGTCGGGTTGATTCCCGACTCCTTTGCTAGCAACCGAGCAGTCAGGACACGTCTGGTCTGTTCCCACGAATAGAAGAGCACAGGGATGTGATGATTCTTGGCGATGTTGCTGGCTAGGTGAAGGCCTAAGTTCGTTTTTCCCCTCCGAGGCGCACCCGCCAAACCGTAGTAGAAACCTGGCCGGAGTCCAGAGAGTAGCTGTGTCAAACGCTCGAAGGGAGCAAGCGAGTATCCGAGAAGGATTTTCTGACCCTTCGGCCTTTGTTTCGACTCGGATACGATTGTCCGGATCAGGTCGCCGACCGGGCGCAGTTGCTTCCGCATCCGCTGCCGCTGAATGTCCAGCAGCTCTTGAACAGCTCCGGCAGCGAGGTCCGAGAAGCCAGCTTGTCCAGGTTGTCGTTCTTTGGCGTAGGATTCAAGCGTCACCCCGAGCTTAAGCAGTCTCTCCCGTGCTTGACGATCCTTCAAAAGATCTACATAAGAAAGAAGCTGATCGAGCCGAGGAGGACGGATCCGCGTCATCCCCTCGAGATATTCCTTCACCTGAGGAGAGAACTGTCCATGATCTTCGAGCTTGGATTTTAGAATGATGAGGTCGACCGCACTTAGGCTTTGCTCGCGAAGGGCAGCGAGAGTTTCTGCGATGAGTCGCGCCGTTGCGGAGTGCAGCAACTGCGGATGAAATCCTTCGTCGAGCACTTTTTCAAGCAAATACCGATCGCTTGAGATGGCTGCCAGAACAGCCATCTCGACATCAACGCTCTCGGGCGCCATCATTTCTGCCCCCCTCGGAGCTGGTTTTGCAGAGCAGGAACTCTCGTTGTGGACACACGCGCATTCGGCGGCGAACCTCGGCCAAGTCTAGTTAAGGGAATCATCGCCGGGGACATGACTCCGCGACAAGAATCCCTTGTCAGGAGTCATCATCTGTCCCGGCTTGAGAAGGGACAGCGGTTAAGGCCGAACTCCTTGGCCTCCTTCAATATGTTACTTCGACCATGAAGAAAGTCAACTACTGCAAACGGTGAGGTTACAACCTGGAAGCCAAGGAGTTAAGAGGGACCGGACAACTGCAAACTTAAGAATGCCAGTTCTGATCTGTTCTTTTCAGACGTAGCCGATGTGGTAGCTCGACGCGAACGGGTACGCGCGTTCCACTAGGACAACCGGAAGAGCACAAGCATGAGCACCAAGAAACCGAACGTATAGGCGACATAAGCGTGCAAGCGACCGTGATGCATTCCGGCGAGCAGCTTCGCCAGCCAGATGACCGCGTCGCCTACGGGGTGAAAAAATAGCCGGTCGACGAGATAGATGTCATCCCGGCGTCTGTAGATCGCGGTTCGAAAATGAACGCCCACAGTTTGGCTCGTATCCTCGATAATGTTGGGACGAAATATCGCTTGGAAAACAACCCGCACCGGATTTGAGAAGCCGGTCGCGGTGTATGTCATTTCCGGCAACAACCGAGGAATCCCGCCTGCCCATAGCTCGCTGCGGGCGATCCTTCGTTTGCGAGTGGTGCGCGTTACCACAAACCACGTGATGAACAGGAAAATCCCAAGAGCAACGACGCTGTACGCCGGCGACATCGCGAAAATTACAGGATTTTGCTCCGAGCCCCGCGTCATAATTACTAATCCCCTGCCCGGAAGCACTCGGCTCCCTGCCTGAGCTCCCAGATTGTGAAAATCGTGAAGAAAAGCGGGAGGAAGTTGCTGATTAGTTGGGGTCGCCGTATAGAAGGGCGGCACCAACGCATTGGCGGACCCCGCATGGATCAAGGGCCACAATTCATGATTCAGCGCCGGAATCATGTACGTTGGTGTCACGCCCAGCAGTAGACAGAGCACGGCAAGCACTGCCATTGGCGCAAGCGCCGAACTGCGCACCTCGACCGCCTTAGCCGCCGACTCCGACCGCGAAATGCCAAGAAAGCCCATCGCAAACGCCTTCACAAAGCACGTGACGGCCAATGCCGCCGTGAGCGCAAGTCCTGCACCGCATAGAGCAAAAACCAGACGCAGCGGCGTCGAGGGAAGCTCTGCGCTGCGCAGCAAAGTTTGCAACATAAGCCATTCACTGACAAAACCGTTGAACGGCGGAATCGCGGAAATCGCCAGCGCGCCAATCAAGAATGAGGCTGCTGTACAGGGCATCGCGTGAATGAGGCCGCCCATCTTATCCAGATCGCGCGTTCCGGTGCGATCATCCACTGCGCCGGCCCCCAAGAACAAGAGTCCCTTATAAATCGAATGATTAATCATGTGGTAGAAAGCCGCGATAAAAGCCATGCCTGCGAGAAGAGGCTTTCCGTGTGTGGAGAAGATGATTCCCGCACCCAGTCCGATAGTGACAATCCCGATGTTTTCGACGGAGCTGTGAGCAAGCAGGGCTTTGAGGTCACTTTCGGTCGTTGCGTAGAGGATTCCCACTAACGCTGAAATCGCGCCGATCACGAGCATGACCACGCCTGCGCCGCCCATACCAACAGTGATGAGATCGAAATTCACGCGAATGATTCCGTAGAGTCCAAGATTCAGGATCACACCGGAGAGGATGGCCGAAACGTTCGCCGGCGCAGCAGGATGCGCTCGCGGCAACCAGCTATTTACCGGCACGAGCCCCGCCTTGACGCCAAAACCAAAGAACGTGACCAGGAATACGGTCCAGCGCATGACCGGGCCGAGTCCGACAACCGCCGTCTTCAGCGAAGAAAACTCCAGGGAGCCTGCTCGAAGCGCCAGCAACAACAAGATTACTTCGACCGCTATAAATCCCGCTTCGCCCATCGCCAGCATGAGATAGCCGGCCTCGCTTGTCCCCTCGCGCTGGTGCTCAAAATTGACAAGCAAATAACTCAAAATCGACATCGCCTCCCACGCAATCAGAAATCCGAGAACGTCATTGGCGATTAAGATCCACACGATCGATGCGAACAGCAGCAAGTAACCGGCGCTAAATGCGCGCAAGCTGTAATGCCCTAAATACCGTTTCAAATAATTGGCGGAAAAGATCGAACTGGCCAGAACCACAACAGCACTAAGAAACAGAAACAACGCAGAAAGATGATCGAGAGCGACCGTCAGATTCCCAAAGGGACGGATCGTCCACAGCGTATGGTGGAATTCGCGCTCCGCGAAAAGCTCGAGGCCACTCGCCCAGAGCGCCGCCAGTGCCGCGAATGACCCGAACCATGCCAGCAATCCCGGATTCCGTCGTTCCGAAGCAAACAATCCCAGCACAGTCCCCGCGCCGCATAGCACGAAAACCAAAGTCAGCGGCAATCCGACGACACTCATTTGGATCCTCAAATCAATTCGTTATCACCGTACCGACAATGAGGTTATGACCGGTGAATGACATCCGAGCACACCTATCCCGTCCCTGTGATTCGTGTGTGAGCCGGGTTTCTTTGAGAGGGATCATTGCCGGGACATACTCCGTCACAAAAATCTTGTCAGGAGTCATTATCTGTCCCAATCACGAAGGAACAGCGGTTAAGGCCGAACTCCTTGGCCTTCACAAGCAATCGCTACTGCGCTCGGAACCACAACCGTGTTCGGCGCCTTTCTAAGAAAGCCGAAACAGCAAAAGAATAATCACGAGAAAGCCAAGCGTGTACGCGACATATGCATTCAAGCGGCCATGGTGCATTTCCGCCAACAATCTCGCCAACCAACTGGCTGCTTCGCCGACAGGGTGCAACAACAACCGGTCCACCAAATGCGTCTCATCTCTGCGCCGAAGAATGGCCGTTCGAAAATGAACCGCGACGGTCTCGCGGGAGTCCTCCACAATATTTGGCCGGAAAATCGCTTGAAAAACGACCCGTACCGGGTTCGAAAATCCTGTCGCCGTATATGTCATTTCCGGCAAGAGACGCGGAATTCCGCCGGCCCATAGCTCGCGGCGAGTCAGGGAACGTTTACGCGAACTACGCGTCACAATGAACCACGTCAGGAAGGGAAAAATTGCCAAAACCACAAAACTGTAAGAGGTCGACATTGCAAAAATTACGGGATTTTGTTCCGATCCCCGTACCAACACAACTAAGCCTCTCCCTGGAAGCATTCGTCTGCCGGTTTGAGCCCCTAGATTGTGGAAGTCCTCAACGAACGCTGCGGGAAGCTGTTGGTTTTCCGGATTCGCGCTAAAAAATGGCGGCACAAGAGCTGCAGTGGCGCTGGCCCCAACCATCGGCTCCACGGCTCGATTCAAAACAGGAATGACGTATGTCGGGAGAATTCCTAACAACAGGCACGCAACCGCAAGATACGCCAACGGGAATTGTAGGCGGCCCGCCTTCTCAGATCGGCAGCGCCATTCACCCCGCCGAATTCCCAAAAAGCTCATCGAATAAACTTTCACGAAGCAGGTAACCGCCAGCGCCGCCGTGAGCGCGAGGCAAGAGCCGCACAGTGCGAACAGTATCTTGACGCCGGGAGACAACAGTACCGCGCTACGCAACAGGCACTGCAATGTGAGCCATTCACTGACAAAACCGTTGAAAGGCGGAATGGCGGCAATCGATAGACAACCAACCAAAAAAACGACCGATAGAGCTGGCAGCAACCGGGCAAGGCCGCCGAGACGGTCCATTTCTCGCGTTCCTGTGGCCGCCTCTACTTCCCCGACACCCTGAAACAGAAGCGTCTTATAAACGGAATGATTGACCATGTGATACAGCGCTGCTGTCAGCGCAATCGCCGCCGCAACGGCGTAGCCGGATGCCCGGAAGACGAGAGAAGCTCCAATGGCAGCAACAATGATGCCCGCGTTTTCAATCGAACTATGGGCGAGCATTTTCTTCAGATCATTTTCGGTGGTGGCATACAAGATACCAACCAGCGCCGTGATACTCCCCGTGATCAACGCAAACAAACCGGTGCCCGCGCTGTGGTTCGACACCAGATCGGCATTCAATCGCAAGATGCCGTAGAAGCCAAGGTTCAGCGTGACGCCCGCCAGTACGGGAACGAAAACAGCCGGAGCCGCCGTATAGCATCGAGGCAGCCAAAAATTCACCGGCACTAACCCTGCTTTGACACCAAACCCCAGAAACCCGAGCAGGAATACGCCCCACACGGCGCCGCTCGAAAGATGATTCGCCGCTGCGGCCAAAGAGGAAAACGACCAGTCCGGCGCTCCTCTTCCTAGAATCAGAAATGCAACGACGACGGCCAGGAATCCCGCTTCGCTCATGGCCAGCATGATGTATCCCGCGCGAGTATCCGTGCGGGGACTCTGCTCGTAGTTCACGAGCAGGTAGCACAAGATCGACATGCACTCCCAGCTGATCAAAAACAGCGGCGCATCGCTCGCCAACAAAATAAGCACGACCGAAGCCATCAGGGCAAAGTGCAGCACGCCGTATCGTCTCATTGGATAACGCCCGCCCAAGCGAACCTCCACAAAGTTCCTGACAAAAAGCGATGCCGGCAGGTACACCAATCCCGCGGCGAAAAGGAAAATCGCCGACAACATGTCCAAGCGGATGGAAAATCGGCCCAGACCGTCGAGGTTCCAAAGATCGATGGCAAAACTGCGGCCGCTGGCCAGCGCAGCGGCCGATACGAACATCATCACAACGGAACAGACCGCACTGAAAACAACGAGCACTCGCATCGGATAGTTCCCGCGCGTCGCCACTGCCAGCACGAGTCCGCAAGCACACAGAATGAAGAACAGCGCCAGCGCTCCTCCGATCCAAGCATGCATAATCAGGAAACCTCCTCGGAAGCAACGCTCTGCAAAACGGGACTCTTACGCCCGGTGACGGCCAATAGACCGTGAAGGATGGCCAAAGGTGGCGGAGGATCACCGGGAATCAACAAATCCACCGGAAGCACTGACGCTACTCCACCCGCTGACATGAAAGTGCGCCCGAACACTCCACCATTGATGGCGCAGGCGCCTACGGCCATAACCCGTTTTGGATTGGGCATCGCTTCGTATGTTTTCAGCAAAGGCACGCGCATGTTTTCGCTGACCGGGCCCACGACAAGGAGCACGTCGGCAGCCCGAGGCGTTGCCGTGAGAAAGATCCCGAGGCGGTGCATATTGTAGAGGGGATTGTTCAGTTGCTTCACCTCGTGAAGGCAAGCCCCGCAATCACCAGCGTCAACCACGATCACATGCAACGAACGACGATAGGCAGTGGGCAGCGGCTCGTATTTGCCGGGCCCGGCAGCCATGGTCCATTCGTAGTCCGATTTCCATTCAAGCGCATGCGAAGTGCCAAAGTGGCAGCGCTGGCAATAAATACAGCGGTCCAGTCTGACATCAGCAGCGCTACCGCGCGTGACAATCGCGTCAGTTGGGCAGTTTGCTGCGGCTTGGAAGGCGTCCTCCGGCGAGCCAAACCCCGTCGTTATCGGCCTGCCAGGTGAGATACCGCGTGCAGATTCGAACTTGCGTGGATAGCCTGTGGTTCGAACGCCTTTTTTCAAGCCATGCCAGAACCAAAAACTCATTCGAATCTCCTACAGCTAACGATCACATTCCGTTGCCGACAGTCCAAATGTGGCCAATATGATCGGAAAATCCTGGAACGCGAAATCTTCAACGGCTGCGTGGAACCCCAACCAGTTATTGAAAGATGGAGTAATTGCCCGATAACGTTCCACAAGGCCCGAATCGTTAAGTCTTATCCAGTGAAGTGCAGCTCCAATCGGTGCCTCCACCCAACCGAGGGCCGCACCGGCACGAAAAACGTCGCATGGCGCAATGATCGGGCCCGGCTCTATTCGCTGAATCGCCTGATGAATCAAGCCTGCCGACGCGTACGCCTCTTGAAACAACACGCGAAGCCGCGCATAACCGTCGCCCTCGGCTTCACGTGGAGTCTGAAACTCGTATTTGTCGTAGTCCCCGTACGGACACTCCCGCCGCAAGTCGTGCCCGCGGCCAGACGCCCGCCCGACAGGACCGACGAGATTCAAATCCCGTGCTTTATCCGGCTCGACTACTCCCACATCTTCCAGCCGATCCAGAAAGCTGCTTGTGAAATGAAGACGGTCCTCGAGCACGCGCAAGTCCTTGACGGCGTGCTCTACCGCCATCACAAGATCGTTGAATTCCCCGCTCGTAAAGTCTCGCCGCAAACCTCCGGGCATGTTCAATCCGAACAAGTAGCGGTGTCCCGTGAATTGGCATGAGGCCCGCAGAAGCTGCTCCTCGATAATCGCTGCTTGCGAGGCCGCCACGGCCAGCGCCGTGGATTCGCATATACCGGTAATCGCGCCGACATGGTGCCGCAGACGTTCGAGTTCGGAGAGAAGGATCCGCAAGTTCCCCGCACGCGCGGGAACTTCGAGTGCACAAATTTTCTCGACGGCAAGCGAGAACGCGAGTGAATGCGCGAAGGAAGACGTGGCCGCAAACCGTTCAGCGAGTAGCAGAACGTCGGAAACGCGCTGCCCCTCTGCGATTTTTTCAACGGCGCGGAATTTGTAAAACAGCCGGGGCACCGCCCGTAATACGTCCTCGCCGACAGTTTCCAGCATGAAGTGAAGCGACTCTCCGATGCCGCCTTCGTACACCGGTCCTACCGGCATCGCGAAAGAACCCGGATCCTGCACAACAAGGAGCGGTCGCCAATCCGGATTCGGCCGGCGTCGGAACTGGGTCTGATGCGCGTCCACTGATCTTCTTTGGGGTTTTCTGTGTGGAGCGACGCCTTCGGGCCAGATCTGGTCGTGCAGAATGAAGTCTCCTAGACGAGGATGGCCTTCAAATCGAAGGCCGAACATGTCCTCGGTTTCACGTTCAAACCAGTCAGCTGCGTGAACTTCCGCGCTGATGCTCGGAACAGACTGGAATATCGCCGGAACTTCCAGAACCACTTCGATCCAGCCCGAACCTGTCGCGAGAAAGAGGTAGGAGAGCCGCCACGTGTCAGCATGCTCCTCGACAATCAGGCCGCCAAACGAGCATCCTATGTCCCAGAACAGCGACTTGCAGAGAGACGGTAAAACCTTGGACTGTTCTAGACGGATCGAAAGGGCCACTCCACCACTTCCGCGCTCCACAGAAATGCCCGTTCGAAACTGCTCTTGGACGACTGCCGCCAAGCTTTCGAGTTCGATTCGTTGAAATGGCATAAGCGGCGGCGATCCCATCGCTGTCATGTCAGCGACCTCCCAGTTGTTGCGCCGCCAGATTCAGCAAGTGATACATCGGTGCCGGAATATAGACACCGAGGACGGCCACCGGTATGGCTGCCACCACAATCGCGAGCCGGCAAGTCAGAGGTATTTCAACCCGTGTCGGTGGCCCAATTGGCCTTCCGAAGACCATGCGATTTACGTGCATCATCAGGCCGACGAACGCGATAACGATCAGCGTGGCTAGGATTCCAACAACAAACGGATGTCCAGCCTGCACTCCCGCAGAGAGAATTGAGAATTCGCTCAAGAAAATCGGGAACGGAGGAGCACCGGCTATGGCCAAAGAGCAGAATAGCAATGCTGCCCCCGCGAAGGGAGAAATCCGTAGTAAACCCCGAACCGATTTGATTTCGCGCGTGCCCATCGTCAGCAGCACAATGCCAGCCACATAGAAGCACAGGGACTTGGTAATTGCATGGTTTAATAGTTGAGACATCGCGCCAAAATCCGAGGCCTGCGTGGCCATACCAGCTGCCGTCAAAATGATGCCCATGTGCTCCACCGTCGAATAGGCAAACATCCGCTTGTAATCACGAACTTGCAGGAGAAGAAACGCAGCGATTCCCACCGAGATTAAGCCGATCATCATCATCAAGCGGCCAATGCGCACTTCCGGCCGTCCGAGCAAAATGCCCAGAAAACGCAAGATCACGTACAAAGGGACGGAAGTCTTGACGCCGGACAGCACTGCACAGATCGGAGTGGGAGCTTGGCTGTGTGCGTCGGGCAGCCATGTATGCATCGGAGCAAAACCGGTCTTGGCTCCGAAACCCACGAACACCAACAAAAACGACAGCTTGAGCAGCGCGGGCGACATGGACGATGCTGCGGTGTGGAGCGCCTCCCACGTCTCTGGATGGGGTCCCACTCCCAAGCGGTATGCCCAGAACAGCACAAGAAAACCTAGCAGCGCAATCGGTGCGCCCATAATCGTAAGAACCGAAAATTTCCACGCTGCTTCGAGCGCTCCAGCCGTGTTTTCATAGCTGACAAGCAACACGGAAAACAGCGTGACCAATTCAATTCCTACCCACACCAGATTCGGCTCTGCGAGCGCGGGTACCACAACCAGAGCGAACACTAACAGGTTGTACATCGAATAGAACCACCACAACCGATCCCCGTGTTCTGCGCCATGGCTCATGTAGCCGCCAGAAAATATCGCCGCAAGGGCGCATACGAAACTCACCATCAGAATTACTATCGCTCCTAATCCGTCCGCCTCAAACCAGCCCGATACTCCTATTACGCGCCCCTGTGCGATCACCTCTGCTGAAACCACGAGTGCCAAAGCAAACTCGACGCACAGGAAGAAGACCGTGACATGCCAAGCGATCTTTCGCATCGGCGGCAGCCAACACAGAAAGGCCGCAAGTAGAGGAACGACCACAATCGCGATCAGCGCCATGATGCTGGCTCCTCCTTCAACTCGCTAAGGCCGGCCGCTTCAGTGGTGCCGATCGTGCGTTTGATGTCCCGTGTCAGCAGTCCCACGATGACGGCAATCAGCATGACGTCGATGGCGACCGCCAATTCGGCGATGAGCGGAAGCTCAGCGGCGATGGCGATGCCCGCAAGAAACGCGCCGTTTTCCATCGCCAGGATTCCGATCAACTGTGGAACAGCCTCCCTTCTAGCGGCTAAGGAATACGCGCCAATCAGCACACAGGCCAAACCGATCGGCAAATTGACACGAATCACGAGGTTTCCCATTGCCAAACTTATGGGCCCCACAAGCAGTTCTGCTCCGATGGCCAATAGAAGTGAAAGTAAGAGCGACGCGGGGATATTGACGGTTTGTTCGATCTCCCTCCGTTCATAAAGTTCCCGCGCCAACGTGCGTTTCAAAATCCATGGAATCACAATCACCTTTGTGGCAATGGTGATCGCTCCCAGGGCCCACAGATGAATGGAGTGTTCGTCAAAGCCCAGCAAAAAGGACGACGACGCCAAGAGAAGGGACTGGACCACGAAAAACCTCAGCACTCCTTGAACTTGACGCGTCCCGACCATGGCGAATGAGCAGATCAGGATTAGCCCGGCGTTGAGCGTATTTAGTGATTCACCCACCGGCATCTGCATGCTGTGCACAAACTTCTCCTGACTCTACGAGCCAACGAAAATGCTGACGATCATGGCCGTCACGGAAATAATGAAAGCAGTTCCCAGAAATTCACTGATTCGGAAAAGCCGTAGCTTGGCAAGGGAAGTTTCGATCATGACCAGGATGATCGCGAATAACAATATCTTCACCAGAATCAATGGAACCGCGATCATAACCTGGCCTAGTTCGTTGCCATGCGCCAGGCCCCACGGCGCGAGAAGAACGTTCAGGAAAATACATGCCAGCACCAGAAACTTCATCTGGCCGCCCCACTTCATCAAAGCGGCGCCCCTGCCTGAAAACTCCAAGCCCTTTGATTCATCGATCATCGCCAATTCAAAGTGGCCGGTCGGGTTGTCGACGGGTATTCGTCCGCCTTCAGCGAGTATCAGCATCAGAAACGCAATCAGCAACAACACATGCGCCGGCGAAAAAAAGGCGGCCGCGTTCGCAATCCACTTCTGCTGCACAATGTAGGGGATCGTCGACTGGGCCACGAACGACACCGTGAAGAACACGATCATGAAAACCGGTTCGGCCAAAAACCCAACCATGCGCGTCCGGCTGGCCCCCATGGGCCCGTACGGATTCCCGGTATCGACCGCCGCGAGGGCTGCGAAGAATCCAGCAAGCCCCAGAAAGAAACCGCACGCCAGCATGTCCCCCATGAAGGCAAATGCCAGCGGGTAATCCGTAAGAACGGGAATGAGCACAGTCACGAAAATCGGCGTAATGAATACCAGGTAGGGCGCGATGCGGAAAATCCACGTCGTTTCCGACGACACAACTTCATCTTTGTGGAAGAGCTTCCAAAGATCGCGGTATGGCTGGAAGATGCTGGGCCCGCGCTTGCTTTGTACGTTTTCTTTGAAACGCGAAAGGACGCCAGAGTAAAGCGGAGCGAAGCTCAAGACAAAAAGAATTTGAATTACATTGTATATGATCGTTTTCATCATGATCTGACTCTGGTAGGCGTTTGTCCCGCTGCTGTGGGCGCGATCCTTCGAAGTTGATCGAGAGTTACGCAGTTGCTCTTGGGACAACGAGCCACAAAGGATGGGAGATCCAGGCGGTGTATCCAGGAGAACATTAGAGGGGCGCGCATTCCGCACCGCCACTCAGAACTTTCCGTCACTCCGCCCATATCCATCCTCGCACAGGACAAAATCCTGCTAAGAAATTGGGAGGAGTCATCAGCCGTTAAAAGCTCGGCGTTTTGCCCCGACAAGATCGGGGAGGCAAACTCCTTTGCCGCAGTCATTCAACCACAACCCATTTCATTCCGCAAGTTGGTTCCGCGCTCTTTTCGCAGTAACCGATACGCAACCGCACGCGATAAGGTTTGTCCACGATTGAACCGGCGTTTCAATATTGCTACTAGACGCGCGGCACTGTGGCTCGAAACAAGGTAACTGGCTATGGAAGGGACAGCACAAGCTACTAGAGAAACTGCTCGAACTGCAACACTGGAGGAAATTGCTCTTCTCCTCCACGATGCTCGCGCCGATGTCATTTTGGGACTCCTGGACAACCCCAGCTTCGACGAGAACTACCTCTGTCTTTTGCTCGGGCGCAAGGACCTGTCAGCAGCGCTGTTGGAGGAGATCGCCAATCGCAATCAATGGATGTCCAGCTACCGAATTCGGCGGAGCCTTGCTTGTCACCCACACGTACCATTCACACTCGGCTTGCGCCTTGTCCGCGAACTCTACACCCTTGATCTCGTCCAATTGGTTCTGCTTCCTTCAGGAGCGCCGGCGATGAAACACTTGGCGGAAGAACTTGTTCTCGCGCGCCTGCCCCAATTGCCGTCGGCGCAGAAAATGATTCTCGCCCGGCGCGGCACGGTGCGTATTACAGGCGCGCTCCTGGTGGACGGGCAGCCTGATATTCTTCCCATCGTTCTGGACAGCCCATTCCTCAACGAAGGGCAGGTCCTCAGAGCGCTTGCAAAGATCACCGTGCCCACCCGTGTGGTCGCGGCCATCGCAGAAAACGGACGCTGGTCGTCGCACTACAGCGTGCGCTTAGCTCTCCTACGGAATCCAGAGGCTCCGCTTTCGCGCGTTATCTCCTTCTTGCCAAGCATTTCGACAGCGGACTTACGGATATTGGCCGAATCCTCTTCCGTCCCAGCTCGTGTGCGCCCCTACATTCGGCGCGAACTAGCCAATCACATGCAGCGCGGAGGAGGTTCGAAATTTCAAGGTTGAATGACCTCTGAGGGGCATACACCTTAAACTTTCTCGCTTGGAACGATTTTCTATCATTCTAAGTCATGAAGTGCTGACCGCGCGGCATGAGCCCAAACGTTGACAGTGCTAGCTTGCAATGGGCGATCTCGTGTCACTCGGCTGCGTATTCTCGAATTGCTCATCCAATTCGAATATCTGCCGATACAGGTCTTCGCCGTAGCTGGTCTCGAGCGGCTCGCCTTCGACAATCCTAAAGGTTCGGGTCCCGTCAGCCCTTCTTTCAGCGCGCCAAAAGATACAGCTCTCGCTCTTTCCATCGAAGAAGCCATGAGCGAATTCGTACAGGTGGGTTACATAGAAGATCTTGATTCGCGTCTCCAGCAGAGCGCGGACAATTTGTCTCGCAATCTCCGAACCCTCGCGCTCATTGGTCGCGGCAAAGGATTCGTTGAACAATACCATTGAATTTGGGACGAGATGGTCAACGAGCTCGCTCATCCTGGCGATCTCCTCGTCAAACTTCCCGCTCTTCATCGTCGTATCCTCTTCCCGCCTGTAGTGAGTGAATAAAGACGGGCAAAGCTCGGCATGGAACGAATCGGCTCCAACGAACATACCGCATTGCATCATGAGCTGCGCTAGACCGATGCTGCGCAGGAAGCTCGACTTGCCACCTTGATTGGCGCCGGTGACGATGAGTAGACTCTTGCCGTCCGCGTCTCCGCTATTGCTCACCACCTTGCGCTCCAAGCGCAGCGACAAGCAAACGTCGTACAACCCGCTAAAGCGATGCCTCCGTTCACCCGTGGATACGGGGATAGGAAAACATACCCGCTCCTCCTTGGCGGCTAGGCGCTCATACAGGTTCAGGCCGCCAACGTAGAAAGCCAACTCCATTTGCAGCATCTTGAAGAAGCTCATTACGTGATCGCTGGAGCGGGCAAGTGCAATGGCAACACGGCTGATCGCTCGATGCTGCATGTCTGACAGAATTCGCGGTCCCGCCGTGTCCCGCTCAGCGAGGCGGAAATTGTACGTAGGAGGACCCTTCCCAAGGATCCGTTGCAACCAACTCGCATTCTTCCCCAACGGCTGCCGCAACACGTAGTTCGTGCCCTCGTTGTACTCACCCAGTTCTGCGCTCAGCAAAACTCCTTTTCGAAACTTAAGGCCCGCCAAATGCTGTTGAATCGTGCCCAAATACTCTTCACCCAGTTCCCTTCGCAGCATCGCGAAGAGTCCGCTGAAAGCCTCGGACTCAAAGCTTGCAGCCTGCTCCTCGGCAATCGTCCGTAGCCTCCTCAATGTGTCCAAAGAGGATTCCAACAAACCAACGGAGCTGTAGAGCATCGAAGACGGATAGTGGCTGGACATTCCCCACCAGTGCTTCTTCGTTGCTCTGAGGACGTCCACCATGAGGTTATAAAGTCCCTGGACCACCGCCGGGTTTTTTAAGCAATCCTTTAATGCTGCTTGCCGATACAGGATCGTGTCCGCGCCGTTTTGTATCCCGGACAACAGAGCCTTCCGCGTTATTCCAAACAGGTATTCGTCATCGCCCGCCATCGCGCGCAGTAACGTATTCAATTCCAGGTCCTGCACCAGAGCGTGCTCGTTCCACGGCATCGCTCCCTCTCCGTCGAAATCCTTATCTCGGTGCATCAGAAACACTTTCATACTTTAATGCGCTCCTTCAGCCAACTGTACGTCACGTGATACTTCTCTGCGATGGCCAGCGCATACGCCAGTCCATCAGCGGGCCTTCGCTCCAGCTTGAAAGTTCGAACCGCTGGATTATTTGGATCAACCATGCTGACCACGCTGACCGTTTTTTCGTTGAACGACGCCAACTCATCCAGAAATGTGACGCAGACGGCGAGCAGGTCCAATGCCGAAATCCGCGCCATGATCTTCTTGCTCAAATAGACCGCATCCTTAAGCGTCGTCGAGGAAAAAATCTCGTTCATCACGATAAGGCCGTTTGGCGTCGCCTGCTCCAATATGCGATGGACTCGAAAGAGATCATCCTGGAGTTTGCCGCGGAGATTCGAGATATCCTCTTCTCGTTCGAAGTGTGTGAAGAGATTGTCGAAAAGAAAAAGCCGGGCTTTCTCACCAGGAACCAAACAACCCAGAGTGGCCAGATAATGCAGCTGACCAAACGTGCGCGCGAACGTTGTTTTGCCGCCCTGGTTCGGGCCGGAAACAACAAAGATGCGTTCTGCACCTCGCAGAGAAAAATCGTTACAGACGACGGCGGCCTTCGCATCGATCAGATTCCCCGCCAGAGGAAAATCGAAGGTCTTGCATCCCTCGACCTCTTTGGATGTCTGCGAAAGCTCAGGACGGCAGAAACTGAGGCCGGCGCTCCGAAATTTTTCCAGATACGTGAGGTACGCAATGTAGAACTGGACCTCGCGCTCGAACCGCGAAATCTTTTGATCCAGATACTCCACGTGCGACACGGAGAAAGCTTCAAGAGAGCGAAACAGCTCTGGATGCAGTAGTGCTATTCCCTTCTGAACCTCCGCCTCGACATGGTTCATGCCCTCCCAGTCCCGGATTTCCAGCCTGTAACGGTTCGCTGAATCGCGCCTGAATTTCTCGAATGTCTCTTCGATAGTGGCGCTGTAGTCCGTCTCCCCGTTGTAGTGACGAACCGTTACGCTGCTGCCGTTGATGAGCAGGCAGTAGCGAATGGCGGACAAATCCCGCTTCAGCTTTTCAGTTTCCGCGACGAGATTGCAAAACGAAACCGATGCAACATACTCCCGCAAATAGTCGCGGAAAGCACGCAGACCTCGCGATTGCAAATCGAGCCCACCTAGATCCCGCAAGAGGCGCTCAATCGCTTCGCAATAGACGTCAACTGCACCCAAGAAGAGCCGCTCCTTTGTGTGCTTGTAGTCGAGTGTCTTGGCTTGATTCAGACGCTGGCGCATCGTATGCATCTTTGCGGAGAAAGATCGGATCGCCTGCATCGAGACCTTGTCGTCCAGCTCCTGCATGATCTCTTGCCGATAAGTGATCGCGTCGAGGTCATTGAGACGCGTGTAGTAGAACGGCGCGAGTCCGTATTCCGCGTAGCCGACGGTAATCCTGTCTATGAGTTGATCCAGGTTCAAGTCACGAAAGTAGGATGGCGGCGCCGACTGCTCGACCTCCATGTCGTCGCGCGGCGCGTTGAACAATATGCTGTGAAAGATCATGCCCTTATAACAGTTGAATGCACGGCTGGGTCAGAACCGGCCAGCGAACGCGCTTCTTCAAAGCTCACTCCGGCGAATCCTGTGCCGGAGACGCTATGAGTCCAATCCGTCTCCGTTATATTTATATTTTAGGAGAGTACGTCGTGCTGAGGAATAAAGAGAAAGAAAGCAGACAACTCCCCATAGCAAGCCAACCCTCCTAGGAGTCATCTGCCCCTGTTGGGGCGATTAAAGGCGAACTCCAACACCCGCAAAGCGATTATGCAAAGGGCCCACGGGCAAGTCAAACAGTAATATCCCACCCGCACAACAATGAACATCTATACGAGGCAGTGCCGGACTTTTGCGCGAGGCAACGAGCAAGATTGTCGGCATCTTGCTGCCACCTGGCGGCGCAGCGGCTTATTGCTTCCTTGCCAAACGCAAACTGTAACAGAGGAAACGAGTTGTTGGCGGAAGCGTGTGGGAATCGAATGTACCACATGACAGAATCTACGATACTTACCAGAAACTCTGGGGAGCGGAAGGGGGCGGAAAGTAATTAGCAGAAACACTTATTGCTCCCTTAAAGCTCCCTCGTTTTTGGTGATTCTGGACTCGCAACGTTAAGACTAAATTCAGCGTCGGCTCCGAGTCAATTCAATCTGCGGCACGGATGGCAAGCCGACCCGGAAACTATTTTGCATTGTAAGTCCGAAGTTCCACTCGACGTGATCGCCACGTGTGAACCTCTTGGGCAGCGTTCAGTCCTTAGCGAGCAGAAGACGCTTCCCGCCAAGCTATGGTTAATAGAAAAGCACTGTCCACTATGCCCTCGACATCGTGAGGAATATCATGTTCTAGCGTTAGCATTTGGCCAGACGCAAGCTCTACCGACCGCTCGGCTGTGCTGAACCGAATTCGCCCTTCGAGGGTTTGAACCGATATTCGCCCCACGGTTCGATGTTTCTCCAAGCGCCCGCCGGTTTTCATAACTATGAGCACCACACGGAAATCGGGATATTTCGTAAGCGTCTTTGCGGTATGCCCAGACTGCCAGCGCCCCTCTGACCGGAGCTTCTCAATCTCGCGCTTGAGATCCAACGTCAAGAGCAGCCCAGTGAGATTTCCCACCTCGTGCTCGCGCCCCGTTCCAGAGTCTGTCTCTGCCATTATGAATTCTCCTGGACGAATTTTTACCGCCGCTTACCCGACCTTGACTAATTTCGCGGGCTGCCCTACTCCTCTTCGACGCTCTGATCTCGGCAATCATCATTCGGTCGTCATTGTCAGGGGAGACGGGGCAACGACAGGTGAACGCGCGAACGTCGCAATCAGATTGATGGCAAACAGCGCGATTGCCGTGAGTTCGATAAGCGCAGAAATCGGCAGAATGTTCCACGCCCATTTCGCGTAATCCTGATACGCAAGAATCTCCGATCCGACGCGCAACGTGCATCCGCTCATCAGTAGAACTAGCATCACCAGCATAAGTCTCGGGCTCCAGAGCACCCTCATCCCGCAGAACGAGGGCAGGATTCTCTGCCCTACACAGAAAATCATTGCGGCGATGAAGCCAACGGTGAGGGCGTGCCGCGAAGCACCCCAGATTCCTGGCGCCGCGCCGACACACGCGGCCCAAATGCTCAGAGCAGCGGCGACGAGCAACCAACCGTAAGCAATTCGTATAAATATTGGAAAGCTTCCGTGAACATTGATTGTCTTCGCCGGTTTGGCCGCTCGCTCGAAGAAACGAATCGCCGCGCCAGCCGTCGCCGCGCCCGCGACGAGAAAGGTACTGGCTGCGAGAAAATATTCGAGGAACCCAAGCACCACACCCACAATGTTCAAACCCAGCGCCACCAGTAAGAACGAGTTTCTCAGCGGACGCAACCCCATGAATACTGGGAGCCACCGCGCGCTGAAACCCCAGATCATGGGAACAATAAACCCCCAGGTGGAGACGATTAAATACCGCTGATCAAACAGGTGCGGAAATGCGGGAGAACTGGCATGGAGCGCCAGTTGAAACGAAGCTCCAAGGTTTAGCAGAAGTGATGCGAGCAGGCCAAGCGTTGCCGCTATCACTATGAAGATCCACGGCTCCAGCGACTTCGCAGCGCCGCTCGACTGACGGTGACTCGCAACCGCTTGAAAGAAAATGAGGAAAGCGATCAATTCAAGCACAGCAGACAAGGGCAGCGCCATCCGCCAGTGCCACGGATAAATATTCGAGAACCAGCGAACCCCGACGCCGATCACCCAAAGCGTCCACGTAAGCCATGCTGACCAGAGAGCAAACGGCTTCAATTTTCGCAACTTTGGGATCGAGTAGAAGCCAATCCCCAGGATGAAAGTACCCACCCAGCCAAACAGTTGCGCGTGACCGTGTGCCTGAATCCATGCAGGCGAAATCGAGTCGGCTGCTTCACGACTGCTAATTTTGATCAGGTTCCAGACGCCCAGGAACGTTCCCGGCAAAAGCATGAAGACGAGACCGGTGATGATATAAGTCATCAGCAGTCGTGATAGCGATTGCTCCCGCGCGATGGCGCGGTCCATGATGGACTTCGTCTTTTCGTCCAGCCAGACAGGTGGCGGTCTGCTAGCTGGAGGCCCATTTCCCATCTTATTCTCGCTTTCCATCTAAGAGCCCTGACCAAAACCAGAATCCAATCCACTCGCCCTTGCCTGACGTTGCAGGCTGCACAGAGCGTGGTTCACTCCTTTGAAGCAGCACCCCACAAGGGATAGGGCAACCCAGCGAGCCGGTTAATCACCAACGCTTGAGCCACAAGTAAAAACACGGCTACTTCAATTATGACGAGTTCACGCGGTTTCGAAATGATCCCAAGAGAAACGAGCAACGTCGTAGCGCCTGCTGGCGGATGGCTAACATCAAGCAGAACCATGAATGCGCCTGTCACTGAAAGAGACAGAGCAGCCGCCAAAATCCGTGGCCAGAAAATGCCCGGATGCACTCCAAACGGCAATCCTCCGGCCCCGGTGGCAACAAACGCCACATAGCCGCAGATGAGGCCGATCGCGTGGCCGAAAACGGTATTCCGCGGGCTTGAGGTCCTCCCGAGAGGAGAAAAGAACAGGAGATATGCAGTAGGCCCGAGCGACGGAAAGACAAATGGGTTGCGGCTCACAAGTGCAAGCAGCGCAAGCAATGCAATGGTGATGAACCCATTCACAAGCACGTAAACCGAACGCACAAGTCGCGGCGGGAAATGAAGCAGCAACCAATTGAGCCGCAGCCTTCGGAAAAAGGAAAGAGCATGGTCAAAGCTCGAATGCTCCTGAGGATTAGGACCGAACTTTGGCATCAAATGTTGGGCAGCAGGTCGAAATACTCATCGTCTTCGTTCTTGCCGCCCTCTCCCTTACCCACCATCTTCTCCGATTCAATGAACTCGATGCGTTCGATCCATTTGACCATCTTGTAGCCAAGCTGGTTTTCCACTCGCAATCGAAGAGGCGCTCCGTACACCTGTGGAAGCCGTTCGCCATTCATCCGCGAGGCCAGCAAACATTGGGGTTTTTGCACGTTCTCCAGACTTTGGGTGTCGTAATAGGGTCCGCCATACAGAGCTTCGCCAAAGGAGAAAAACGCGGCGACTTTCGCTTCGGGTTTTGGCTGCACCAGATCAATGAGCGTCTTCATTGGAATCCCGCCCCACTTCGCGATGCCACTCCATCCCTGGATGCAATGATGCATGGTGATGTGCTCGACCTCACCCAAGCGCTCCAGGTCGGCGATGGAAAGCTCAACCGGGTTTTTGACCAGTCCCCCCACCTTCAGCCGGAAACTGTCAAACCCACTTTCCGCCAAACGTTTCCAGTCCTCGCGGATCGGCATCTTCCCATTCGGCCAAAAGTACGGAGAGATTTTATCCTCTGTATACTTCTGTTGCGGCATCAGTCGGTTCAAGGTAAGAAGCTGCATCGGATAGGTCACGGATTTGAGCGCGTGTTGCAGGCCGCGCGGGTGATACCAAGAGATATGGTGCGCCACGATCCACGAAAGCACGACGACGCCGATTCCCACGAATCCGAGATACATTCCGATGGGCTTTAGGTCGTCGGTGCCCATCACGATGTGGTTCATGTTGCGCACGAATCCCGTCATCACGATCAGCGTCACGTGCACCACGAGAAATGCAAGAAAACTGAACATGGTGAGAAAATGCATCGAACGAGCCGACTGCCGTCCACCGAATATTCGTGCGTACCATGGAAACCGATTCACCACCGCCGGGGACATGGCTATCCCGGTGGCAATCGCGAGCGGACCGAACGCAAACACTACAGTGAAATAAGCGATCTGTTGCAATGCGTTATACCCGTAGAAGCCGTTCGGCTCTGGCGGCAAATGAAACGTGGCGTAATGCACAAACGTGTTCCATGCTTGCAAAAGAACGACCGGCGAAGTAGGTACAATGCGCCGCCACTGTTCGGTATCGAATAGCATAGCAATGAAGATGATGCCTGTGATGATGAACCCATGAACATCGATGAAGTGCCAAACTCGCGCAATCCCGATGGTGTGCCGATAGCCAGGAGTGCCGACAAGGGGCGAGATGTAGCGAGCATCGTCCTTCGCGGTCCAGATGCGGTCACGAGGAACCTTCAGCGGCGTGAACCGAATCCACTCGCTGCCGGGAGTGCAGCCATCATTGAAATACAGGCGAGGATGGTCCACCAAAATGGACAGACCGCTGCGAATCAGCAACATTACAAAAAGAAAATTGAAAAAGTGGCAATAACGCACCCAGACCGGGAATCCATGGGGCCCCGCAAAATTGTTCGGGTAAATCTGAGGAATCTCTGGAACGTGAGGCATTCCTGCGACGGCGACTTCAATCCAGGCCGCAGCGATCACGCAGAAAATCGCTACGGCAATTCCAATCAGGATAGAAGGCCGAACCCAGATGCGAAATCGGCGATCCGGTGGATAGTGAACGGCTCTGTGTGCCGCATCGAACGGGATCATATTGGTTCCATGAATTTCTTTTGAGACATAAAAGAGCTCATCATCACCATACTCGTAAGTGCTTCTTTGCGAGTGCTATAGGAGTCTAGTCGCTGGACACGTACCCTATCACGCCCACGCCTTCTGGGGCATCGTTTCGCCAGGCTTGCGCAATACTTATACCTGCGACTGAAGTACCTCGTCTTTTTACTTGTGTAGCAGCGTTAGTTCCCCGCCTGCTCGCCAGGCTGCCTGCTCCAGGCGTTTCCAAGTACTCTGAAGCTCGTTTATGAGCTGCTCGTCGATAACACGCGACCAATAGATCGGCGGGCATTCCCGCTCGTCCGAAACAGGGCAACCATCATGCAACATTTGATGAGAAAGAAGCGCTTGCTTCAGAGTAACCACACATTCACCGAAATTCGCGCTGCGCGGTATGGCGCCTCCAACTTCATCCAAGATATTCATGATCTCCTCCTTAATCTTGCGGGACTTAATGCGGTGCGGATTCAAGCTCGATGGCGCGCGGGAAGAGAATGTTATTTTCTAGGTGAACGTGCTCGTGCAGATCGGCCTCAAACTCGCCAAGTTCCCGATACAATGCCTGAAAACTGGCGCACGCGTCGGCTGGAGCGGTGTACCCGAAACTTTCACGGCGAATCTGCTTCGTTAACTCACCGGCAGAATCATGTTCTTTCATCATGGTACGAATTGGATTGCGAACTGACCGGAAAAACGGCGGCTCAACTGCGCGTTTCTCTGCTGCCGATAGCGCTAGGGCATTGATATACGGGAATAGGATCTGTTCTTCCTTCTGCATGTGGGCGATCATTTCCTCTGCGGTTTGGGAAAATAGCGCTTCGATCTCGGCGATCTCAGGATGGCGCTGCCCATGCTTCGCCTTTACCTTTTCGAGCAACGGCTCAATGTGCTGAATTGCCTCACGAACATAGGCATGATGCCTGTTCACAATGTGACGAGTCAATTCGTGGAGCGGAGCAAGCGTCCACTCGGCATCCTTCTGCGACAGCGGCTCGTCCGTAGTTCGCAAACGTTCCATGATTTCATCCAGTGACGTATCCGATTGTATACAGGCGTCGCGCAGAGACTTATCTCCTCCGCAACAGTAGTCCATGCCCGCTTGCTCCAGAATTTTGCGAGCGTTCGAATTGGAAACGGCCACGTCTCTTACTTTCGTGTTTTCGCTCAGGTTCATCGGTTCTCAGCCTCCGAGACCCATTGTCGGAAAACAGCGGTTCCCCAGCAGTGACTAAAGTCACTTATCAGGTGGAATCCCTATTCGTGAGGGTTATGAACAAAAAGAGGCTACTCCGAAGTCTCGCCCTCTTGCTTGAGGCCGGGCAAATCTGTGATCAGAATCTTGCGGCCATCGACGTGGAGGAAGCCTTCGGCCTGCAAGCGGCTCAGATTCCGGGAAACGAGTTCGCGTACAGTCCCCAATTCCGCCGCAAGCTCCTGATGACTCATCGTCATTTGCAACACCACGCCTTCTTTGGAAGGCGTACCTGATTGCTCGGCGAGCCGCAGAATCACTGCAATCAATCTCTGGCGCACTGTGGTGAATGACAATTCTTCGATGATCTCGACAAGGCGGCGCAGGCGCGAACCCACCACGGCAATCACTTTCAAGCCGACATCGGGATGCTCGCGACAGAAATTCTGAAAATTCTTGCGCGATATAAAAAGCACTTCCGTGTCACCGAGTGCCGAAGCAGATGCGGGATAGTTCCCTCCATCAAATACGGGAAGCTCGGCGAAGGAATTGCCGGGTCCTTCGACGGCGAGAATTTGCTCTCGGCCCGCAGATGACAGTTTGAAAATTCGAATCGCTCCTGCTGCAACTATATAAAGTCCAGTGCAAGGGTCGCCTTCCGCGAATAGCATTTCACCCTGCCCGAAATGTCTCTTGCTGACTCGCGTTGTGAGCGATTCCATTTCCTTTGGTGTGAGCTTTGCAAAGAGCGGCGTTTTTCGCAGTATCGCTTCGATGTGGGCATTCATCGTCATATCAATGCGGGCATTTTGCCATGCTGCGCAATACGACTCACGCAAATTCTACGGACGTTCAAACGGCAGAAGGAGAGCCACAAACGATAGCTAGAAGACGACCCGGCTCGTGAGAATCAACCCATGGTTGTACGCGTGATACTGTAATGTGGCGATCTGCATCCCCGCTCCAAATGCAAGACCCAAGCGGCTCTTGGAATCGTGCGTCAAAGCAATCTTGCTTACCACTAGACCGGGAGTGACGAAGCTCTGCACTTTGCCGCTATTAGGACCACCGTGAAAAAAAGTCGCGTTGTTCTCAATTTCTGGCCAGAAAATCTTTGTGATTTTGTACTGGCCGACGACATTCCATGCCACCGGCCTACCGAGTTTCGCAGTATCACCCGTTGGCAGGGTCATAGACACACTTGATTGCACATCGAACTTGCTAAAACCCTTACCGCCGAAGAGTGAAGGCACTAGCGTGGCTGCGAGACTTCCGTTTTCGTAACTGCCGGTCGGAATCGTTCCGCCGATAGAGACACTCAAGGAATAGTTGCCTCGTTGCTCGTTCGCGGATGCGAGTCGGTATTTCAGCAACATGGCCATGTCCCCAAACCCATCTTCAGCTGCAGAGTTGTGCTGGATGTAGGGCGGAACCGCAATGTCCAGTTCGGTCTTGTACCACGGAATGACGTCGAATCCTTTTGAGTTTCCATAATTCCACGTTGTGGTTTCGCTCGATGTGATCTGACGAACGAAGTCGCTGCGAAACAGTTGAATAAGCCCCGAAGAAGGCGTCACTACTGGCACGGCCCATCCAGGCTGCTCCGCAACCGTGGTGCGGACCCGCTCCTCCCAGGAGGACAAAAAAACATCCTGCGCGACAGCCACAGGCGGACAGCAGAGAAATATTACAATTGCAAGAATCCTGAGCAGCTTCATCTCTCCTCCTGCGAACGCAGCGCACTACTTCACTTTGCTGTAAATTTGAGGAGCATCGGGACCCTCCACGTTCAGCATTCCCATCGCCCCGCGTTCTGTGCGGAAGATGCTGTGGTCCAGCAGCGTGTAGTGTCCCGGAACGAGCACCTGGAACTCAGCGATGGCAGCAGAACCCGGCGCGACCAAGGCTGTCTGAATGTTCTCATCGGGGTGTTCCAAGCCGCCGTCGCGATAGATGCGATCGAAAGAAGTGCCCACGACGTGAAACGCGGAGATTTTATTTGGTCCTGCGTTGCCGAAGAAAATTCGCACTGTTTCGCCGACTTTGGCCTGCAACATATTTCCGCCCATCAGAGATCCGGTGTTGCCATTGAAGACCACATACTCAGGAGTTTCCGCAGCAGCCTTGCTTGAGGAATACGCCTGGAGACCTTGCTGGCCGACCGTACCCTCCGTGTAAAACTCACTCTGCATCACGTAGAATTCGTGATCTACTTTCGAAAGGCCGCCCTCCGGCTCCACAAGAAGCATTCCGTAGAGACCATTCGACATATGCGCGGGCATTGGATTGGCGGCGCAGTGATATACGAACAATCCGGGATGCAGCATTTTGAATACGCCTACCGACTCTTGTCCGGGATTGGCCATCAGTATCGGCGCACCGCCTCCGGGACCTGTGACCGCGTGGAGGTCAATGGTATGGGTTTTGTCTGGCGATAGATTTTTCAGGTAAATCTCAACTGTATCTCCTACACGAACGCGAATAAATGGGCCGGGCACGTGGCCGTTGTACATCCAAAAGTTATAGGTAACACCCGGCGCAAGCTCGGCTGTCTTCTCCTGTGATTCCAGATTTACGATGACGCGCGCTGGTGCGGTGCGTGTGACAAGTGGCGGAACATTCGGGGCATACGTCAAATCCGCAATCACTGTTTGCTGAGGCTCGGAAGAAGAGCTGGAGTCAAGCCCCTTCTGGCAGCCCGAAAGAACTGCCAGAAGGAGCAGGGCCGAAAGAACGGATAGCTCCCTGGGGAAAGAGCCACGTCGAAGGAGATTTCCGCCGGGGCGCATGTTTATCGGACCTCCGCTCTTTCAGAGTTCGTTGAGTTGAACTGGAAATTCACGGTGACTGTTTTTCCTGCTTCAACCGTGACAGTGTGATCCAACTCTCCAAGGGTCTCCTGCCAGGTTTTCATGTGGTAAATACCGGGCGGGACATCTTGAAGACGAAACGAGCCTGCTCTCTGCGTGACGGCGTAGTAAGGATTGCTTGCAACCACGATGAATGCTTCCATCCAGCCGTGTAGATCACACTTGAAGGTGATGCGCTCGGGCCGAGCCAAGTGCAAAGTCACTTCTCGATTGAGCGGATTCATTGACTCGTTATAGGTGCGGTTTGATTCTGAATAGCTGTGGACGTTGTGAGGGACAGGGTCGCTCGTCGTGACTTTCAGATCGCCGGGCTGCATAAGTACGATGTGAGGATTGTAGCTGCATTTCTTTTGGTCGAGCACGGCCGATGGAAAGTTGTACGCTTTGCCTTCATGGATGTCGTCAATCCAAACCACAGCATCGACGATGCCACCGTCATCGACTTTGACCGGGTAGATTTTTCGCTGCGAGCCGCACACACTCACATCTTGGTTCACTGCGACAAGACGCGGGGGCATCGGCCGGCCAAGAAAAGTAATCTGACCCGCGATTGTGCCGCCATTGGCGACTTCTCGAACTGCATAAGCGGGCGTGTTCGGCGCAGGTGCCGGTACGTTTTCAGGTGCGTTTGCGGCACTGGCTACTTCTGTGGACGACTTCGATTTCGATCCGCCGCAACCACTGACCACGGTCCCAACCACCAGAAAAGCAAGGCTAACTATGAGAACGCTTAACGGACCACCCAGATGACGAGAGATGACGCTTTCCGTTTTCGACATGGCTCCTCCAAAAACAGCGAAAGAATGAATGTTCAAGAAGAGTCTGGGCTGCGCCCCGTATTGACGCAGTGACCAAAGTCACCTGCGAATGTGACCCGATCACACGCCAGTTTGACTCATTTCGAATATGGGATCGTCGGACTATTGCAGGCTAACGTATCGGAACTGCATGCATGCCATTGCTGTTGCCAAGTTCGGTAGTTCGCATAGCACCCTCATCGTAGTCATCCTGATTGGCCATCTGAGAAAACTCAGTGACGGCAATCACAGACTTCCGTGACCCAGTATGGTAGCGTTTGCCGATTGTCAATCAAGGAGTCGCACTTCCGCGAACCAAAGAAAGTCGATGAGTAAAGGCCGCGAGATTCGCTGTTACGATTACGTGAACCATTCCTACGAGCGTGTCCGCGATGCTCTGACGAAAGACGCGCTCACCGTGTTCCAGTCAGCGACAAAGGCGGCTACGTACCGAGCACGGTCAGTGGCAGCCGAATTGCACGTGGGTATAGCCGGTGTCGGCGTCAAGGCTGACATCAAAATTACAGTGAAGAAGGTCGAGACGGATCGCGACCGGGCCGTTGCCGGTCCCACTACCCGGCTGTTGCTCGAATGGGAGTCTTCGACCCTGCCGCGTCTGTTCCCGCTCATGAAGGCCGAGCTTTCGATCTACCCGTTGACACCGACGGAAACACAATTGGATTTCCTGGGCGTTTACAAATCGCCGTTTGGCGCTGTTGGAAAAACCGTGGATGCTCTAGTTGGCCATCGCATCGCCGAAGTATCCGTCCATTCCTTTGTCAGCGACGTGGCAGGCTATCTCCGACGGGCGATTATCTAATCAATTTATCTGCGCCTCTCACCATCTTCCGGCACGCGAGGCAGAAAAACGAGCGAGGCCAAGAATACCAAGATCCCCAAGCCGGTGAGCGAAGCGGAGATGAAGGCAAAAAGAACGAAAGAGAGCGGATGGAACCACAGTAGACTGACGACCTCCACAAGCAGGCCGAGAATAATCAAGACGCTGGAAATTTGCAGCAGCAGCCGGATGCCAAGTTTCATTGGCCGGCCCTCCAGAATTTCTCGTGGCTCAGTCCCGCCACATTGTGGATGGTGTCGTGGCAACCACTCGAGATACACGACATTTGATTGGATGTGAGAGAGACCATAACCGCGGAATGGATAGGATTCTCTTCGAAGCTGCGGGCGCCCAGGTGGCAGTGCAGGCATTGGGCGTTCTTGAATCCGCCAGGTATGCGGATCGACGCCGGATTCGGCGGCGTGCTCACGTATTGCATGTAAATCCGCTTCAGGCCTTGCAGCTTGTCCTTCAGCGGGCCGTAGATGGTGTAGTCCGCATGGCACGAATAGCAGGCCATGTCCGCCGGCACTCGGTGATTCTGGAAATGCGCGGCGGGAATGTAGCTGGGATCATCGACGTAAAGACTCCGACCATAGGGAACCATGACGTGGCAAGAAGTGCAGAATCGAGTCGTCTCCGAACGCTGGATGTGAGTGTTCATGCCTCCCACGAGACAAAGCGCGGGGAGAATGGCTAATCCAATGAAAGCCACGATTTTGCCGGCGGGACCGACGGTGATCGAAGGACGAATCAAGAAGACCAAGGCCAGCAGAATGGTCACCCCAATTTGAACGAGCAGCAACCACATCAATGGCGTCACGAAGCCTCCTCATGCCACCGCCAGGAATGGAGACAGAACCATTCCGGCCTCAAGAATCGCCAGGATTTTACTTTTTCTTCGCGAGATCCCGAATAAAGCCAACGAGCCCCTTGATCTGATCGTCGGTCAACTTGCCTTTGTATGCTGGCATGGTCTTGCCCAGGCCGTTGGTTATGAAGCCAGTCAGCTCCGCGTCCGACTTGTTCTGCACTTCGTCCGAGTGCAAGTCCTTGGCTCCCAATTTCTTGCCCATGACGCAGTTGCCGGTGCCATCCGGCGCGTGGCAAACGGCGCATTTCGTTTTATAGAGAGCAGCCGAATCGTCGGCTCGCGTGGAAATATTCAAGACGAACATAAACATAAACGCAACTGCCAAAAGCAACACCCAGTTGATTCGACACAATAAACACTTCATCTGACGCCCCCTCGACATGAAAAAAGTCATTGCTACTGCACTCTTTGGATATTCGCCTAGAACGAATACCGAAGAGAAAAGGTAATGTTGCTTCCGTTAAAATCCTGCAACGGTATCGCCGCCAATCCGAACGGGTTCGTGTCTCCAGTCTCGTTGAACCCGTAATAATTCCAGCCGAGTTTGTAGCTGAAGCCTTTGCCGGTATCAATAACAATTGAACCGTACGGCATCTGGTAGTTGTAATCGAGCGTGCCGGAAGGCGTGAGCGGATTGAGAAAGATGGTGTTGCCGCGCACGAAGCTGCCGCCATACCCGAGGCTGGCCGTAACGCGCTTGACAGGCTTCAACATCACATCAGCATGCGCGAAGTGATCGTTGCTGGCGTAGGTGGAAAGAGCGCCCAATCCCGCTGCGCCGACCGATGCTCCGGCGATCGGGCATGCCGTCGTTGCTACGCCGGGAGGCGAGCTACTTACGGGCAGAGTTCCGAGGGGCGGCGTTGGGTTCGTGGCAGTGATGGAATAGTTAAAGCAGATGTCCGACTGCGTGTACACATCCCAATAATTGTAGCCGAAGCTGACTGCCAAGCGTGGGTTGGGCACGAGCATCGTGCTGAAGCTGTACATGCGGTCATGTTCCAAATTGTCGACTGTGTAGACGTTATCGCGATTCTCGTGGATTTCGACCTCTCCATCCACGGTTGCCCACGGCTTCGGCGTATACGTGGCATGCAATTTATAGCTCTGGACTTGCCGGGGATCGATGCGCGTGAAAGCAGCATTGTTGTAGCCAAAAGAAAAATCTCCATTGAGAAGAAAAGTGTCGACAGGACGAGCCCTGAAACCTAACTCCACGGAATCCTCGCTGATGTCGACCACATCCACCGTCGGAGGGCTCACCGGGGTCGTAGGCGTGAAAGTGATTGATCCGTCCGCATTCAGCACGCAACCAGCCGGAAGCGCGCCCGACACCAGAGCGCAACTTCCGCGCGCGGCAAGGAAGTCATTCGCCGCAGAGGCGGTCGCGCCTCCCGGATAATAAATATCCGCTGTGGTGTAGCTGAGAGATGACATTACGATGTCGCGATGCGTGTACAAGTATCCGATGTATCCGCTGATCCGCTTGCTGAAGTCGTAATCGAACTCCAGGGAATTGGACTTCATGTCCTGCTTCAGGAAATTCGCATTATACGCATCTACCAGATCCGCGGCAGACGTGACAGTGTGGTCAGGACACGTGGAACCGCTAAAATTGTTAGAGGCATTGCAATTGGCGGCCACAAAATACCCGACCGGAGCACCCAAACCCAAGCCTGTTCCTGCGACAGTATTGAACAGAGAACCGAGCTCACTGTCCCACATTCCCGGACTACGCCAGTTGTTGTAGTGGAAGAAGTCCTCGATGCGGAAGTTGTCGGTCACTGCATAAACTCCGGACCAATCGCCGTCTACCGAATCGCGCTTGGCTTCCGCAGGGCCTGCCGTGGTGCCACCGGGAGAAGCGGTGCGCGTGGTCCAGCCGATCACCGTTTCGTTGAAGTTGGGAATCGTGTTGTCCGAGCTGCTGTAGCCGAACGAACCGGTCATTTCGAGTCTATTGAAATAATCGGACTGGAAACGCAGCCTCTCAGTCGGCATGAAATCCCGCGGCTGGCCCACTTGGCTATAACTCACGAATCCGTTGCAGTTGGCATTGGCTGTGGGGGGCGTAGTTGTGGCGTTTGCGATGGGCGCGGCGCAGGGCAATACTTCCGCAGCGGTTTGCGTACTCCAAATGAAGCCGAGATCGACCGGAACGCCGTTTGCTTGATAGCCGTATTGCTGCGGCGTGGCCGTGGGATTTTCCGTAACGGTGTTGTCCTGCTTGAAGTAGCTGAAGAACTGGTCAAAGGAGATCGTGGTGCGGGGCAGGACGCGAAAATCCACGCCCATACGGTACGCGTTTGTCGTGTAGCTGTAGTTTTCAGGAAAATCGCTCAGCGTCCCACCGTCGGTGGTGAAGAAGCCCGGCCCATTATCGCTGTCATGCGAAAAGCCGAGGCGAAACCTTATCTTGGACAGCGGCAAAAGCGTCAAGTCGTAGTCCTGCATTCGCCGCACCAGATCAAGCGCATGCGGCGAATTCGCCACACCGATGGCCGGGTTCGAGCAGTAGCCTGGAAGGCCCGGATTGGCCGAGGAAGGCGGGCTGACGATGCAGCCGGTACTCGCCGAACCCACTTGATTCAGCGCCGCGGGGTTGAGCGGGTTAGCAAAGAGATTGTAGTCCCAGAAATTCTCGTCGCGGCGGAACAGCGCACTGAAGTCGTACACTTTGTTCATGTCGATGTGCAGCCGCGAAACATCGTTGGGATCGCCACCGTAGCCAAAGTTGCTGAAATCGAGGTCATCAAAGAACATCCCCTGATGGTTCAGGGAGCGCATGTCCAGCGTGTAATCAAACAGGCGCATGCCGGATCCGAGATTGACAAACGTGTCGTAGGTGTCGTAGTTCCCGCCGATCTCGTTTAGCCGGTACCCAAATTCGATGTTTTGTTGAATGTTGTAACCGCCGGAATTCACGCCCTGCGTTTCACCG
Source organism: Candidatus Acidiferrales bacterium (assembly GCA_049678505.1). GTDB lineage: Bacteria > Acidobacteriota > Terriglobia > Acidiferrales > UBA7541 > DAHUXN01. The sequence continues at coordinate 51,201 of JBAUEH010000139.1, forward strand.
GAGCTTTCCTGAGCGCTTGATCGCAATGGCAGCCACATAACTGCCAGTAGCGTCAGCACGAAGACGATCCGGCAGTCGTTCATAGCCTTGGCCCTGACTGCCTCCTCACCGCACGATGATTTTCGCAAGCTGCTCATGGCGTTCCTCATTTGAAGAACGTGGAGCTGAAATTCGAGCCGTGGATGGCCACGTGGCACAACGTGCATGCCTGGAATAAGCTCGCTTGGTTGTGGAAGGAGGGGGCACCCGGCGCGCTGCTGAAGCTCGACGTTGTGTGGCACTGCAGGCAGAGCAGATTGACGTTGCTTAGCTTCAGCATGTGCGCATTGGGTCCGCCATGGACGACATGACAGGAAGTGCAGCCGTCCACTTTCACCGGCGCATGCTCATAGACGAACGGACCTTGCTTGTCCGTGTGGCACTTGAAGCACACTGCATCCTGCGTCGAAGCCATCCTCACTTGATGTGGGCCTTCAGTGCCATGCGGATTATGGCAATCCGTGCACTGGATTAGGCCTTCGTTTACGCGGTGGTGAAAAGGCATTTCAAATTCGGCCTTCTTTGCCAGATGGCAGGAATAGCAAAGCTCGGGCTGCGACTTGGCCAGTAGGAACTCCTTGGTTTCAGAATGGTGAATCGAATGGCAGGAGGTACAGCTTACTCCGTTCTTCGCGTGGACTGAGTTGAGCGCGTTCATGTGCTGAGCGTCCCCGGCGTGGCAGACCAGGCAGCGCGCGTTGATTTCTTTTGATGAAGCTTTTTCGAAAAGGAAAAGCTTTGAAGTATCCGTTGGGTCTGCGATGTGGCTCGCGGCTGCGCCGTGGCACGCTTCGCAGCCTTGGTGCGAGGGGCCTTGCTTTACGTCCAGGGTCGTCTTCCAGTGCGGGGAGTCTGCCCACGATTTATATTCGTCCGCGTGACATGCTTGGCAGGCGTCCGAGCCAGCGTAGTCGGAAGGCGCCGCGGGTTTAGCGACGGCGGTCTTTTCTTGGCTGGTCGATGCGTGGGAATCGGTCTTTGGCGGCGCTTGCTGGGCCTGCGCCAAAGCGACGGCCGATAACAGGCCAGATAAAATGAGCAGTCCCAGGCCTTTCGAGACCCCGACGCGTATCATCGACCTCCTCCGGTCGTTCTCAAGAGAAGCGATTCTCTCGGTAGCAGCGTGATACTTAGAGTAGCGGCACTCGCAGTCGTGAGGTTGGGTTTCACCGATGGTCGTCGGTCTTTCGTCAAAAGGCAGTAATCGTAGAGGGACTGACAATGCACGGCTGTTCAATATTGCACACTTGCCGAAATCAGTGAGGGAAAGAGCCATTGTAAATGTCCTACTTACCGATTCGGATTCTCCCAGCGCGCGAACCCTCGGCCGATTGCTGCATCAAACCCGACCGAGTGCGACCCCAGCACTACGGAAGCCATGGAATGTGGCACGGAATTTCCCCGACCGCCATCAGGAACGACGTTCCTACTCGGGGTATACTACGCGAAAGAATTTACTTGTCAGTGATTCTGGTCACTAACCGCTGTGACGATGATCACACGTCTGTGGATTTCACTTCCGTACCGATAGGCTGAGTTCAATTCCCTGCCAAGTTTTCGAGTCCCGTTTTACTACGGATGATAAGTGTCGAGCCTTTGATCTCCAATAGCTGCTTTTTTTTGAATTCAGTGAATAGTCTAGTCACTGTCTCCCGAGAGGCTCCTATCATCTGCGCGATCTCCTCATGCGTGAGAGCCAACTTTGCACGAATCTCTGCTTTGCCGTTACCGCGGCTGGCGCACCAGTCCAGAAGAAAGCGAGCGAGTTTTTCTGCAGCCGAGTGTGAAAGTCCAATAGACCGCATCTCCGCAATCGCTGCGTGATAGGTTTCACCGAGTTGCTGGGCTACTCGAAGTGCAGCCTCACCATTCTCGCGAAGAAAGCTCAAGAAATCCGTTCGGGAGATGAAGTTGGCTTGTGTGGGCTCGATCACGTCTGCCGTCAGTTCGTAAGGTTTTCCGGTTACACTGGCGGGCAAGCCGAGAACTTCCCCCGGGTCCGCAATCCTTACGATTAGGGTCTTCCCGTCCGTAGAGGAAGTAGAGAGCTTCACCCGGCCATTGCACAAGATGAAAACGCCCCGTGCCGCCTGCCCTTCCACGAAGAGCGTTGCACCCTTCGGATAGGACGAAGCCGAGGTGATTGTAGAAAGGCGCTGCAACCCGGCGGGCGAGAGATTGCAAAATACCCTGTCTCGCAAGAGCGGGCAAGCAATGCAATTCTCGATGATTTCGAGTCCGTAAGGGGAGCGCATACGGGTGCCACGCCACATTGTACACCCCTTCCCTCGCGCAACAATTCTGAACCCGCTCGTGGGACTCTCTGCCATTTTGCAGTGCCAGTGTGCTCTGTACCTGCGGGCCTGCAAGTGATGGGGGTCACCTCATTTCGTGACAGAAGTCACAGCAACCTCTCAAAGCAGAGTCCACAGTGAAGTGTGGGAGAAATCGACATGCAAAAAGACGAAAGAGATCTCTTGGAAGTGTTAAAGGCCGAGCTTGAATTCCTAAACAGCGGTGGTTATGCCCGAGCGCCGGGATCGTCCTGGAGACCGGCATTCATCTTTGAAGATTCGCCGGCGTGCATGAACCACGATTACGAAGTTAATCCGGGATCGTGCGGTGACTGTGTGTTGCTCCAACTTGTGCCGCCGGAATTCCGCTCGGCGAAATCTCCCTGTCGATACATCTCCCTCAACAGTGCAGGAGAAACACTCGACTCTCTATATCGATACGCGGACGATCACGAGATCGAAGATGCTGTACGAAAGTGGCTTCAAACAACGATCGCCACCCTCGAAGAGCAAAAGCGAATTTCGGTCTTGGTGACCACGAACAGTCTTCGCTGGGCAGTGGACAGAAAGGGACCGCGCTGCACGATAGCGCAAAATGCGCAAACCCGGCGTGCCCGGTAACCTTTGACTGGCACAGAGGTGGCAAGTTTTTCCGCTTCCGGGAAAAACTTGAGCAGGCGGCTGAGAACAGTGTTAGCAGACCGCCGGTTGGTGTTCACGGAGTGAGGCACTTCTGGCTATGCGAACGCTGCTCGCATGTCTTTACCCTTCTTTACGAGGAACAGTTTGGCGTCGAACTCAGGTTGCTCATGGCGGACCTTGCAACAGGTAAAGCTGACAAGGCACTCACGACACATAACTGACGTGTGTGGACCGCGCTCGAATGGATTCTCTAAATGCATAGTTGGAGAAAGGAGACCGACAATGAAAGTGAAAGACGTTATGGTAGCAACACCGGCTTGTTGCACTGCGGAAACAAACTTGGGAGCTGCCGCAGAAATCCTCTGGAATCGGAACTGCGGAATTCTTCCCATCGTGAATGCCCAGCAGAAAGTCATCGGCGTTGTGACCGATCGCGATCTGTGCATCGCGCTGGGGACGCGCAATCGGTTGCCGGGCGAAATCACGGTCGACGACGTCACAACCAATAAAGTTTTTGCCTGCAAACCGAATGACGATGTCCGTACTGCCCTCGCAACAATGGCCCAGGCCAAGGTACGACGGCTGCCCGTAGTCAATACCGAGGGCTGGCTCGAAGGGATATTGTCGATGGACGACGTCGTGCTTCACTCTCAGACCAAGCTTCCGGGCAGACTTCCGACCTCTCGCACGACGAAGTTGTAGAAACACTGAAAGAGCTCTACCGGCCCGAACTACCCCAGCTTGTGCGCCAGAAAACCGTTGCTGCTTAGCGGGAACCAACCGCGATTTGCGGGCGGCGACTGGAAGGCTCGAAGGGGCAAGACGCACTTGTGGTCTCAGGGAGTGCTCCCGTTGTGGGTAGTCGGAGTATGATTGTGTCGCAGCCCTAGCACGGAGTTCGTCCTGAAAAAAGGGGGTTGCATATGGCTTCAGCAACTGCATCAGGATCAGTAAAGCTTCCCGAAGCTTCCGGTCCGCTGTCAGCCGAAGAGTTGCGCAAGATGCACGCGTACTGGCGTGCAGCGAATTACCTCTCCGTAGGTCAAATCTATCTTTATAAGAATCCCCTGCTCCGCGAGCCGCTGAAACTGGAGCACATCAAGCCCCGTTTGCTCGGCCACTGGGGTACGACGCCCGGTCTAAATTTCATCTATGTTCACTTTAACCGCCTCATTAAAAAACATGATCTGAACGTCATCTTTGTCACTGGCCCTGGGCATGGCGGACCAGGTTTAGTGGCGAACACGTTCCTTGAAGGAACTTACAGCGAACTCTATCCTCACATCGCACAGAATGAAGAGGGTCTGAAGAAGTTATTCAAGCAATTCTCGTTTCCCGGTGGAATCCCGAGTCACGTGGCTCCGGAAACCCCCGGCTCAATTAACGAAGGCGGCGAACTGGGCTATTCCATTGCTCACGCTTTTGGTGCCGCGTTCGATAATCCCGACCTCCTTGTATGTTGCGTTGTCGGTGATGGCGAGGCAGAGACCGGCGCTCTTGCTGCCAGTTGGCACTCGAACAAATTCCTGAATCCCATGCGTGACGGTGCGGTGCTTCCGATCCTGCATCTCAATGGCTACAAAATCGCCAACCCTACGATTTTGGGCCGCATGGACGATTCCCAATTGACTCAACTCTTCAGCGGATATGGCTATGAGCCGCATTTCATCGAAGGTCACGAGCCCGAAGCCATGCACCAGCTCATGGCGAAAACGCTCGAAACGATCATCGGGGAAATTCGTGCCATTCAAACCGAAGCCAGGCAGGGCCATTCGTCTGGTGTTCCTCGCTGGCCCATGATCGTCCTGCGAACGCCGAAGGGATGGACCGGACCGAAGTTTGTCGATGGAGAACCCGTCGAGAACACGTGGCGCGCACATCAGGTGCCCGTCGCGAATTTCGACAGCCAGCCTGAGCACCTCAAAATTCTCGAAGAGTGGATGAAGAGCTACCGGCCGGAGGAACTGTTTGATTCCGCCGGGACGCTGAAACCCGAACTGGCAGCGCTCGCTCCGAAGAGCAATCGGAGAATGGGCGCCAATCCGCACGCGAATGGTGGACTGTTGCTTAAAGATTTGACCATGCCTGATTTTCGCGCTTACGCCGTTGGTGTAGCGAAGCCGGGCACAAGTGCAGCCGAAGGCACCCGCGTGCTTGGGAAGTTTCTCCGAGACGTGGTCAAGCTCAACGGGCAATCAACGAACTTCCGTATATTCGGTCCAGATGAAACAGCGTCGAACCGTCTCGATGCCGTGTACGAGGCGACCGATAAAATCCTAATGGAACCGCTACTCCCTACCGACGAACACCTTTCCACGAATGGTCGAGTCATGGAAGTTCTCAGCGAACATCTCTGCCAGGGATGGCTCGAAGGCTATCTGTTGACCGGCCGCCACGGATTTTTCTCCTGCTACGAAGCTTTCATTCACATTGTGGACTCAATGTTCAATCAGCACGCGAAGTGGCTCAAGGTGACCCGAAAGATTCCGTGGCGGCGGCCCATCGCTTCGCTCAACTATCTGCTCAGTTCCCACGTCTGGCGGCAGGATCACAACGGCTTTACGCACCAAGACCCAGGGTTTATCGATCACGTGGTGAATAAGAAAGCCGATATCGTCCGCGTTTATTTGCCTCCAGATGCGAATACTCTGCTTTCTGTGGCCGATCACTGTTTGCGCAGCCGCAACTACATCAATGTCATCGTTGCCGGTAAGCAGCCTGAACTCCAGTGGCTCGACATGGAGTCAGCAATCAAGCATTGCACCTATGGAATTGGGATTTGGGAATGGGCGTGCACAGACCATGATACTGAACCTGACGTCGTCATGGCGTGCGCTGGGGACGTGCCGACACTGGAAACTCTCGCCGCAACCGATTTGCTGCGTCAGCATTTTCCCGATATTAGAATCCGCGTGGTGAATGTGGTGGATTTGATGACCCTCCAACCCTCTACAGAACACCCCCACGGGCTATCTGATCGCGATTTCGACTCGATCTTCACGACCAATAAGCCGGTAGTGTTTGCCTATCACGGCTACCCTTGGCTGATTCACCGATTGACCTACCGGCGCACCAACCACGACAACCTCCATGTGCGAGGGTACAAGGAAGAGGGCACCACAACCACGCCCTTCGACATGACGGTCCTTAACGAAATCGACCGCTTTCACCTCGCGGGTGATGTCGTGGACCGTGTACCCCGGCTTGCAAGCATCGGCAGTCATTTCAAGCAGTTCTTGCGCGACAAGCTTGTCGAGCACAAACGCTACATTTGCGAGCATGGGGACGATCTGCCGGAAATCCGAAACTGGAAATGGCCCTACTAGACGATGAAGATACTTGTCCTCAATTCTGGTTCCAGCAGCCAGAAAAGTGCTTTGTACGAAATTGGTAGCGCAATTCCTGAGCATCCTTTACAACCGCTCTGGGAAGGAAAAGTAGAATGGAATGGCGAGCACGGCGAAATTCATTCCCGCAACTCGCGCGGTGCCATTCAGAAAACTCAGACCCAAATTGGCTCCCGAAAACAAGCCATCGACCAGCTCTTCGACTCGTTATGTGCTGGGGAAAGCCGTGCGATTTCTTCGCTCTGTGAAATTGACGCTGTAGGCCATCGGATCGTGCACGGCGGTCGCGAATATCAGCGGCCAACCCTTATAACTCCTGCCGTGCGGGAGACGCTGAGCCGGCTGTCCATTTTCGCTCCGCTTCACAACCGTGCTGAACTAGAAGGAATCCAGATTGTTGAGGAGCGTTTTGGTTCAATCGCGCAGATTGGGGTTTTCGACACAGCATTCCATGCCGACCTGCCTGAGGCCGCGTTCGTCTACCCTGGGCCTTACGAATGGCTCGCGCAAGGCATTCGCCGCTACGGCTTTCATGGAATCAATCACCAGTACTGCGCGGAACGAGCAGCGCAACTCCTCGCCAAAGACTTGCGTTCGCTCCAGCTCGTGACATGCCATTTAGGCAACGGCTGCTCGCTCGCAGCCATTCAAAACGGTCACAGTATCGACACCACGATGGGCTTCACGCCGCTGGAAGGGCTGATGATGGGAACACGGTCCGGCTCCGTAGACCCCGGTATCCTCACTTACTTGATGCGCCAAGGCAGCCTCACTGCGGCCGATCTCGACACGCTGCTGAATTTGAAATCGGGTTTGCTGGGCATATCAGGCATATCCGGCGACATGCGAGACATTCTGGGCGCTATGAAAAAGGGGCACCAGCGAGCCCGGCTTGCATTTGAAATCTTCACACATCGCGTGCGCAGTGGGATCGGAGCAATGATTGCAGCCCTCGGCAGGATGGATGTCTTGGTTTTCACCGCAGGCATCGGAGAAAACGCTGCGGAAGTGCGCACAGCTGCCTCCGAAAACTTCGACTATATCGGTCTGAAGCTAGACGTCCAAAGGAATATGCAGGCTTCCGAAGACCACGAAATCTCCGCCCGCGATTCTGCGGTTCGTGTCTTCGTCATCCATGCGCGGGAAGAATGGGCCATTGCCAAAGAATGTTGGAAGATCACGGCGGCTAAGTTTGGAGTCACCTCAAGCGCCGGCCAACCATAAATATCGCCGCGCGTCCCTGCAACATAGCACCGTGACCAATCTAAGGCTATTGCGCCCCCTAGAGTTACACGAATATCAGAAGCTCGCCCATTTCAGAAAATGGACTAGGGTCATTCCAGTGTCGGCCTGTGTTTTCGCACTACTTTCCGGGGCGAATCGCAGCAACAAACCTTCTGGCGAGGTCCAGATGACGAACGCCGGATGAAGAGGCACTTTCAACTCGAATTCGTCCGCGCGCCATTCCGCTCCCGCCAAGATGACTTCATCTCGACCGAGATATCGTAACTCTCCATCCAGTACCGAGATAAATACCGGATTCTGCTCGCTCTCTTCTTCCACCGTCACTAGCTGCACGGGCGTCAATTTCCCCACGATCCTCTCAGCATGCCGCGTGATGCTGCTCAAGGAAAATGCCGAAATCGGCCAGAGAAAACCGTATGCGTCCTTCATGGGCATACTGAGATTGATGGCTTGACCGGGATCCTTTGTGCCGGACGAACATGCCATCTTCGTAGGTTGAAATTCGCAACTGAGCGGCCCAGAATCCGGCCTCCAGCGCAATTTTCTAAATTCAGTCAGGTTTCGTATGCAGAAATCAGCTCCCAAACCAACCGAGAAAGAGTTGCTGTGGAACTCGTCTTTCGGCGATTCGTATTCTCTTTGGCCGCGGACTTCAAAACTGCCATCGCTCAATCGCCAAACGGTCCACGACTCACTGAAGTTGTACAAGCCTGGAGCGTAGGTTCCGATCCCTGCCTCGCCCGGTTCCCGCTTGATCAGATACTCGCCGGCTGCGACCCGTGTGCGAGCCTCGCTCTCGTTTGTCTTAGCAAATGCCCGAACGCTGGCTATCCCCGAGTTTCGGCCAGAACGGTAGGGATTGTGCATCGCAACCCCCGCAAGCAGGCTCAAGCTGGTCGTTAAGACCACGATGGGCGAATGCCGAAAAGTCATGAATATTTCCCCCGCCACGATTCATACCACGCTTATGAAGCCGTTTTTTGTGACCTGACTCACACTCACTTGTGACGTTGGTCACAGCACTCTCTCCTACTTCGTGGCATGTTCTTTGCAGGAGGTGCAGTATGAAAGCAGCTAAGGCCAGCGAGCTGGTTTCCTTTAAGAACGTACTCTTCCTGACGGATTTTTCCGAGCCATCCGAAGCGGCGTTGCCCTTCGCAATCGGAATCGCCCGCGCTTATGGTTCAAAGGCCTTTGTCCTGCACGTATTGTTGCCGGATCCTCTTCTCTATTCGACTCCAACCTCTGTTGCTGTAGTCGACGAAGCGCAGGAGGACGCTGCCAAAGCGAGCATGCAGCTAGTTGCGTCACGGCTGGCGGGTCTGCCGTATGAAACCGTGCTGGAATGGGGCGCTGGCGTTTGGCCGAACGTCGAACAAGCGCTCAAGTCACATGACATTGACCTCATCGTTGTTGGAACACACGGGCGTACCGGCGCAGAAAAGCTCCTGCTCGGCTCCGTTGCGGAAGAAATCTTCAGGCGTTCGCCGGTTCCGGTGCTGACCGTCGGCCCGGCTGTCTCGAAGGGCATTCATGGCGCGGCGCGGTTTCACAGCGTTCTTTTCGCCACAGACTTTTCGGCACATGCGCACACGGCCCTGCCCTACGCGCTTTCTCTCGCCCAGGAGAATCAAGCACGGTTAACTCTGCTTCATGTCCTCCCTTACGATGCAAGGAGTGGCCCGAGCTTGAATCAAACGGCTATGGCCGCTGGGCTCTCGAAGCTGAAAGACCTGATCCCGGACGGAACAGATAATTGGTGTCAGCCTGAAACTTTGATTGAGAGCGGCGAACCCGCGGTGCGAATTTTAGAAGTTGCAAAACGGCAGGGAGCGGATTTGATCGTCCTTGGTGTCCGAAACATCGCTGAGCACCTTGGTGCGGCCACCCATCTCGCACGGGCGACGGCCCATAAGGTAGTCGCGCATTCGGGATGTCCCGTACTTACCGTTCGCGGGTAGAGGCGAGAAAATATTGCTGCTCGTGCTGATATAGCGTTCGAGGCCCACAAACTACTACCTCATCAAAGGGGGCATACCCCATGAAAAGGGCAAGCTCCAAAGGAAAGCAGCGGTGCGAACGGCACCTGCAAACGTAAAGACAAGAACGTTCCACCCAAGGCGCGAGGCAGCAACTAAGCACGGGCCGGGTGTGCATATCACGAACTACTTGCTCGAACAACGTCACAGAATGGAAGGGCCGACACTAAGAGTGTGGTAGCATTCGATCCGCCTTTCCGAGAATCCGAGGAAGAAGCATGCATCGAAGAACCGCATCGCAGGCCACCATAGAACACGAGCACAGTCGCGAGGCAATCCGCCTGCGCCTCGCGACAAGGCCTCCGCGGAGTTATCTCAGGGATTGGATTTATGGTGGCATTGACGGCGTTCTTCGGAAAGGAGTTCGCCTCGACGTGCTACCGCATCTAAAGCACTGCGGAGCCCTTGTTCAATTCGGGGGTCCAAGTTGTTCACCAGTGCTAGTCCTCCCGTGTCGCCATTCGAAACGTATCACATTCGGCCTATGATCTCTGCGGGACGAGCGACCTTGCTTCCGAGATGCACCTGCGGGAAGTCTCTCATGTTGAGAGTAACCACGAAATCTGCCTTGCCGGATTCAGCGCAAAGGCAAAAGGCATCGTCCTTGGGATCGGGAGAAATTTGAGCCGAGGCATGCACCTTCACCTCTTCGGCCCGCTCCCGGATCAGGTTGATGACTTTTCCGATGACATTCGGACGAACGCGGAGACGCTTCAAAACTTCCTTGTATTCATCCAGAATGTCCTCGGTTATGAGCCAGATGAAGTTGTTCCGGTCGGCCCAGTTGTGTAGCACATCGGCACTCGGGTTCCGGCCAGGAACAAAAGGCTCTCTGAAGCCGGAAATGCCAGCCACAAGCACGCTCGTGTCAACGACGGCCCGCGGCTTGCGTTTCCTACTTTTCTGCGGCAACGGTGATCTCTGGCGCACGTCTCTCTCTACGATAGCTGCGAACCGTGCGCAAGATCTCTTCTTCGGAAACCTCTCCGATGTCCTTTGCCGCCTCGGTTAGCGATTCCAGAAATTCCTTTTTCCAGCCCCGCCGCTTTTTCCCACGCGGCAGGTCCTTGTAAAGGTCAGCCCGGCTCATTCGTTCCTCAATCTGTTCCCCCAAGGCTCGAAACGGCACTCCTAGCTTGATTGGCTCCTCTTCCGCCGTGAGCCTACAGTTGAAGATGATGTATTTGGGATTCTCTGATTTGAATTCTTCCTCAGACGCAGAAAATGCTTCCATGAGCTTTGAGAGCACACTCGTCCGCGTGCCCAAGGACTCCTTTAAGTAGGAGGCGACTTTGGCCACCATGAGGGCGCTCGTGTCGAAGAAATACGTTCCCTCTAATCGTTGAGGCTTTACGACGCCAAATTGGACAAGATTCTGCAACTCCTTCGGCTCTATCTGAAGGACCGCGCTCGCCTGCTTTAACTTTAGTCCCTGTTTTGGCATATTTCCTCCAATTAGCATCTAAACATTAGACTGTAATTGGATACTTGTCAAGAGAACCGACCATGCGGGCAGACGAACGAGAGCTTGGCATAGACCTCTTAATCGGTCTATTAGTAATCTACAGTTGACATATAGACC
>JBAUEH010000140.1:0-1766 GCA_049678505.1 Candidatus Acidiferrales bacterium
GTCATTCGTAGCGGAGGGCGACCATGGGATCGACGCGCATGGCGCGGCGCGCGGGAGTGTAGCAGGCCGCGAGCGCGCAAATGCACACAGGCTAAGAGCCTGTGCCACAGAGTCATTCGTAGCGGAGGGCGACCATGGGATCGACGCGCATGGCGCGGCGCGCGGGAGTGTAGCAGGCCGCGAGCGCGCAAATCACACAGGCTAAGAGCCTGTGCCACAGAGTCACTCATAGCGGAGGGCGACCATCGGATCGACCCTCATCGCGCGGCGCGCGGGGATGTAGCAGGCAAGAAACGCTACGGCGATGAGAGTAATAGCGACGGTGATGAAAGTTATGGGGTCATAGGGCGTGACGCCGAAAATCATGCTGCTGATGAGGCGCGTGATTCCGAGCGCGGCGACTACGCCAATGGCAACGCCGATCAGAGTGAGCGTGATTCCCTGGCGGATGACCATGCGCAGAACGTAGGCGGGCTTGGCGCCAAGCGCCATGCGAATGCCGATCTCGTGCGTTTTGCGCGTGACGGAATAGGCCATCGTGCCGTAGAGGCCGATCATGGCAAGGACAAGCGCAACAAGTCCGAAAACCGAAGTGAGACGCGCGAAGAGGCGCTCTTGCGAGAGGGCCGCGCTGGTTTCCTCTGTTTGCGTTTTCAGATCCATAAGAGGCAGCGAGGGAGCAACCTGACGCACGGTGTCGCGAAGCTCTGAACTGACCGTGGAAGGAGCACCCTGCGTGCGAACTTCAAAAAACATCATGTCGAGATGCTTAACCTGCGCGTACGCATAATACGCCTTGGGCCGAAGCGCGGCGTGGGGGTCGGTGAGTTCGGCAGGCTTGGCGACACCGATGATTTCGATGGAATCCTTGGGGTCAAATTTGGAACCTCGGCTGAAATGACGTCCGACAGGGTTCTGCCCAGGGAAAAACCTCTGCGCGAAAGTTTCGTCGATGACGGCGACCGTAGGCGACGCAGCCGTGTCGGTCCGATTGATGCCGCGGCCGAGGATGATGGGAATACCCATCGTGCTGAAAAAATCAGGGCCAATTCTTTGCGAGGTAACCATAGGATTCTCGGGTTTCTTGGCCGCCCCTTCGACGTAGACGGAATTGTTGTTGGACCAACCATTGAACGGTGCGTATTCCAACATCGTGGCGGATTGGACGCCCGGAAGCGCTTGGACACGATCGAGCAATTGCGAGTAGAGGTTCACCAATCGTTCATCGTGATAATTGGCCCGCGTGGGGTCGAGTCCAAAACTCAGCAGGTGCTGCTGATCAAATCCGAAGTGTTTGTTTTCAAAATTCACGAGTGTCCGCACAAACAGGCCCGCACCGATCATGAGCACCAGCGAAGCCGCAACCTGCACGACGATGAGTGATTTCCCCAGACGATGCTTGTCGCGCACATCGGAAATGTTTGCGGCGCTGTCTTTCATCGCGGAGGCGAGATTGACGCGCGTGACGCGAAACGCGGGCGCGAGACCGAAGAGAACTCCGGTGAGAACAGAGGCCGCAAGCGTAAATAACAGCACCTTGGAGTCTGCTCCGGCATCCAGAACCAGGGGGATGGTGTTGTTGGACATCAGCGCCACAAGTGCGTGCGTGCCCCAGTAGGCGAAGACCAAACCCAACAGGCCGCCGAGGACGGACATCAAAACGCTCTCGGTGAGCAACTGGCGAATCAGACGGGAGCGCGACGCGCCGATGGCGAGGCGCACGCTGATTTCTTTTTTGCGAGCCGTGGCGCGCGCGAGAAGCAAAG
>JBAUEH010000141.1:0-28398 GCA_049678505.1 Candidatus Acidiferrales bacterium
GTCAGCAGAATCGGTGGATGATTATGGTTGTGATTGGTATTCGTCAATTCCTAGGCCCTCCGCACAAGGCGCAATTTCCGGCGCCGCTCCTCGCGCGCACCGCTTAATTCAAAATGTACGCGCCTTCCTCACCACAGCGCAACATTATTTTCACTCACAGAAATTTTACAATTGCAGTTGTCGCAGGAATCGCGCAAACGCCGGCGCGTCCGGCGGCGTAAGCTCGGGACAGTGATTCTCATCCGAAAATCGAAATCCTGCCTTTTCGTACACGGGCTGCGCTGAATCGTTCCCTATTGGGGGTTTAATCTTCGCAACCTGACGCCCGCGCTCCACACCCTCGCGGAGGATTTCATCCATCAACGCGCTCGCGAATCTTCGTTCTCAGCATCCGGGTTTGGTTCCAACGCTGCAATTTGCCTTTACCAAAAGCTATTCTCGATAGTGTGATGTTGCCCTTCACCGCGCACTCAGTCGAGGCACGTCACCCACGCGCCCAACTTCCGAAAATCTTCGCGAACGGACGATTTTGCGCTTGACTATTACGTTACTATATGGTATACAATACTTTGGCTGGACGCTCCAGCCGGAGTTGAAGAGGAGAGGCGGGCCGCGGCAACGCGGCCTTTTCGCTTTTATGGGCATCCGAGGCGAAAGTTCAGCGAATCTAATCGAGGAAATATGGGAAATTAGAACTCGATGCAACCTACACAAAACAAACGACCGAGGTCATTTCTAATCGCGGAAATTTCTGCTTTTAAGAAAATTAACTCGATTAGACTTGCCGCTTAGCGTGGTAGCGTAAGGATTCGCGAAACTGGCAAAAATCTTCAATATTATACTATGACCGAAAAGTTGCCATCGCTCGTCATCGTCGGCCGGCCAAATGTCGGCAAGTCCACGCTATTCAATCGCTTGACTGGTACTCGCCGATCGATTGTCACCGACGAACCCGGCATCACGCGTGACCGCATCTACGGCGCGGCCGAATGGGAAGGCAAGCATTTCGAAGTGGTCGACACCGGCGGCATCGTCCCCGAAGAAAAAGCGGGCATCCCGGGCGAGATCCTCCGCCAAGCACGCGTCGCCATTGCCAATGCGGCTTTTGTGCTTCTTGTTACGGATGCCCGAACTGGCGCTGTACCGCTCGATTTTGAGCTTGCACAACTTCTCCGCCGCACCGGCAAGCCGCTCATCGTGGTCGCCAACAAAGTCGACACGCCAAAACAGATGGCGCTGGCCGCCTCTTTCTATGAACTCAGCGACAAAGTTTTCCCTATTTCTTCCGAGCACGGACTCGGCGTCGACGAACTGCTCGATTCGCTCACCGCGGATTTTTCAGCGAACGCTGCTGCGGAGCCAGCATCCGAAATCAATATCGCCATTGTTGGCCGTCCCAATGTTGGCAAGTCCACACTGCTCAACCGCATGGCTGGCGAAGAACGCTCCATCGTTTCGCCCGAGCCCGGCACCACGCGCGATGCAGTCGATACCGTCATCGAGCGCGAAGGCAAACTGTATCGCTTTCTCGACACCGCGGGAATTCGTCGCAAAGCGAAAACGAAGCTCGTAGCGGAAAAGCTCAGTGTCGTTATGGCTCGCCGTCATCTGGAGCGCGCCGGCGTGGCGCTCCTCGTCATTGACGGCTTGCTCGGAGTCACTTCGCATGACGCGACCATCGCTAGCTACACACAGCAGTCCGGCAGCGCGCTCATCGTCGTCGTGAACAAATGGGATCTGGCGCTGGCTGCGGCGCGAGAACAGGCCGGCAAAGCAAGCAAGTCGAAACTCACGGGAAATATAAACCCCATGAAGCTCATGGCCGACTATGAAAAAATCATCCGCGAAAAACTGAAGTTCCTCGACTACGCTCCCATCATTTTTCTCTCCGCGCTCACGGGCGAACGCACCGGCGGGCTCTTCTCGCTCATCGACAAAGTGATCGCCTCGCGTCAGCGCCGCATTTCCACCGGCGAAATGAACCGCTGGCTGTCGAGCGTTGATTTGGATCGCGGCACGTCACCCGCCGGGCAGAAAATGAAAATTTATTACGTTACGCAGGCGTCTGCGGCGCCCCCTACGTTTGTACTTTTCACAAATCAGAAACGGCGTTTGCATTTCAGCTATGAACGTTTCCTGGAAAATCAGTTGCGCAAAAAATTCGATTTCACTGGCACGCCGATCCGTTTTCAGCAGCGCGTGAAACAGCGTTCCCGCTCCTCCGGCGGATCCGTCCGAAAATCGGCGTGAATTCGCGCGGAGATTTGCTTACAATCAGCCCGTTTACGTTGGGAGACTTTCCACTGGCTCCCAAACGCTCGCGAAGAGGAGCTCTGTCTTGCTGCCATTCAACAAAGATAAAAACAAAGACAATAAGGACCGCACGTCGCAACTGAGCCGCCGGAAATTTATCGAGTCCGCCGCTTTGCTCGGCGCTGCATCCCTCACGCCCACGCATCTGGCGCGCCGGGAAGCAACGCCCGCGCTGGACGTCGCGCCGTTCGAGCTTGACGAAACCACGGTCGTGACGCTGCAAGATGGCATGAAGTCCGGACAATTTACTGCGCATTCGATCGCGCAGAAATATCTCGATCGCATCGCTGCGATAGACAAGCAAGGCCCCGCTATCAATTCTGTGATTGAACTAAATCCGGACGCGCTTTCCATCGCGGATTCGCTCGACGACGAACGCAAGAGCAAAGGCCCGCGCGGCCCGCTGCACGGCATTCCCGTTCTGATCAAAGACAACATCGGCACTCACGATCGCATGATGACCACAACCGGCTCGCTCGCGCTTTCCGGTTTCACGCCGGCAAAAGATTCCGGAGTCGCGCGGCGTCTTCGAGAAGCGGGCGCGGTGATTCTCGGCAAAACAAATCTCAGCGAATGGGCGAATTTTCGCTCAGATCATTCTTCGAGCGGTTGGAGCGGCCGCGGGGGCCAAACTCATAATCCTTACGCAACCGACCGCAATCCGTGCGGTTCGAGTTCTGGCTCAGGCGCGGCGGCTTCTGCCAATCTCGCCGCCATCACCATCGGCACAGAAACAGACGGCTCGATTGTGTGCCCCTCCTCGGCAAACGGCGTGGTGGGAATCAAGCCGACGGTCGGCCTGGTCAGCCGTGCAGGCATTATTCCTATTTCGCATAGCCAGGATACCGCCGGCCCGATCTGCCGCACCGTCGCCGATGCTGCCGCATTGCTGAGCGCGATGGCCGGGGTTGATCCGGACGATGCCGCGACCAAGGCACCCGGAAGAAAAGCGTTTCCCGACTACACAAAGTTCCTCGAGCCTGGCGGCCTGCGCGGAGCGCGCATCGGAGTGGTGCGAAAACTCTTTTTCCTCCCCGAGAAACTCGATCCGGTGATGAAAACGGCCCTCGATGCCATGAAAAGCGAAGGCGCGGTCCTGGTGGATCCCGTCGCAATCGAAACTCTCGGAAAATTTGACGGCTCGGAGAATATTGTCCTGCAATATGAGTTCAAAGCCGACATGCATGCTTACCTTGCGCAGTTCCCCGATGCGCCCGTGCATTCACTCAAAGACATCATCGAGTTCAACGAACGCAACCACGACAAGGAGCTTTTATACTTCGGCCAGGAAACCATGATCGAATCGGAGAAAAGAGGGCCGCTCACGGAGAAAACATATCTGGACGCGCTCGCGAAAAATCACCGGCTCGCCCGGCAAGAAGGAATCGACGCGGTGATGGACGCACACAAACTCGACGCCCTGATTGCGCCCACGGGAGGTCCAGCTTGGGTGACCGATCTCGTGAACGGCGACCACGATACCGGCGGCAGTTCATTTCTCGCCGCCATCGCTGGCTATCCGAATATCAACGTTCCGGCAGGTTTCATTTTCGGCCTGCCTGTGGGCATTTCATTTTTCGGCCGCGCGTGGAGCGAACCGGTCTTGCTCAAGATTGCCTATGCATTCGAGCAAGCGACGCACTTCCGCAAAGCGCCGCAATTCCTCAGTACCGCCGATTTGAAGGTGGATCGGCAATAGTGCAGGCCGCAATTCATGCGGGAGTCTACAGGGCGCACGGTGGCATTGACATCGCCCAGAATGGGTTTACGATAACGGAGAAAGCTCTTAAGAGAGATGGCTTCCGCGGCCCAACACGCATCTGCAATTCCCGAGAAGAATTTGTTCCGCATCGGCGAGGTCAGCCGATTGACAGGAACAAAAGCGTTTGTTCTGCGCTATTGGGAAACAGAGTTTCCGACGCTGGAACCGGTGAAAAGCTCGAGCGGCCATCGAATGTATCGCCGCGAAGACATCGAAACGGTTTTTGAAATCAAGCGCCTCCTTTACGAAGAAGGTTTCACCATCGCCGGCGCGCGGCGCCATCTTGCCGAGCAAAATGGAAGTGCAGAGGGTGGCGCGGAAATCGCTTCCGCGCCCCAGCCGCCGGCCCGCGAACGCGAGCACGAGCTCTCGCGGACGCAGCGCAAGTGCCTGCTCGACCTGCGCGAAGAGCTTCTCGCTGCCTTGACCCTCCTTGAAGGCCGGTGATACGCTAAATCCGCTCGCGGTCGGGACGTGGCGCAGCCTGGTAGCGCGCACGCTTGGGGTGCGTGAGGTCGCTGGTTCGAATCCAGTCGTCCCGACCACTTCTTTTCGCGCTGTGGCGCTCTGCCTGGCTAAATTCTCTCGGCACTCGAATCAATCCTTATGCCAAACATTTTAGTCACCAACGATGACGGCATCGTCGCTCCCGGCCTTCGCGCTCTCGCAAAATCACTTGCGACCATCGGAACCGTGACGATAGTCGCTCCTTCCCACGAACGCAGCGCAGCCGCGCAGTCGCTGACGCTTCGCCAGCCTATTTTCTGCGAGCAGATCGCCGAGCGCGAGTGGTCCATCGAAGGAACGCCTGCCGACGCCGTCATTCTCGCCTTCCACACCCTTCTGCCTGTGCGTCCTGACTTGGTCGTCTCGGGCATCAATCGCGGCGGCAATCTCGGCGAAAATGTCTATTACTCCGGCACAATCGGAGCAGCAATGGAAGGCGCGATCAATCGCGTTCCCTCCATTGCGATTTCCGTTGCTTCACGCGCGCGCGACGTGGATTTTGCCCCCGCTACAGATTTCATTCAACGATTAGCTCCCTTGGTGCTTAGGGAGGGCCTGCCGAAAGGAGTTCTATTGAACGTGAACGTTCCGAATCCTTGGAACGGCGGCGTGCGCTTCACGCGTCAATCGCCGAAGATCACGCGCAACGTTTTGCAAAAAGGAGAAGATCCTCGCGGCCGAACGTATTACTGGCTGAATGAACAAAAGATCACGGAAGACATCGCCACAGATACAGATCACGCAGCGATTTTAGAAGGCGAAGTTTCCGTCACTCCGCTGGTGATCGATCACACGGATGCGCCATCGCTGAATCATCTTTCTCACTGGAAGAAATTGCTCGAAGAAAAATAAAGAGCTAGACGCGCGCGTTTTGAATCAAGCGGTTGCGCATTGCCGCATCGCCGGCCATTTCGATGGCGGTCCACGCCATAGCCAGCGCGCCTTCCATCACTGCTTTGTCCGCTTCTTCGGTAATACAGTGCGCGGTGAATTCCGGCTGATGATTTCCCGCCGGCAAGGAATTGATTCCAATCATCGGATGAATGGACGGAATGGCGTAAGAAACATTTCCCATATCCGTTGATGCAGCAAGACGCGACATCGCAGGACCCAGGTCAGGGAATTTTCGGCCAGCTGCTTCCGCATTGCGTTTGTAAATCAAGCTCATCTGATGATCGTAGCGAACGTCGGCGTAGGGCTTATCGCCGCCGCGAATTTCGAGTTTGCAGCCCGTAGCAAGCGCACCCGCTTCGAAACAGCGATAAACTTTGGCGCGCACTTCCTCGAGTTCCGCGAGATTTTCTCCGCGGACAAGGTATCTTGCAGACGTATGAGCCGGCACAACGTTTGGCGCGTCTCCACCATGCGTAGTGATGCCATGCACGCGATCGGTTGACCGTAGGTGCTGACGCAGCAAACCAATCGAAGTTTGCGCCACGGTCAGCGCATCGGCAGCATTGATGCCCATTTCCGGAAAAGCGGAAGCGTGCGCTTCTTTGCCGGTGTAATGCACGTCGAACATCGAAGCAGCGATGAGATGCGCTTCCAGCATTTCGACAGGCGCAGGATGCACCATCATCGCCGCGTGCGCGCCGGCAAAAGCGCCACGCTCGAGAAGCACAACTTTGCCACTCGCGTTTCCTACTTCTTCCGCTGGCGTGCCGATGACGCTGATGGTCAGCCCAACATCGTTCGCGACGTGCGCCGCCGCAATTCCCGCGCCGACGGCCATGGCTGCGATCATATTGTGCCCGCAGGCGTGGCCGATTTCCGGCAGCGAGTCGTACTCGGCGCAAATGGCAATATGCAGCGGGCCGTTGCCTGCTTTTGCAATGAAGGCCGTCGGCAGATCGCAGATGCCGCGCTTTACGTCGAAGCCCGCATCGGTCAATTCTTCGGAAAGCCATGCGCAGGCATTTTCTTCTTCGAATCCGAGTTCCGGATTCGCATGGATGCGATGGCTGAGCGAAAGCATTTTCTTTTGCGCGGCGCGAAGCCGCTCCTGGGCGCCGGTTTTGGGATTCATTTTCTCCATAACGTTCCCGCCTTAGCTGGCATGACTTGCTTCAGCAAAATTCGCTGTGGACATTTCGCCGCATCGCATCAACGCCGTGCTTAAATCCGCGTACAACAGCCGGTGAAACAGATGCTCGCCAGCTTCGCGGCGCACGGACAACCGGCCCGCTTGATACGCGCGCGAATGCAAACCGCGCTGGACGGCCTCGCAGATATCCACGTCTTCTTCTTGCACGCGGTGACTCACAGCAATACTTTTCCGATTGTGGTCGCCAGCCGCTGCATCAATCTCTGCAAAATAAAAATCGAAAATCACGCGACAGCGGTCGATCGAGAGGGGCAGGACAAGATTCGTGTCCAGATATCCTTCGTACCAATTCAGCATGAAGTTCGGATATTGCCAAAAATAGTAGGCGCGGTCGCCGTGACGCGTGGCCGCGGCATCGCCATCCGCGCCAGGATTTGAGGTCTTCACGGGACTCGACTGCAACGAGAAGCGATCCGTGTTTTCAATGGTGTAATTCGCATATTCGAGAACGCTGTTCAGGCCTTTGTGAAGATGCGGGACGTGATAGCCGCCGTCCAGATAATTATCGACGTAAACTTTCCAGTTGCAGTTGAGGTCGTAGGTGCGGCGCTCGAAAAAACGCAGCGAGTTCAGTCTCAGGGGCGTTACGCGTTCGATGAGGCTGCCGAGAAAGCCAGGGAGAGATTCGGCGGCGGAATCGAGATTCACGAATACAAAATTTTCCCAGGTATCCACGCACACGGGGACCAGGCCATTCTTGCTGCGATCGAAATCGCAAACGCCGTCAAAATCGGGCGTGCCTTTGAGCGCTCCATCCATGCCGTAGGTCCAGCCATGATAAGGGCAGCGGAAATTCGCGGCGTGGCCTGAGGGCTCAGTGACTACCGCGGCAGCATGATGCCGGCACACATTGTAAAAAGCGCGTAACACGCCATCGGCGCCGCGCGCAACGACAATTGGTTCGCCGTCGAGGTCCGTTGTGAAAAACTCACCGGATTGCGAGACTTGATCGACGCGGCCGACCATCTGCCAGGTGCGATGGAAGATGGCGCGTTTTTCCAGTTCGGCGATGCGCGCATCCGTGTACCACGCAGACGGAATCGTGTACGCCTGCGCCAGTGGGGCACGGTCGTTATAGGCGCGGACAATATCTCTTAGCGATTCCATTTGCCGACCTTGCATACCCATTTCGGATCAGAATTGCCCGCCCAATTATGGCCTGAATTCACTGGCTTGGGAAGCCTTCAGCGGTTCGCAGCACGCTACTGCGCAGCTCGTTCGACCTGTATCATAAGTTCAAGGAGGCGCAACGGCCGACATGCATCGAGACCGTTCCATCCAGCGCGCGGTGAAAAGCGAATGCGCGTTTTGCGAGATCCAAAATGGCTCAGCAGATTGCGTGCAGGTTTGGGAAGACGAAAATACTTTCATGTTTCTCGATCACCGGCCGCTGTTTCCAGGCCATTGCCTGCTGATTACCAAGCGGCACATTGCAACGCTAGCTGAGCTTCCCTCTTCCTTGGTGCACGCCGTTTTTGACAATGTGCGCATGATTGCGATTGCCGTGCAAAGCGCGATGAATGCGGAAGGTACTTTCATCGCCGTTAACAATATTGTCAGCCAGAGCGTTCCGCATTTTCACGTGCATATTGTGCCGCGGCGAAAGGGAGACGGCCTCAAAGGATTTTTCTGGCCGCGAAAGAAATACGAGAGCGATGAGCAAGCCGCTGCAGTAGCCAATGCGATTCGCGAAGAAATTTCGCGGCTGAAATCTCGCTAGGGCGAAGATTTCGCCAAATTGACGAATTTACGAGACGAACAACGCGTCCGTCACGGCGTTTTCACGATGATGTTGGGAATACCTCGTCCCCGAAGCATGGAATTAAAAGCAGCCACGTCTTTCGACATGAGTTGTTCGGTTTCACTGCGATATTGGTCTACTTCTTTTTTGAGTTTGTCATTGACCGCAATCTGCTGGGTAGTCGGCGCGAAATCCGAATCGCTCACTCCCTGTCCAAGATAATTGATTTTTTCAACAAGCATGGACTCCCATCGCACATCATCTTGTCCCCGGCCGGTAGTCTTGAGCTGCAGCATGTGTCCCTCGAGATCAACAAGCTTATTGCTCAGCTCGTCCGCAGATGAATGAAGAGCCTGGGAATTCTGGTCATCGCCGAGCTGACTCTCAAAGTCCGCAAGCTGGGCGCGCACCGATTCGATCTGATTCACGGTATCCGCCATGGTGTCCATTTCGTCGCGAATCGCCATCATCAAGCGGTCCTGCGCCTGGATATCAGCAACCGTGCCCGTTGAATGCGGGTCCTTCAGCACGTTCAGCTTTTGCGTGTATTCGTGGCCGTCGACAATCAATTTCACTGTATAGGTTCCCGGCGGCGCGAGCAGAGAGATGGGATCCACACCCGGCGCTGGACGCCATCCTTCCGGTCCGACGGTTACTTCCGGGGCATAGAGCGGGCTGGTTCGCAGATGAAATTCCTTGCTTGGGTCGAATCGCAGATCCCACCATACGCGATTGATTCCTGCATCTTTCTTGCCGTCAAATGTCCGGACCGTCTTTCCACTCGCGTCTTGGATGGCGATTTTTACGCCGTCTTGAGCCGGGCTCTTTAAGTCGTAGTTGATCACGGCTCCGTACGGCGGATTGTGGCCGGTGGTGGGATCGTAAGAAACGGCGGCTGGCTCAGAGACGCTGCGGAACCGATACGCATCACGAGGCGCAAACAGATGCGCATCGGAAGACAGCGCATCGGGCGTCAATTTCTCGAGCGGAGTCAAATCATCGAGAATCCAGAAGCCGCGTCCGTAGGTAGCCAGCACGAGATCATGAAATCGCGGCTGCACTGTGATCCAATAGACCGGCGCATGCGGCAAGCCCGCCTGCAAAGGCTGCCAGTCGCCACCATCGTCGAACGAAACATAGAGAGCATTTTCCGTGCCGAGGTACAAGAGCCCCTTGCGCACAGGATCTTCGCGGACACAATGCGCATAACTCAGCGGACTGTGCGGAATGCCGCCGGTGATTTGCGTCCAAGTTTTTCCGTAGTCGGTTGTTTTGTAAACATAGGGATCGCGGTTGTTCATCTGATGAAAATCGACGGTGATGTAAGCCTTGCCCGCATCGTAGCGCGAGGGTTCGATGTTGCTCACCGTTCCCCACTCCGGCAGGTTGGGAATATTGGCGGTCACGTTCGTCCAATGTTTTCCGCCATCACGCGTAATCTGAACGAGGCCGTCATTCGTGCCGGCCCAGATGACCCCTGCTTCCTTCGGTGATTCCGCGATGGAAAAAACCACGCCGGCATATTCCACGCCGATATTGTCCGGCGTCAAACCGCCGGAAATTCCCATCTTGCTGCGGTCATTTCGCGTCAAGTCAGGACTGATCACTTGCCAACTGTTACCGCGGTCCGTGGTCATATGGACGTACTGGCTGCCGACGTAAACTTTATTGTGGTCGAAAGGCGAAATGGCGATCGGGAATTCCCAATTGAAACGATACTTTACGTCGGCAGCCGGCGATCCCTCCGTTGTTTCCGGCCACACTTCGACAACGTGCGCTTGGCGATTCCGCAGATCGTCAACGATCACAGTGCCGCCGACACTGCCCGAACCGGTTCCGCTGTTCCAGACAATATTGTTGTCGACGGGATCGACAGTCGCGAAGCCGCTCTCGCCGCCGGAAATGCCTTCCCACACGCTGCGCGAAATCGGTCCCGGCCCGCGCCCGCCGAAAAAGCCGAATTGCAGGCTATTGCTAGGCCCGCGATACGACCCGCCATCCTGCTTGTTGCCGAAAACGTTGTACGGAATCTGATCGTCGACGGTGACGTGATAAATCTGCGCGATAGGAAGCTGAATGTGGTTCCAGGTCTGGCCACGATTGATCGAGATGCTCACGCCGCCGTCGTTGACCACGGCCATGCGATTTCCGTTTGTGGGATCGATCCACATCTCATGGTTATCGCCACCCGGACTTGCGGGCATCGCGGTAAGCGTTTTGCCGCCATCCAGGGTGCGGGAAAAGGAAGATGAGAAAAAGTAGGCTTCGTTTTCGTTGTCGGGAGAGATTTCTTCGCGGGTGTAGTAATGAGTGCGGCCGCGGATTTCGCGATCGTAACTTACGACTTCCCAATTTTCTCCGCCATCATCCGACCTCCAGAGTTGTCCACGCTGTGTGGGCTGCCCATCCATGGGAACGCCATCGCCGGTTTCGATCAGCGCGTAAACGCGATTCGAATCGCCGCGGGCCACGCGAACCGCGATGCGTCCGAGCGGCGAATGCGGCAGGCCATGGCCTGCGAGGCGCTGCCACGTGACACCCCCGTCAGTGGATTTGAACAGACCGCTGCCAGGTCCTCCGCTGGTGCGGCCCCAAGTGTGAATCACAAGCTGCCACATGCCGGCAAAGAGGACATGGGAATTGTTCGGATCCATCGTCAAATCGGAGCAGCCCGTGTTCTCGTCAACGAAAAGCGTTTTCTCCCAGGTCTTTCCACCGTCGGCCGTGCGATAGACGCCGCGTTCCGGTTGAGGTCCGTACGCCGTGCCAAGAGAACAGGCGAGAACAATGTTGGGATCGCGCGGATCGATGAGGACGTTCGCGATGCGACCTGTATTCTCCAGGCCCATGTGCGTCCACGTCTTGCCCGCGTCCGTCGATTCGTAGATTCCGTCACCAATGGAAATATGACTGCGGATGTAGGGCTCGCCGGTTCCGGCCCACACGATATTGGGATCGCTGGGAGCAATGGCGATTGCACCGACCGAAGACACTGGCTCCGAGTCGAAAATCGGCTCCCAATGGATTCCGCCATCCGTGGTCTTGAAGATCCCGCCTGAAGCGGCTCCCACATAATAGATGTTGGGATCCTCCGGCACTCCCGCCACAGCGATGGTGCGATTACCTACCGGCCCAATGTAGCGAAATCGGAGTTGGCTGAACGCTTTGGAAGCATCTTGCGGCTCTTGCGCAAAAGAAACCGCGCAGCAAAGAAGCGAGACCGAAAGAATCGACACGAACAGAGCCATGCGCTTTGACATGATTTTTCCCTTGGCAACAAATGATGGCGTTGAAACGCGCGGATGATACTGCCGCCGGAAGAGGGCGTCAACTACCACCCGTAGTTTTTCGCAGCCTGGCGCACGCAACTTTTAGACGGGTTTGCAGCGCGCGGCGAGGAAGCCTGTCGCCGCAGCGATGTCGATGTCCGCGATGAGCAACCCTTGTTTGCCGTATGGCTGGTAACTGAGCAGCATACCATCCGGCCGCACCACCGCCGAAGTGGTCGGCGATCCAGCGCTTGCGCAGTTTACAGTTGCAAAATAGCAAGTGTTCTCGGCGGCGCGGCATAAAGCTGCTTTCTCATGGAATGTATTTGCGGGGTCGGCGAAATTCGACGGCACGTAACCGCCAGGCTCGGCTTCGTGAAAATGAGGATGGAAAACAATTTGCGCGCCGCGCCGGACGGCCCAGCGAACCGTTTCCGGATAGCGCCAGCCTTCGTGGCAGATTGTGATGCCAAATGTCAGCGGGCCGGTCTGGAAAATTCGCCGCTCGGAACCGGGTGAATAGATGTTTTCCTCCGATGGGTCGAGCTGGACTTTGTCTTGGAAGCCCGCCAGCGTTCCGTTCTGATTGATGACCACTGTTGTGATTCGCAGGGTGTCATTGACCATGCGTTCGGTGCCGAGAACAACCGCGAGGTTCGTCTTCGCGGCGGCCGCAGCAATGGCGGACCAGGCGCGTTCGAGGAACGCAGAGCTCGGCGGCGGTACATTTTTGCCCAATCCTCGGTAGCCGGGAACGAAACATTCCGGAAAGCAGATGAGGCCGGCGCGCTCGACGGAGGCTTGAGCGATGGCTTGTTCGGCCAATGTCACAGACTCCTCGGGAGCCGACGGGAAGCGGAGGTTGGCGAGCGCGATTCGAAACGTACTCATTGGTGATCCGCATTTTAGCTTAGTTCTGAAGAGAACTCGCCGCCCTAACAGCCCGAGGATCAAAAATGGGCCTTGGCTATTATTGAGAAGGAGTGGAGTAAATCACTGATGCGATTTGGCCCAGCGCCTCGCCAACGACCTTCTGTGGTGCGTCGGGATCATCCAATGAAAGCGGAACACGATTCGCGTAAATGGCAAATGCGAGATGCCGTCCATCCGGCGTGACCATGTATCCCGCGAGGCCTTTGCCGGTGAGCATCAAGTCTTTATTCAACGCGTCATATGTGCCAAACGTGCCGGTTTTGGCCATGACGTGGCCGGCAGCCGGGGAATTCACTTCGATATTCCAGAGCGTGCCATCGCGGCCCAGGATTGGCAAAGCTTTTTCGAAAATTGGAAAATCTTTTTGCCTCGACATAAATGCCAGGTAGTGCGCCACAAAATCCGGCGTGAAGAATGCGGATTGCGCCCCTCCCGCGCCGTCGGCCTGAGATGCGCCGCTCAAGTCGAGGCCGGCTTTTGCCAGGAAATCGTGCTCGAGATTGAAGCCGGCTTGATCGACGTCCTGCGCCGCGTGCCCCAGCACAGCGCCCACAATGTAGGGCGTCATCGTGGCATGCAAATTCTGGCTGACCTTCAGCGTTACTTTGATTTCTTCGGACAGCGGAGGAGAGATGTGTTCGGCGACAACGTTCTGCTGTGTGTACGACGCGGACAAAGCTTTGAAATCAACCTGCGCGTTCGGAGCGGGCAAGTCCACCGCGATGCCATGTTCACGCAGCGCTTCGACGAAGGTCACCTGCGCAAAGCGGCTTGGCTGCGGAACGGCATAGGTGTAAAGAATCGAAGGGCCGCCGAGAGGAAACTTCCCTGTGAGCGTGACGGTGTGCGATCCATCGGGATTTGGCGCATCAGAAAGATTTTCATCCGGCTTGGAGCCCGCAGGCCCCGTCGTCATCTGATTGACGAATGTCACGTAGGAATTTGCGGGAGAAATGCTCAGTTTCACGGGAGCGCCTGCTGTCTCTCCGGCAGACACTGTCAGATCGATCACATTGTCATTCACAGATACGGGCGATACAACCACTCCGGTTCCCAACTCAGGGGTGCCCTCCGGAAAAAGCGTCGCGTCTACGAGAACACGGCCATTGATGCGCTTAATCCCGCGAGATGCAACTTGCGCTGCCAGCTCGCGAATCACCAGCAGCGGATCGCCGGGAACAGCTTTTGTATCGGGACTCCCCTCATAAGAATGGTCTTCATTTTCAAACGCGAGCGTGCCGTCCGGCTGTATGCGGCCGGAAAGATTCGGGTCGCCGCTCGCCACCAGGATCAAATCCCCGTTCAAGACGCCGTCGGCGGCAATCGGTCCGGTGCGGTAGACACGCGTGTGGAAGCGATAATCGGGACCGAGCAATTCGAGCGCTGATCCTTCCGTGAAGAGCTTTGTCGTCGAGGCCGGCGTGAAGAATTGCTGGGCGTTCATCGCGTAGACGACTTTGTTCTCGTCGAGTGAATAGACTTCGACTCCGAAGGAAGAATGCCTATATTCTGGCCGGCTCGTAATTTGACTGATTTTGCTGTTCAATAGCGAGTCTTGCGCACGGGCAGACCACGGCCATGCAAGAACAGCAGCGACGGCCAGGATGCCAGCCATGCACCATATGGAACCTTGCTTAGTCTTGTTTTTCACCGGTAAACCATCTCCCTTTCACGCGGAGGCGCAGCGTTCGCCCTCGAATCCGCGCTCGCACCAACAGCAGTGAGCCGCGGTTTTTCAAGGCGCGATGATTTGCTCTGCGCAGCCGCTCCGCGCAACTGTTCAAATGTGATGTTCAATATCGGGTAGCGCCGCCAATCCTTGTAGTCGAAATGCCACCATTCGAATTCGTAGACTGTAAAACCTTCCGATTCCATTGCGTGCCGCAAAATGTCGCGATGCCAATGTTCGATGGACGTCCCTCCCGGATAAAACGGGTAGGAGCGCTCGGACATCTCGTCGTACACGCCGGTCATTTCCACCGGCTTGCCCGTCTTCAAATCGTAAAGAGACATATCCACCGCGCAGCCGCGATTGTGCCGCGATCCTTGGCTCGGATCCGCGACGAAGATTCGCTTATCTTCCGGAGTGGCGTCCCAGAAAATTTTCGTGACATACCACGGCCGGTACGCGTCGTGGATCAGCAAACCATATCCCATGGCCTTGAGCTTGCGATCCGCGCGAAGCAGTGCTTCGGCTGCCGGACGCTGCAAATAAGCCTTGGCTTCCGAATAGACAGGCTCTCCCAGGAAATTGTGCGTGCTCGCATAGCGAATGTCGAAATGGATGGAAGGATCAAGCGTGGAAATGTCCACCAAGTCCGGCTTCAAGAAGTTTCCCGATTCGTGCGGTGGCTCCGCGGCGAGCGCTTCTTTCCGCAGTTCGTCCAATGGCTTGAGCGGCTGCACGTGAAACACTCCGCCTTCAATCGGGCCAAGCGGCCTGCGCTTGAAGACCACTCCGCTCACCTTTACCTGCGTCGCATTACCGCCTGCATCGCGCGTGAATACCGCTTGCTCGCCGTCGTAGAGACCATTCTTAGGAAAATCAAATACATTCTCAGAAGACTCGTGCAGAGGCGCATATTCGAACCATTCGATCAGCGCCGTGAGCTTCCCGTCGCGCTCGAAAATATAGAGTGTGTCGTAATCCCAGCCGTACTCTCCAATCAGTCCTTTCCAGCGATCCGGAACCGGTGCGGGCATCTGTTGTCGCACGCGCGGGAGAGTCCTGTCGCCGATGCGTATGCCGCCCGCGACCGGCGTGATTCTCAGACCGTAGCCCAAGCGCCCGTCTTCGATCAGGTCATTGCCCAATTGCCGCAGCCGCACTTGCTCGCCGTCAGCAACCGGACGCAAATAAAGCTCGTCTTCTTGTGCAACCAGGTCTATTGCAGCATCGCCCTGCCCATAGCGCCCTTCGAGCTGGTGGATACGCTCGGTCGGAATCGCCGATGTTTCTTCGATTTCCGGAAGCGGTTTCCCTTGTTTTGCCGCGAGCATCCATCGCAAAGCCACGTCCGCCACATGATTTGCCACTGCGTTCGCGCCATCCACGGTCGTGACGGCGACGACGCCAAGCTTGTCGTCCGGCAGTCCGGCTAGCTGAGTCGCGAACCCATAAATCGCGCCGCCGTGTTCGACTTCTCGGTGCCCATCCAATTCCGCCAGGTGAAAACCCAGGCCGTAAGGCGAGCTCTGTCCCGGCTTCGCGAACTGTGGCGTCCACATTTTTTCGAGTGTTTCGCTTTTCAGCACTTGGCCATTCGCTCCGCGGCCGCCGTTGAAAAGAACACTCAAAAATTTGCCAAGATCCAGCACCGTTGAATACATGCAGCCCGCCGGCGCCATTCCGAGCTCGAATGTCGGCGCCGGGAACATGCGGCCGTCGTACGACCACATGTAGGCCTTGGCCAGATTTCGCATCAGGCGCGGTTCGGGCTGGAACGCACTATCGCCAAGCCCCATCGGTTCCAACACAGCGTGTTGCAGATAACTCGCGAACGGCTGACCGCTATGTTTTTCGAGAACGTAGCCAACGACGGCCACGCCGGCGTTCGAATATTTCGTGTGCGTCTCGGGTGGGTAGACCAGCGCCGTGTCGTTCAGGCTGCGCACCATGGCGGCAAGCGACAATTCCGACGGATCGAAATAATTTCCTACCGGTGGCTCGCGCAGCAAGCCGGCGCGGTGCGACATCAGTTGACGAAGCGTGATGTCCTTGTGGAATGGATTCTGCGGATGAAAATCGGGCGAATATTTTTGGATCGGAGCGTCCAAATCGAGCTCGCCACGCTCGACGAGCTGCATGACGCCGATGTCCGTAAACAGTTTCGAAACGGAACCAATGCGATAGACTGTCTCCGCCGTCGCAGGGATCTTCTTATCGGGATCAGCATATCCGAACCCCTGCGCCCACACGATTTTCTGGTCGTCCACCAGCGCAATCGAGAATGCCGGCAGCTTTTTGTCCTGCATCTCGGTCTGAATAAACTTCGTTAGGGCTGCGGCGATGGGCGCATAACCGCTCTGCGGGGCAACGTCCACGCCGGGACGCGATTGCTGCGGCGCGGAGCGAACGAACGTCCCGCACAAGACAACCAGCAACGCGAGCGGCGCAACTCTTCTCAATCGCATGAGCTCCGCATAGGGCCTGCGTGGAAACATTTTCTGTGGGACCTTCTGAAAGAAGGCACTCTATTGAGGCCTAACTGGGGATGTCAAGCTTATCTTCGGACACACTGTGCCGCATCCAACGACTGAACACCTGGTTCAGCGAAGAGAAAATAATTCCGCCCAAAGCGGCTGCCTACTCTGTGGCAGCGCCCACCGAAGTGTTCGCAGGCTTCGACTTAATGCGCGCCACAAAGAGCGCGTACAAAGGAAGTCCGGTCAAAACGAGTCCGATGCCATAGAGCGCATGCATCGGCGAAGACACCGTGGCGCTCACCGTAATTCCCAAGGCCGCGAGCGTAAACAACGCTGGCAGCCACGGATAACCTGGCGCGCGAAAAGGCCGTTCCAGATCGGGCTGCCGTATCCGCAAGACGATGACGCCCGCCACTGCCAGTCCATAGAAAATCCATCCCGTAAACACCACGTACGTGAACAATTCCTGGAAGGTGCCCAGCAGCGTCAAGCCCGCCGCCCACAAGCCCTGGACGAGAATCGCGAATACCGGCGCACGAAATCGCGCGCTCACTTTACCGAAAACGGGAAAGAATAATCCCTCTTCCGCCATGGCGTAATACACGCGGGGTCCCGTCAAGATCATCCCGTTGGTTGCGCCGACGATCGACACCAATATCAGCGCGGAAATGAAAATCGCGCTTCCTCCGCCGGTTGCTGCGCTGACCGCAGTCGCGGCTGCCCGTTGCGTGTGTTGTAGCTGCGCGTTTGTCAGCACCGAATAGTACGCCACGTTCGCCAGCAGGTAAGTCACCACCACGATGAGCGTGCCCAAGAAAAGCCCTCTCGGCAGGTCGCGCTGAGGATGTTTGAACTCACCCGACACAAATGACAGCACGTGCCAGCCCTCGTAAGCCCATAAAACAGCGATCAGCGCCACTCCAAACGACGAGGGGCGGAAACCAAAACCGGACTTCGGCCAAACACTCGCACGCAGCAAATGGAGATGGCCTCCATAAAAAAGCAGCCCGAGCATGATTGCGATCCCCGTATATTTCGCGACGGTCAGCAGATTGTGCACGCTCTTTCCGGACCTCACCCCCAGGCAATTCACGCCCGTAAGCACGAGAACGCACAAAATTCCCGCAAGTTTTTGCTGTGTTGTGTTCAACGGCAAAATTTGCGCCAGGTAAATACGGAACGCGACGGCCAGCGTCGCAATGCTGCCCGAATGAATCAACGCCAATAGCGCCCATCCGTATAGGAATCCGACGGTCCTGCCGTAAGCCTGCCGCAGATAAACATAGAGTCCGCCCGCTCCCGGAAACGCGGCGCCCAATTCGCCGAGCGCCAATGCCCCAAACAGGCTCAGCAAACCGCCGGTGAGCCACACGAGTAGAACCGCTGAAAACGAGGACAAGTCGTTAGCAATGTTGCCCGGAACGAGAAAAATCCCGGAGCCGATAATCGTGCCGGCTACAATTGCCGTGGCGTCGCGCAATCGCAGATCGCGTAGAAGCCCTAGGGAATTGGGGCGATAATCAGAAGCAGGCATAGTTGTCATTGGCGGTACCCAATTGCCGCACGAGCCAGCTCACCTGCGCACGCCGCAGCATTTTGTGTATGATGCATCCTCGCGCGGCAAGACAACCCAACACCAGGTGCATGCATTGCGCGGCATTATCCATCAACGGCCATCGTGCAACAAACATTTCAATTGCTCTAAGCGAATGGAGGCTCGCGTGATTCGACTGGTCATAAAATGTTTGACGCATTCCTGCAATTTCTCGCGCGTCTTCATGCGCAGCCTCTTGTTGCTCTCCGCCGTGTGTCTGCCTTTCGTTTTCTCGCTTGGCACGAGCGCCCAGCAGTCCACGCCGGCAGTCGACATCTCCGGCTCGTGGACTGGCGCGCTCGGCGCCGGCCAAAATCAGTTGCATCTCGTGGTCACATTTACGAAATTGAGCGCCGGAGAATATTCCGGCCAACTCAACAGCGTGGACCAAGGCGCTGTCCTGCCCTTGAGCGCCGTCAGCGTTCAAGGCCAGCAAGTCCGATTTGAAATCACGCAGATCGGCGGCGTCTATGAAGGAACCTTAAGTGACGATCACAAACAGATCCGTGGCACATGGACCCAGGCCAACGTTCCGCCGCAGCCGCTCAACTTGACGCGCAGCGAAGCTGCCGCTACCACCTCCGCGAGCAACACTGCCGCCTCTGGCCCCAAAGAAAAACCGATCATCGTGCCGATTGACGTAACCGTGCCGATCGCGCCTACGGCGTTCAAAGCTGACGGCAAAATGCATCTCGTTTACGAGCTGCATATCGTGAACATGAGCCCGTGGGATTGCATTTTGACCGGCATTGAGGTCATCGCGCCTGGCGCCTCCAACTTCCTGGCATCTTTTTCCGGCGCCACCCTCGAAGGCATGCTTGAACGTCCGGGTATTACCGTTTTGCCAAAATCGAAACTCTCCTCGGGAACCAATGCTGTCGTTTTCATGTGGGTGACTATCGATCGCAAAGAGGATGTTCCAGCAGCCATACAGCACCGTATCACCGTGAAGTTAGGAGATTATCCGGAGGAGCTCAGTGTCGAAACCGATCCGATCACCGTTCGCACTGGCCCCATCGTCATCACCCCTCCTTTGCGCGGCGATCATTGGGTCGCGGCGAACGGCCCATCGAACACTTCCGGCCATCGGCGCGCCTTGATTCCCATCAACGGCCGGGCCGTCATTTCGCAGCGCTTCGCGATTGACTGGGTGAAGCTGGGTGATGACGGCAAAACCTACCACGGCGATAAGCTAGACAACAAAAATTACTATGCGTTTGGCTCCGAAGCCCTCGCCGTCGCCGACGGTCGTCACCGAAGTAAAAGACGGGATTCCTCTCAACATTCCTGGCGCCACATCTCGCGCCGTGCCCATCACGCTGGAGACCATCGGCGGCAATCACGTGATTCTTAACATTGGCAATGGATGCTACGCATTTTACGCGCACCTCCAGCCGGGTTCGATTCGCGTAAGAGTCGGCGACAAAGTGCATCGCGGCCAAGTCCTCGGCCTCGTCGGAAACACGGGGAATTCCACCGAGCCGCATCTTCACTTCCACATTTCGAATGCCAGCTCGCCGCTCGGTTCCGAAGGACTGCCCTATTTGTTTTCCTCATTTGAAGTGGAAGGCAAAGGCGAGAGCTGGAAGCCCTCGGATGCAAAGGGTGCACCTGAAAAGCACACCATGGAACTTCCCACCGAAGACGAAGTGGTTCGCTTCCCGTCGCCGCGCTGAGTAGAATGCCGATGCGTGGAGAATGATTTGGACCGGACCGGCAAGATTCTGATTCCAGCCGGCCCGCTCTCGCGGCGGTCGGCTTCATCATGCGGTTTCACCACCGCTAGACCGTACTCATTCACCCAGCTCAAAAGCCGCGGATCGCTCCAAACACTTCGCGGCATTTGCTTTCCTCTGCACGGGGGAATGCATTCTCAATGCGAATCAAGTGTTTCAGAATGCGGCTTGGATCGCTTCGCCGCAGTGCTTGACACCTTGCCAGTGCGAATGCTAGCTTACGCGGCGTCAGCGTGAAACACTCGTTTCACAATTGTGATTTGCTCTGCATGGATGGAAATTAGGTCATCGCGAGACAGTGTAGGGAGAACGAAATGGATGCGGTGCTCAGGCTGAAGCAGATTGTCGAAGCAGTTCCGGATCGCCTCCTCAGCCTGACCGACCAGCGCGTCTCCGTGAAGCCGGCGCCCGGCAAATGGTCGCCCAAGGAAGAATTGGGGCATCTGATCGACTCCGCGGCAAACAATCATCAGCGAATTGTCCGCGCGCAGTTAGAAACCGCGCCCCGCATGCCGGGATATAATGGCGACGCGTGGGTCACGCTTCACGGATATCAACAGCGTGAATGGCGCGAATTGGTTACGCTTTGGGCAGCGCTCAACCATCAGTTGTTTCGAGCTGCAAACAACGTTTCAGACGCCGCGTCCTTGCGGAGTTGCACGATCGCTGATTCTGAACCCTTGACCATTCGCTTTATTCTGGAAGACTACGTCGTCCACATGTTGCACCATCTCCATCATATCGGCATTTCGGTAAGCGAGTTCGGCAAGGCATCCTAAAAGAGGAGCTCACGTTGCGGAGTGCCGTAGACAACAAGATGACTCGTGTCGGAAGGTGCGCAGCTCGGCTAACGCTGACTCTACTGGTTGTAACCGTGGCTGCACAGCACCCCATGGCCCGGGCCGAGACGCAGCCTGCCGAGCGTATTCTCGCGGTCGATCATGGAGCCGCAGATCCGGCCGTATCACCTAACGGGACGCGAATTGCCGCCAGCATACTTGGGAAAATCTGGATTCTTCCGTCTGCCGGGGGCGATGCCCGCCAAGTTTCAGCGGGCATCAGTTGGGATACGCACCCGGCATGGTCGCCCGACGGACAATTTCTAGCGTATTCGCACGAACTGCCGAACGGCACCGACCTTGCCATTCAAAATCTGGCCACGGGAACTTCAACGATCATTTATCACACCAATCAACAAATTGGCGCCATGCAATTCAGTCCAAATGGCGACCAGATTTTCTTTGTTTTGCAGACATCCCAGCTCGATGCGCACCTGTGGCGGATTCCCGTCGCAGGAGGCGAGCCAACAGCCATCACAGAAACACAGGATTGGCATGAATGGACGTTCGCTCTTTCGCCCGACGCCAAAGAGTTGTTGCTCGCATCCGGACGCTACGGCGGCGCAAATCTTTATCGCATGGAGCTTCCGAACCGTCAGGCGACGCGCCTCAGCAACACTCCCTGGAATCAGTCGTCCGTGGAATGGAGCCGCGATGGCAAGACGTTCTACTACATCGAAACGGAAAACGCGACGGACAGCATCCTGGCCATGCCGTCCTCCGGCGGATCGCCACGGCATATTTTTTCCAGTCCCTACGATGATAAGGAACTCGCGCTGGATCCGGACGGCACGACAGCCGTCCTTTGTGCCGCTCGAAAGCTTTATCGCCTGAACTTGGAATCCGGCAGCATCAGTCCCATTCATTTCGAGGCGCGTTTTGTTTTGCCGGCGCAATCGCCGGCGGATATGGTCGTCACGCATGCGCGGCTTTGGGACGGTACAGGTTCCCAGCCGATCAATGATGCCACCATTGAAATCCGCGACGGCAAGATCCAGTCCATTCAGCGAGGCCAAAGCCAGCAATCGGGGTCTCGACCAATTTGCCGCCGCTCAACAAAGCTATCAGCGAATGTCGCGATTCATAGAGCGCGCCCAGCAAATGGGCGTGTTTCTATTGGCGGGAACCGACGACGGCAGCTTGTTTGATGAATTGGAATCGTATGCCAAAGCAGGGTTGCCCAACACGGCGACCCTGGAGGCCGCCACGGCAAATGGCGCAAAGTGGCTGAAGATGCAGTCAGATTTCGGTACGGTTGCTCCCGGGCACCGCGCAGACCTGATTATTGTCGAGGGTGATCCCCTCAAAGATATTAAAGACACGCGGAAAATCGACATCGTCGTTAAAGATGGACGAATTGTTTATCGGAAATAGTTCACCCGTCCTTTTTCGGCCTTAGGAAACAAGACCCTTCATTGCTGCATCGTGCTGTCCAAGCCTTGCTTCGCAGCTGCCGATGAGATCACTGGAATATTCTGCTTGCGGATCATGCCGTTCAATGCCGCAAGATCCTGCTTCTGCAGCTTGTCCCAGACCGGCCTACGATACGCGCCCTTATGGGCAGACGCTAATATTTCAACCGCTTTACTAAAATAGACTCGAATGTTTCAACCAACTTAGAGTGTATGCGTTACCTATAAAAACAGCTTGACATAAGAATTGTGCGGCGCTATCTTCCAAAAATATTCTAAGTAATGTAAAAAATGAAACAAATGTTTTCCTTCTGGATGCGCCAGTAGGAATACCATGCCCTGGATGAAAAATGGGACACACATTCTCCGAATTCTTGTAGAGCCAAAGTGCTGCAGTCAGCGCATTGGCCAGGAACACACTAGCGTCGCGTATCAAATCTCACGCGAATGCGCGCAACGAGGGACTAACATGAAGAAGCTGCTCACGATCTATTTCGGCGTCACGCTGATTGCCATCGGGCCGATCCCAACCCGCGCGCAGTCCAGCGCCACCAGCGGCGCCATCGTCGGCGTTGTCAAAGACCAGAACAATGCTGTCGTGCCGAACGCCAAAGTGACATTGCTCAATGCAAGCCTCGGTGTACAGCGCACGGCCACGACTTCCGGCGACGGAAGCTATGTTTTCCCCATTGTTCAGCCGGGCAGTGGCTATGAAATCGATGTGGAACACGCGGGATTTGAAAAAGCGATCGTGAACAATCTGACCGCGCGCGTCACCGAAGTTACCACCGCCAATGTTTCGCTTACTCTCGGCGAGGTCAGCCAGCAGATTGTTGTCAGCGGCGCGGCTACGCCCGTGGAGACTACGAACGCTACTCTTGGCTCGACTTTAACTTCCAACGTGATCACTGCGATCCCTTTGCCCACTCGAGACGTTCTCGATTTGCTGGCGACGGACGCTGGAGTTGCCTCAACTCTCACATCTCCGGCGGCCACGATTTTGCAAGGAGCCGAGGCCATGTTCGTGGGCGGCAATCGCGCCACCTCAAACAACTATATGGTCAACGGTGTTGACGCCAACAATTTCGAATTTCACACTCTGGGCAATGGAATCATTCCCGTACCGAACCCCGATTCCGTCCAAGAATTCCGGACAGAGACCAGCCTGTACGATGCGACGACGGGTTTCAGCGGCGGCGGCAATATTGCTCTGGTCACCCGCAGCGGAACGAGCAAGTACCACGCTACCGTTTACGAATTCCTTCGCAATACCGATATGAATGCCAATGATTTCTTCTTCAACGCCGATGGCACGCCACGCCCGGTGATGATTCAGAACCAATTCGGCGGATCTGTGGGTGGCCCTGTTCCTAAACTGAGCAAGACCTTCTGGTTCTTCAATTATGAAGGCCAGCGCCAGCGAAACGGCATTGCCGGTGGTATTTCAGGATTGATGCCTATTCTTCCGGCGCAACGCACGGCCGCATCCATGGCTGCATTGTACAACCTTCCCGTCAGCGCCATCGATCCCGTCGCCATCAATGTATTGAATGCCCCGGGCCCCTACAACGGAATGCTCTTTCCGAGCGGCCACCCCACCGGACAGCCGGGCTTCAATCTGCCCGGTGAGCTCGGATCGTTCTCGTTTTCTGCCCCCGTTCAAATCAACAGTAACCAGTACAATGGCCGGATCGATCACGAGTTCCGGACTGGCGGCGTCGTGAACCAATTAGGCGTCACCTATTTCGCGAATCCCGATTCGTTCACGAACACAGGCGGGGCCAACGGCACGCTTGGGCAACCCTACGATTATATTCTTCTCAATAACACCCTGTCCGTTCACGACGTCCAAACCATCAAGCCGGACTTGCTCAACGAAATCACCGTAGGATTTACCCTCAACAACCGCGATATCGGCGCGATTAATCCCGTCACCATCAGCCAGCTTGGCATAACGCGCTTCAACTCCTCGGTGATTACACGAGGGCCAAATTTCGACTTTTCTGACCAGCTCGGCTGTTGCGGCGCTTCGGCAAGTGTGGGTGAAACGCAGCACAATGAATCGCAGGATTTTCGTGACATGGTTTCCTACGTGCACGGCTCTCACACGTGGCGCATGGGATTCGAAGCTCGAACACAGCAATTCAATTTCGGCAGCCCTCTTGACCCAGGAACGCTGACTTTCTTGGGAGGGAATGCCGATACAGTCTATGGCCCGCCTACGGACCCCAACGCTGATCTTTCGATTCGCGATTTCCTCGTCGGCGCTCCCTATGAGGCTTCCATTTCCAGCGGTTTGACGGATTTTGAATATCGCGCCCACGATTTTGCGGTTTTTGGCCAAGATGACTACCGCGTAACTTCGCGCCTGACTTTGAATCTGGGCCTTCGCTGGGATTACCTCGGAAATATCACGGAAAAACATGGAGAGATTTCGAATTTTGACCCGGCTCTGCTCACTCCCTTGGCCATGCAGATGGGCGGACCCGGCTTGCAGGACGGCTTCGTTATACCCGCGAGCAACAAGGAATTCGGCACAGCTGGCGTTTCCAACTCTACCTATCTTAATCAACCCATGAAGGATTTCGGACCCCGGATTGGTTTCGGCTATGACGTGCTGGGTAATGGCAAGCTAGCAGTACGTGGTGGTTTCGGAATGTACTATAGTCGAATTGGACCATTTGAATCGCTCCAGACCGAGAGCAATCCGCCGTTTTCCCTGAGCACTGCGTTTGTCAACTCGACAACAACACCCCAAACGCAGATGCTTGGGAACCCATTTCCAACATTGCCTATGCCAAGCCAGTTCCCCATTTGGCCCTCTTTCCCCCAGCTCACGTCGCTCAATTCCGATGGCTCGCCGAACTTCTCCGGACCCCAGCTCTTCGTTTCCGCTCTGGATCGGAACGATCGCCCTCCCTACACAGAGCAGTTCAATCTGACGACGCAGTATGAATTTCTGCGTGGATGGATGCTGGAAGTTGGCTACCTGGGATCGCATGGCGTCCATCTCGAGGACGCTCAATCGCTGAACAACGCGTTGCTTCGCAACGATAACAATCCTGGCCCGTTCGGTTTGGACGTGAACTCCGCCCAGAACCGCGAAGCGCGCGTGCCCATCGTTGGCATAAATTCTGATGGACTGTTCGAATTTACTGACGCTGGAGCATCTTACTACGACGCGCTTCTGGTAACCGTAAGCCACCAATTTTCGCATGGCCTCTTTTTGAAAGCGTCGTACACCTTCTCGAAGGCGATTGACAATGTGGAGAGCCAGGCGGGATTTGAACCCACCGTCGGCGCCACCGGGAACCAATTCATTCCATCTTTGGACAAGGGACTTTCCAACTTCGATGTGCCAAACCGGCTCGTGCTCATTTACGTTTACAATCTGCCCAGCCCGAAACTCGCCTGGTTCACACCGGTGATTAGTAATTGGTCCTTCTCCGGCCTGACGACTATCCAATCCGGCTTCGCCGACGAAGTGGACCAGTTTACCGGCGGCTTGTCTCTCTCTGGCACTGACGGCTTCGGTGTTGTCATTCCCGGTTGCAAGCTCACCACCGGCGGCAACGTCAGCGCGCATACTCAGAATTATCTGAACGCTTCATGTGTCACAACCACGACTCCTTTGACTACCGGGCAAACATTCGGCCCATTGTCTCCCTATGAGGGACCGGGCAATCAGACGTATCAGATTGATCCCAACAATCCAAACGCAATCGGATACTTGCAGGGACATTCCACTCGCGGCGATTTCTTTGATCCCTCCCAGACTCGCTGGGACATGGCTCTCACCAAGACAATTCCCTTTACGTCTTGGGGTGAAGGAAGGAGTCTGCAGTTCCGCGCAGAGGCGTTCAAGGTTTTCAATACGCCTATCTTCGCCGCTCCGGATGCTTTTGTTGGACTCCCGGGCTTTGGTCAAATCACAAGCACGACGGATAACACAGGGCGTCAATTGCAACTCGCGCTGCGCCTGAATTTCTGATTGGACTGCGGCGGCAACACGTAAACAGGGAGTGCCTTGAAATCTTTATCGCTCAAGGCGCTCTGCCCCACCTAGTTGATGCCAGTAGGGGGTGCCGCATACGCCCATTTCTTGTGCTGCGGAAAACGCGGAAATATGCGATTGAAAGCTACGGCAAGCGCAAGTCAAGCAAACCCTTTTGAAGATTAGTTTTTTTACTATAAAATCCAGCAGAGAAAGCAACCACGAGGGCCAAAAAGAGAAACTCAAGGGGGAAAGCAAGCACTCACCATGAAAAAGAGTGGTTCCCAGAGAGTCGAATCTGCATCTCGACTGATAGACGCGAGAATCCAGGAGCTAGGCGACTGGCGCGGAGAGATGCTTTCCCGCCTCCGCGCTTTGATCAAGCAAGCCGACCCTAAAGTCGTCGAGGAGTGGAAGTGGGAGATACCTGTGTGGTCCCACGACGGGTTGATCTGCACCGGCGAGACCTACAAGAATGTCGTAAAGATGACATTCGCCAAGGGCGCCTCGCTGGATGACCCCTCAGGTCTCTTCAATTCTAGTCTCGAGGGCAGGGTGAGGCGTGCCATCGACTTCCGCGAAGGCGACAAGGTTAACGAAAAGACTCTGAAAACTCTTATTCGCGCCGCCGTGGCCCTGAACACCTCCTCGGCCTCAGACGGCTGAGGAAATTCTACCTCGGCTTCTCATCGTTACGTCCACTTGAATTCCATACAAGTACGGTCGTAGTCCAATAAGTAATTTTTTTGCTCTTATGGTCAGTCCAATCCCCCAACGACACGCTCCAGGCTGCCGATGAACTTCTGCCAGCCGTAGTTCGCACCCTTATAGTAGGCATCTTCTTCCGACCGGAAACCGGATTGCTCCATGCGGACATGCGTGCCGCCCTTGGTCGGCGTCAACGTCCAAGCGACGACGCTTTTCAAACCCATAGAACCCCAGCTATAAGAGAGCCGTGAATTCAGCTCGACCACCAGGACTTCACAGTCTATGACCCCGTTCCAATTCGGCGCAGGCGTGGAGCGGAAGTTGAACCGATGGCCAACGACCGGCTGGAAATCATTCTTCATCAGCCATTCCTCGATCAACGAGCCTTCCGTGAGCGCACGCCAGATTTTTTCCGGGGGATGCGGCATCTCCCGTTCGATGACGAGAGAACGTGTCGGTGCGGTATCGGTCATTTGTCCATCCTTTTCAGTAGGTTTTCGAGTTGATCAAATCGGTCGCGCCAGAATGTTCCATATAGGCTCATCCAGTCGACCAGGGGTGCCAGGGCTTGCGGCTGGACGCTGTAATGGGTTTCGCGCCCCTCTCGCCTGTCGCGGACCAGCTTGGCAAGCTTTAGAACACCGAGGTGCTTCGACACCGCCGGTTGTGAAACTCCGGCACGATAAGTCAAGGCATGCACGGTCTGCTCCCCGTCGCGAGATAGGTGCTCGAAGATTGCTCGGCGGGTCGGGTCGGCGAGGGCTTTGAAGACATTTTCCGCTGCGGCCTGCATGTTTAAACCATAACCATTTGGTTATGGATTGTCAAGCGCGGCGTTTGTTCTCTGCGCCGGTAACTTCCACAGTTGTGCTTTGACCCGGCATAAGCGCAGTCGAGAAGGAAATCGGTGCCGGGCGTTCTAAGAGTGCTTCCTGGAACGTAGCAACCGGACAATCGAGGCGCGACTAACCCCGAGTTGCACCGAAGTTTGCGGCGCGAAGGCTGGACTCCATCTTCATTGTTTGGTTAAAGGGGAAGAGCGGTGGAATGATCGCGGATGTATCCCGCAAAGCCCCAATGGCAGACATGCGCCTGTATTCCGTAGATTCGTTCTATGCAAAGCCTCCACAGCGCACAGGCGTCGTTCTCGGCTACGCACCCTTGCGCGAACGCAAGATTCGAGAAGGACTCGGCGTCTCGCCGCGGCACTCAACTGACCTTCACCCCTAAAACTGCGCAGAAGCATATATGATTTCCCCCGTTTTGGGGGAAGCGCATTGGCGCGGAAAGGGGAAGATATGTCGAAGAGGAAGTATTCAGAAGTGGAGATGATCGGGGCG
>JBAUEH010000142.1:0-19920 GCA_049678505.1 Candidatus Acidiferrales bacterium
GCTCAGAGGTAGACGCTGATTGCAATTCGTTGGCCGGGATAGTACGGGTCGTACATGTAATACCCACCGTCCACGTAATCAATGTAGACGTCATCGGTGTAGTACCACGCTGCCGGCCACGGCTGAACAAATCCGAACCAATAGCCGCCGTATTGGAAGCGAGAATATCCGCCGACCAAAACCGGGTTGCCCATGTGGAACTCGTGCCCACGACCAAAATTGGAACGGAAGCGAGCGTCAGGTATGCGACTGTCGCCTCGAGCACTCAATCGCAGGGCCGGCTCTGAGCGTTGTCTGGCCTCTGCTTGCTGTGTACGCTGGGGGCGTTGTGAAGATTCAGCGCGCTGCCCGCGTTCCTGTTGCCCCTTAGCTTGCTTCGGTTGCTCCTGTCTTGCGGACTTGGTTTGTTCCGTTCTGGCAGGCTTGGCCTTGGCTTGTTGCTCCTTAGCTTGCTTCGGTTGTTCCTGTCTTGCGGACTTGGTTTGTTCCGTTCTGGCAGGCTTGGCCTTGGCTTGTTGCTCCCTAGCTGGCTTCGGTTGCTCCTGTCTTGCGGACTTGGTTTGTTCCGCTCTGGCAGGCTTGGCCCGTTGCTGCTTTGCGGGCTTAGCCTGCTGTTCCTGTTTCGGTGGTTTCTGTTGTTGGTCCTGGTATGCGTAAACCGGAGCAGCAAGTCCCAAAAGCAAGAACACTGCTGCGGCTGCTGTACTGATAGCTCCAATTCGTTTCATGATGTTGCCTCCATTACGGCGTACTGATGCATCCGTCGCTTATCGCTCGCGGACGGCCCGCGATTGTTAATCGGATTCGTGGTCGCAATTGCGCCTCTAAGCGTTCATCCGGACTCGCCTATACACCGACGTGGATACGCGCCAGGGAATGGAACAGTCCAAATACATTCAAGAGCCACAACACCACCACAATGACGACCACTGTGTTCAAAATGGACTTAATGGTTCGCTGCATTGGTATGAAGCTGTTAACCAGCCAAAGCAGAACACCCACTACCAACAGAGCTACGATAATTTGAATCAGGGGCATAGTCTTTTCCTTCCTGTCTCCCGTTGCGAGACACTTCTAGCCGCCGTCCGGTACCGCCGCTTTAGCGCGACGAAGGACTGGACTGTTTATCCAGACAGAGCGTGCC
The DNA here is from genome assembly GCA_049678505.1 of Candidatus Acidiferrales bacterium. GTDB lineage: Bacteria > Acidobacteriota > Terriglobia > Acidiferrales > UBA7541 > DAHUXN01. Next base: position 1,145 of record JBAUEH010000142.1, read on the forward strand.
ACAAATCTGTTGTTCGCTGTCTTCAGGCCTAGTGCGGGTCGTAGAAATCAAGCTGCAGGGGTGGACTGAACAACACAACAATCCTTTTTCTGCAAGATCATCCTAGGCGTTCCCAAGACCCATGTCTGTTCACTTATATACAGTCCTGCCTTCGTTCAGCACCGCGGCAAGTTGAGGAACTTCACAGTTATGAAGGTGATTCCTGCAGAGGACTAAGAGATCGTTACATCCGTTTCAAGGCAGTCATTTCGGGCAACAATGAAATTGTACAAAATTGAACAGCATTCTCAAATCGGTGCCTGTACCTTTACGCCTTCGAATCATTCATGCAGTAAATTACGGACTGGCTTGCCGGCAATCAAGAAGGGTGTCTGGCCCTCACGTGAGGAGAACCAACATGGCTCAAGCTCTTTCTCAGCGACAACCGACATCAGAAACCCACGTGCTCAAAATGCTCTCCCAGGGTGCGCCGATGATGGAAGTCTTGAATGAGCTTTGCAACTTTATCGATGCGAAGTCACCCGGGGTAATCCCGACAGTTCTTTTGCCCGACGGCGATGGGACGCGTCTCCGGCTTGCCGCCGGGCCGAAAGTTCCCAAGATCTGGAACGAAGCGTTCGAAGGTTTGAAAATGCCCTCCTACGCGAGTTTCTCCAGCGTGGCCGGACGCCAGGGAGACACTGTTTCGGTGACGGACCTGAGAAGAGATCCTTCATTTGCAGCTTGCTGGGGTTTGGTTCTTAGCCAAGGTGTTCAAGCGGCATGGTCCGTGCCTATTGTGTCGAAAGACAGAAAAATCCTGGGAACTCTGATCTTATTTTGCCCAACACCCCAGCCGCCCAGCGAACCAGACTTGGAATTAATGGAACAGGTGATCCATATGGCGGCCATTGCGATCGAATGTCACCGTAAGGAAGAAGAGCTGCGCGAGTTTTCCAGGCAGCTTTATCGGTCTCAAGATGAGGAGCGTCGCCGGATCGCGCGCGAGCTGCACGACAGCACAGGCCAGAAGCTTGCTCTTTTGGCCATGAATTTGTCTATGATCAAAAATACGATTCCTACACTGTCGCGCGACGAGACCCTCTTGCAGTGTGCATCTCTCACGAGCAGCATTTCCGATGAACTCCGAACTCTTTCCTACCTGCTCCACCCGCCCATGCTGGATGAATGCGGTCTGAACACGGCGATCGAGTGGTATGTGAGCGGAATTAACCAGCGCAATGGTCTGCATGTGTACGTGGAGATAGCTCACGAATTGCGCCGGTTGTCGGAGGAAGCCGAACTGGCGATCTTCCGCATCGTCCAAGCCGGTCTCACAAACGTTCACCTCCATTCCCGAGCCAGAGAAGCCAAGGTGAAGATTGAGCAAAATCTGGATGGCGTCATCGTAACCATCAGTGACGATGGTAAAGGGATACCGGATGGCGTGCTGGATCATTCGTCGCGAACCAAGACGGTTGGCATTGGCATTACAGGCATGCGAGAAAGAGTGGATCAGCTCGGGGGCCGCCTGGAGATTGAAACTGGTCGCAAGGGCACAACAGTGCAAGCAACAGTTCCCAAGCGGCATTTTCGGACCGCCCCATGAGCAAACAACTATTCGGCCCTGTTCGCTTTTGCATAGCCCGTTTCGGACGATTTCGTTAGGTTAGTGCAGTGATTTTGTTCTCGCACTCACGCACGTTGCACGTTTGTTAGGAGCGGGTTATGAAACACATCAATAAAATGGCTTCTCCCCTGGGTGGCTTCTCTTCCGGGGCCAGCTTGGGCGGGAGCGTTTCGCACTATCGCGGAAAACAAAACATTTACACGCAAGGTGCACCTGCTTATACGCTTTTCTACATTCAAGAAGGAGGCGTGCGGCTCACCACCCGAACAAAACATCAGCCATCAGCAGTTACCGCCATCTTGGGGGTGGGGGATCTCTTTGGGGAGCTGTGTCTCGCGGGCTATCCGCTCCGTGTCTCCACAGCCGTTGCGTTGACTGCCAGCTCCATACGTACGATCAAAAAGAAAAAGATGCTCGAAATGCTTCGCAAGAGGAATAAGATGTCTAATTCCCTTGTGGCTTATCTGCTATCTAGCGTCAAGGACTACCAAGATCACGTAGCGCATCTGCTGACTTCCTCTGCGGAACAACGGCTCGTCCGCGTCCTTCTGCGGCTAGCACACTTGGAGGGAGGAGGTCCGCCAGTTACTGAGCTTCCCATTCTCAGTCACCAAGTTCTGGCGGAGATGGTCGGGACCACTCGCCCGCGAGTCAATCTCTTCATGAATCGATTCAGGAAGCAGGGATTCATCAGCTACGATGGGGGACTGGAAGTGCATCAGTCGTTGCGGAAAGCCCTCCGAAGCCGCCAGAAGCCCTCGTGATTCCCTGAATCCTCGGAACTTCTTGGAGTTCAGCTTCCAACTGTGGACACTTGTGGCAATCAGCACGAATTGTTCAATATTGAACTGCCAGAAGCCCTGTGCTATACTACTCTATCATGCCGCGGTTACGTGCGCACGCCTCCTCCCCAAAAGTGATTCCAAGAAGCGCTGCCTTCGATGCCCAAACTTTTCTCGATTCGGCTGGCTTAGAGAAAAAAATACGAGCGTTTAAGAAAGCCGAGGTCGTTTACACGCAAGGGGACGCCGCCAAGAGCATCATGTATTTGCAAGAAGGCGGTGTGAAGCTCTCGGTCGTGAATGAAGTGGGTAAAGAGGCGGTCGTCGCCATTCTAGGGCCAGGCGATTTCTTTGGCGAAGGTTGTCTGGCGGGTCAGTCCATTCGCATGGGAACGGCTACTGCGGTTACCCCCACCACTGTGCTGGTCATTGAGAAAAGTGAAATGCTCAAAGTGCTTCACGAGCAGAATACCCTCTCCGACCGGTTCATCGCTTTTATGTTGGCGCGGAATATTCGAATCGAGGAGGATTTGGTCGACCAGCTATTCAATTCCAGTGAGAAGCGGCTGGCCCGCACACTTTTATTGCTGGCCCGTTACGGCAAGGAAGACAAGCCCCACGGAGTACTCCCCAAAATATCGCAAGAGACGCTGGCGGAGATGATCGGCACAACGCGTTCGCGGGTCAATTTTTTCATGAACAAATTCAAGAAGCTGGGGTTCATCGAGTACAACGGTGGTCTGCAGATCAATACTTCTCTCTTAAGCGTCGTCCTGCACGAGTAGTCAAACTTTCCCACGGTCACGTAAGGTCACATAGGGCCGGTCACCAGAGTAGTCTGGTGACCGCCAGCGCTACACGCTTGCTCTTCGGCCTCTCATGAAATGCAGCACAAGCAATATCAGCCCTACAACGAGGGCTATGTGAATGAAAGCGCTCGTTATGTGAAATGCGAAAAACCCAAACAACCAAAGAAGAATCAGGACAACAGCGATTAGCGCGAGCATGTTCTTAGTCTCCTTGTTCTGGGCGCGGCGGCATCTGCAATTTCGCTTTTTCGAAATTACGCGGATGCCTCTTCGTGTGCGGAAGAACGTTGCAAACACGCCAGATTAGCCTTAGGGAAGGCGAGTGTCTGTCCCGTTGTGGACACTTCCGTATTCTGATTACACATGGATGAAAACTGGCCATTCGAGCACACGCTCTCGCGCTGGCCGGTTCTCGCGCATCCCGCACTTGTCCGGATGGCCTGCCTCAGTGTCGCGTTTGATCGCGATTGCGGCCACGCACTTTGCCTGCTCAATCCATTGAAACTCGCGGGTAGAGGGGCTTCCAGGAATGCAACTGTACATCTCCAAAAATCCCAGCAGTTCTTCACCGGCAACGATGCTTTCAGAGCAGAAAATATGCAATCCAAAGTGCCCCGCGCTTATGGCAATTCCGGCACGCTTGCTTGCGTCGTCCTCGGGCAGGGAAATGAGCGAAACCACGTTGCCAATCTGGCAATCAAGAGCGATGCAGATTTTGTTCAGGACTTCCGGAAGAGGCGCATGCGCAGAAATCGATTGAAGAAGCTGTTCTTCTGTCAGGGCCTGGATTCCCATTCCAGAATTCGGGTGCGGTTGGTGTCCTTGTGGCCGATCGCTTCGGTCAGAACGATATTCATCCATGGAATTCCTTCCTTTTCCGGTCGTATACATTGTCGATTGAGCTTGGGCCGGACTGGGCGGCTTTTGGCTGCTTGCGTTTCATTACATAAAGAGCCTTGTCCGCTGCATAGAGAAGGGTTCCGATGGTATCAGCGTCTTTCGGATAAGTCGCAATTCCAACGCTCACCGAGAGCGCCGGCTCTTCGGTCTCTCTCTCAAGAAGTTCGCAAATCCGCCGTTTTAGCAATGTGGCGGCGGCCATGCCTGTTTCCGGCAGGACTAGGGCGAACTCATCTCCGCCGTGGCGCGCTGCGGTGTCTATGGACCGGCAGCAGTCTCTCAGGATCTCCCCCAGCCTGCAGAGTGCTCGGTCCCCGGCCAGGTGGGAAAACCGATCGTTGACCTGTTTCAATCCATCGAGGTCCAGCAATGCCAGAGAGAATTCCCGGCCGGTTCGTTTGGATCGGCAAATCTCCGCGTGGAGCGCCTCGACAAGACGGCGATGATTGGCCAAGCCAGTCAGTGAATCGGTCGATGCCTGGTGGCGTAGCTGGTCCTCAAGGGTCCGTTGCTCGGTGATGTCGACAGCGATGATTTCGTGGCCAGCAAAGTTGCCATAGTCGTCAAAAACAGCGCGTCCGCTGATCCTGGCTTTCAGCATTGTGCCATTTTTCCGCTTCCACTCTATTTCCACAGGCTCGATTTGCAATGTCTCGCGGGAGCGTCCCGCCGATGGCGAGTCCCCGCCGAAACGGCTGAGCAGTTCAGTCAGATGATTCGCCGCCAAGAGTTCTTCTTTGGTTGAGTAGCCAAGCATGGCAACGAGGGCTTGGTTGACGTCGACAATTTTTCCTGCCGAGTTACACCGGTATATTCCATATGCGGGATTGTCCACCAGCGCTCGATATAGCGATTGCGAATGCCGCAGGGATCTTCGGGCGCCTTCTAACTCCTCGCGCAGCTTCTTTTCGTTCAAGGCTTGGCGAACAGCAAAAGGCAATTGAGCGATATGCTCTCGCTCCACGTAAGGGAGAGCGCCATGAGCGGTTAGCTCCGCCAAAGATTTAGTTCCTGGACCAGTAGTCACAAAGAGAAGCGGAGTCTCCTGCACAGTCTGATGCAGGAGTTGTGCAGCTTCGGATCCTTTCCAACTCGGGCTGGGGTATCCAGCCACAACGACATCGTAGGCGTGGGCACGAAGTTGTTTCTTGCACTGCTCTATGGTCAAAACGATATCAGCGCTAACAATGAATTGCGCTTTCCTTAGCTCGTGCAGACAGTCGTCTACAATCCCTGCATCGTGGTGCATAAAGAGGACGCGGATAGGACGGCGTCTGTGAGATGTCGTGCCCGCTGTCCGGAAGTTCGCTAGATTAGGCTGCAGATCGTTCTGAGCCACGTTTGACATGCAAGCCCAAGCCCCCGCATGGACCACCGACGCCGTCCGCAAAACCCGAATGACCGGCCTGGTGGCACCCTTAGTCCCCTCACTATATGGTGGTAACAAAGCGGAGTCTGTTCCGTTTTGAACAGTTTCATATGGGTCAGTTGGAGAGTCCGGGTACCGCCAGCGCGAAGGGACGAAAGGGAAATGTGGGCACACTACAGGCCACAGAACATTGCCTGCCCGGACGCGAACTGCCCACATTCCTAAGCTCTTAATCTAATTGGTCGGCCGCTACTTGCTCACGCTGTAGGGCGCCCCGCTCCCTAGACAATAGTCCGAGTACGTCAGGATCCGGTCAATGTCCAGGCTCTTGAAGAAAAGGATTCTTGCGCTTGCGCCTACTTCAATTCGTTTCGGCATCCAGACTCCCTCACTCACTTGGGTTTGCTCCAGCATGACGTGCGAGCCCCGCTGCACGCGGGCCACGAACAAGCCCATTGAGAACGCCTGCGTCACTTGGCCGTCGACTTTGATCCAGCTGAAGTCTTGCTTGTCCACCCAAATCTTGCCTTCCACCTTGGAGAGCATCTTGCCGTACTTGCCATGCGCGTGGTAGCCCCGGTGCGGCGTCACGCGAAATATGTAAGCTGGCCTGCCTTCGACGCTCTCTTCGCCGATGAGTTGGAAGTCGAATGCATTGACCATATCCTGGAGAAAAGCCCCGGCTTCTCCCTGCTTGCCGACCGTTCGCTCCGCCGGTGTTTCGTGCTCCAGCTTGTCGAGATCCTCCCGGCTCCTGCTCTGTTCCTCAGCCGATGGTGGATGCCCATTGTGTTCTACGAGTTGTTCAAAGTGAGCGCCATTGACGACAATCGTCCTGCTCACGTCCACAGTTTCCGATCTCACCTGTCCGAGTGCGTCCAGGCGCCGATCCTGATCTCGCTCCGTGTATGTATAATCCTCCCGGGCGTCCCAATTTCGCTCAGTGGCTGCGACCGATAGTTCCACGATGTGGCGGGCATCCAATGCGCTTGTAGGATTCTGAGGCTTGGCCGGGGAGTTCCCGTCAGTTTGACCAAAGAGCGCCGATGAAACCGTGAGCACGGACAAAAGCAGCAGCACGCCGGATTTTATTAGGATTCTCACTTTTGACTCGACGGGAGCTAGCGTCTAACACTCCGGAGAATCAGAATTCATACCTACGCTAATGCGTCGAGAGCTGAAAGTCTGTGCCAAAAAGAACAGATTTGTGTGCATATTAGAACAGACCGCAAGCTTCCGATTTAGTACAATTATTGAGTTAGCTGCGAGCGATCTGGATCTTCGCTTTCGGCTCACCGCTAAGGCCCTGGTCAAGCTTGGAGTTCAGCGCAAGATCAGAAGTCAAGGTCCGGCCTTCTTTCTTAGGCGACAGAAGCCGGTCCTGCGCTATCAGAGGCAGCGATGTACAAACAGTTCATTCTGCTGCTCGGCATGCTTCTGTGCAGCTATGTGTTGACGGCAGCACAAACGGTAGCGCCGCAGATTGTCCTGGCGTCACACCGGATTGCGCCGATTGCGGCCACGGTTCGAACCGCATCGGCGTCCTTGCTCGCAGGGGCCTTGCTGCGGCCTCGGAATCCCGGAAAATCCACTACCCATTTCAGCTACCTATCCGCGCGCGCTTACCAACGTGACCTAACGCTGGAGGGCCTGGAGGATCTTTCGCAGGTGCGCGAAGTTAAGACTTTGTTTAGCACGCAATCGAGTCTGCCCCTCGTACATTTCTGGGGAGGACGTTTGCGGTTTGATGGTTTTACGCGCACGCTTGACATGCAGAACGTGCAGCTTGGTCCTTCAGCCGCTGGCGGTTTGCTAGATTTTCGTCCCCGGCGCCAAAGCTATCCCGGCGAGCCGCATTCGGTCGATCTCTACGGGCTTAGCCTGAGCTTTCACCTCGGGCGAAACGCTCAGATCGGACGCCCCTCACAGATATGGCAGAACCTCACGCGAATTGTGAGTGCCGTTCGGTAGCTGGAGGCGGCGGGCATTCTTAGCCCGAATCCAGACAAAAGAATCTGAATTCTGAATAATGACGGAGATCCTGGCGTGCAAAACGAGACAGACAACAACTCTCCTAGGCTATAGAATGAGGAATTGGGATTCGCATCAGGAAAGTCGCCATGCTGAACTGCCCACTTTGTAACAGCGAACGAATCCACCGATCAAGACGCAGGGGTATTGTTGAACGACGTATTCTGGCCATGGTCTTCATGAGGCCGTTTCGATGTGACATCTGCGACTTTCGATTCTTCCGTTGGTCAATCGCTACCAATCCCAATTCACCTTCGCGGGCGATAACCTCGTAAGCATTACATTCATGACGTTAAGGATTGTCGAGTGACCACTCTCTTCGCGCGTGACCGAACTTTTACCGAGCCGATCAACTGGGTTACAACCCTTTTTATGGCTGCCTTCCACTTGGGTGCCATTGTGGCGCTCTTTTTCTTTACATGGAAGGCTCTCGCCCTGGCGCTTGTGCTGTGGTGGGTCGCCGGGAGTCTCGGCATCGGGATGGGCTACCACCGGCTTCTGACCCACCGTGGCTATAAAACTCCCAAATGGATGGAATATTTCCTGACCGTGTGCGGCACACTGGCTCTCGAAGGTGGGCCAATCGGTTGGGTAGCGACGCATCGCGCTCATCATCAAAATACCGACAGGGAAGGCGATCCCCACTCCCCGCGGGACGGCGGATTGTGGGCCCATATGGGCTGGATCATGACGGGCCAGGCGATACAAAATGCGTCGCCCGAGCTTCTTTGTCTTGTTCCAGACCTTCGCAAAGACAAATTTCACGTCTGGATCAGCAAATGGCACTGGCTTCCATTGGCCGTCCTCGGTCTGGCGATTTTCGCCATCGGCGGATGGCCCTTCTTACTTTGGGGCATCTTTTTCCGCACGGTCATCGGTCTCCACTCCACTTGGCTTGTGAATTCCGCAACACACATGTGGGGATCGCAGCGATTTCCCACCGGCGATAAGTCGACCAACAGTTTCTGGGTTGCGATTCTCACCTTCGGGGAAGGGTGGCACAACAATCATCATGCAGCGCCGCAGTCGGCGCGTCACGGCCTTGCTTGGTATGAGTTCGATTTGAATTGGTACGGAATTGTGATGCTCCGAAAGCTCGGCCTCGCATGGGATATCAAACTCCCACGGCCCAGGCCAGTTGGAGAAGCACGGGTCGTCATCCCGGTCGAAGTTGCCAAAGTGAAACCCTTGCTTCCGACAACCTCCGGTGACTAACTTGTTCTCTTCTGCGATTCCACGCCCGCATGAATCGCGGGGTGTGCGCAAACGCAGCACTCGAATAGTCAGCTTACTTAAGGGGAAGTTCTCAAGAATCTTCGTCGGAACTGTCAATCTCACTTGGCGATGTTTCCGTTGGGGATGATTGTTCCGGGGCATTCGCATGAGCAGATGGCCTGGCCGCAGGAGCCGCTCCGGCAATTATCTCTGTTTGCGAACGATGTTGTGGCTGAGCTTCTTCCGGCTGATCTTTCACTTCTGCCGTTTGGGCCTGCTGACCTTTTGCGAATTCGGTAGCCCGAGCATTTTCCGTTGAGTTTGATTCCTGACTCTCGGAGCCGACGAGCACCTGTTCGATCACCCTCATGAGTCTCCCGCCGTTTTGGGCTTTGGAGACCACTCGCTTTACGCCTGCGCGCTTGGCATGTTCTTCGACTTCTGGCGAAGCGTGCAACGTGAACATGATCACGCGTGTCCCGGGCCTGCTTTTTGTGATTTCCCGCGCTGCCGTTATCCCATCCATGACCGGCATAGCCAGATCCAGGACGATCAAGTCAGGAAGCAGTTCTTTCGCCTGCGCGACGGCTTCGCTGCCGTTCTTGGCTTCCGCGCAAACCTGCCAACCGGCATGGGAATTAATCAAATTGCGCAGGGCCGTGCGCATCATTTCATGGTCATCGGCAATGAGGATCTGTGTCGCCATCGGCAAACAACACCTAGGGACACCGACCGAGTGTGGCTCGTGTCCACCTGAGGCATGTTACGTTGCGTATCCTACCCCCTAACCACTCGCTGCGTAAATCAGGCAAATACCTTATCCAATGCCAAATATCCATTGTAAGTTCCCTGAGACTAAGGATTTGCATCTAGTCCCTACGGGGAAACCTGTCACCTCTTGCGCTACGTAGATCGTGAAATTAAGCTTTCGCGGCACTAAGCCACTTTGGCCTTGGCTTTGGATTTGCCGTTTTCAAACCGGCTCACGATAAATCCGGTCAGCCCGCTTATGATTGCCAATGCAATCAGCCCATAAAGAATGGGCCAGCCGTACTTTGAAAAAATCGAAATGATGCGCCGCCCATACAGATTGGCGAGATAGGCAAGGATGCCGTAGCGAATGGCGCGGCCAAGCGTCATCGCTCCCACAAAACGTTTCCATGAGTAGTCTGTGGCGCCCGCTGCCAGAATAAAGGGCACAATCGGAATCGGCGGCGGCAAGATCGCCGGCACCGCGATGGCTCCGAAGCGCCATTTCTTGAAAAAGTCAGTCGCCGTTCTTTTCCAGCCGCGCCGCAGTGTTTCTCTAAGCCGCTCCTTCCCCTGATTCCGCGCCAGCCGGAACGTGATGTAACCTCCTAAAACGGAACCGAATGTCGCCATCACTGCGTAGTATGCCCATAGGTGCCGGTTATGCGCGGCCAAAACGATCGTGAGCGCATCCATGCTGCCGGGAATCGGAATCACGGAGCTATCGATTATTCCAAGAACAATCAGCCCCGGCGCGCCAAGATGGTACAGCCAAACCCACAGCGTTCGCCGCGTTATTGGCTTTGCCTCCGCGATGATCGTCCGAGCGAGCATACCGTCAGTAGGTCAATCCTCACGTGCGTTTCTATTCCCGGCCGAGCCTGCCTGAATTAAGACGTACTGCTGCCACATCCGGTGACTTCAAACGCTTCCCTTGGCAAATATCCAAGCGCCCCGCCCCTGGCATCTGCTGCGATTATGCCCATTTCTTCCCGTTGGGAGTAACTTCTTTCCCGTTTTGTGCATTTCACCTCGTGTCGGTGGGTCTCCCGACGCGCAGCAGGTTAGCAATGCGGGAGTTGCTGCACACGCAAGCTACTGCAATTTGGCTGTTTGCGTGCTCCGCATCAAGGCAGTGCGGCGGCGCATCTAAATGTTTCGGAAATGCGATTTAAGTTTCAATTCGGCATCGGCAGCAGAATGGATGGGTAATCGATAGTCATGCCACTCGTCTTTTTGAAAACCATCGAGCAGACGCGGCGCTACCTCCGGATTTTCGGCGGCTTCGCGCTCCTGGCTCTCGGCGTAGTGTTGCTGGTCGGCCCGGGACCAGGCTGCCTGGTCATTTTGCTGGGTCTCGGCCTCCTGGCCGTTGACTTCGTCTGGGCTCGCCGTTTACTCGACCGCATGAAACACGAGGGCGTTCGCCTTCGGAATTTCATCCTTCGCTGGCACCCCCGCGGCGCCTAACCACATTCCATTTTTGGAAGCATCTACGGATTTTCATCTGCACGCATTAATTTGCCTTGATTGGCTGTTTTTTCCTCTGTTCAGCAGTACCTTTGCTGTGTTTTCATTTCTTTTGGTTTTGCTCACGGAGAGCTGCACAAGATGAGCCCCAAGAACGCGTTCTCGGCAAGATGGTCGGGCAAGTGGGCCCTGATTACCGGCGCCAGCGCTGGAATTGGGCTTGCCTTAGCCGAAGAACTTGCCTCAGCGGGCGCAAACCTGGTCATCACCGCCCGGCGACAGGATCGCCTTGAATCTCTGGCGGCACTTCTGCGCGCCAACCGTGGAATCAAAGTGGAAGTCCTATCTGCCGACTTGGCAAATCCCAGCGCCCCGGATCAGATCCGAACATTCACTCAGTCCAAGTCGCTTGAGATCGAGCTTCTCATCAACAACGCCGGTTTCGGCTCCTACGGACGGTTCCACGAAGCGGGCCTCGCGAGGCAGATGGAAATGATTCAAGTCAACTGTGCCGCCGTGGTGCGTCTCACGCATCTTTATTTGGGGGACATGGCGGCCCGCCGCCATGGAGACATTCTCATCGTGGCGTCTGTCGCTGGATTCCAAGCCGTGCCCTACGTTTCCACCTATGCCGCCACGAAGGCGTTCGATTTGCGCTTTGCCGAAGGCATTGCCGAGGAAGTGCGCCGCTACGGCGTGAACGTCTGCGCGCTTTGCCCCGGCTCGACCAGCACCGAATTTCGCGAAGTCGCCGGCCAGCCCGAGCGCACTTTTCGCGGCGCCGAATCGGCCGAGAAGGTTGCGCGAACCGGCCTGCGCGCCCTTGCGGCAGGGAAGAGCAGCGTAATCTCAGGGTTCAAGAACACCATGAGTGTGGAAGGCCAAAGGCTCGCGCCGCGCAGTCTGGTCAGCCGTGTGGCCGCCAGCATGTTTGAACCGCGAAAGTGAACATGGCGAAATTCTTACGGAGAATAGATGCTGTGTGATGTCTCGTGACAATTGACCATGAAAAATGAATTGAAATCCCCAACGAGCCCAAATCGTTCCCTCACCCGCCGCGAATTCCTGGCTACGTCAGCAGGGTCGGCGATTTCCTTGGCGGCTCTCCGTCCACAGACAGCCGGCCAAGCGCAATCTCAGCCGCAGAAGCCGCAGCAAACTCCTTCTGCGCCGCCGAAGCCTCATTTTCCTGCAGATTTTCTCTGGGGCGCAGCCACTTCCGCCTACCAAATTGAAGGCGCCGCTCGCGAAGACGGCAAAGACCTTTCTGTTTGGGACGAATTCGTTCGCCAGTCGGGCGCCATCCGCGACGGCCAAACGGGGAACGTCGCCTGCGATTTTTATCACCGTTACGCCGAAGACATCGCGCACATGAAGTCCATGAGCCTGCAAGCTTTTCGCTTCAGCGTCAGTTGGTCGCGCGTTATTCCGGAGGGCACTGGCGCAGTAAACCAAAAAGGCCTGAACTTCTACAGTCGCCTCGTCGACGCTCTTCTCGCCGCGAACATCACTCCCATCCTCACCGTGTTTCATTGGGATACGCCTCTGGCCCTGATGCAACGCGGTTCCTGGGTGGCTCGCGACATGACCGGCTGGTTCGCCGATTACGCGGGCCTGCTCGCGCGCACTCTATCCGACCGCGTGAAATACTGGCTCACCATCAACGAGCCGCGCTCCTTCATCGGCGGCGGCTACGTCACCGGCATGCAAGCCCCCGGCGACAAACTTCCGCGCAACGAATATATGCGCGCCGCGCATATCGTCCTGCTCGCGCACGGCCGCGCCGTGCAAGCGATACGCGCAAATTCCAAGAAGCCGGTGCAGATCAGCTACCCGTGCGATGTTTCGCCATCGCTTCCCGAAACCGATTCTGCCGCGGATGTTGCCGCCGCAAAGGAATCGACCTTCGCCAGCCCCCTCGATCATTTCTCCGGCGAGTTCTGGTGGCGCGAAAACGCCTGGTGGCTCGATCCCGTTTACACCGGCAACTATCCTCAGGATGCACTCACTGCGCTCGGTGCCGACGCGCCGGAACTCCTCGCCGGAGACTTGGAGACAATTCGCCAGCCGCTCGATTTTCTCGCTGCGAATATTTATGGCGGACGCATCGTGCGCGCTACTCCGGACGGCAAGAACCAGCTCGTCGCTTTTCCCGCCGGCTTCCCGCTCACCGCGATGGGTTGGGAAGTCACGCCCGACGCAATGTACTGGGCTCCCAAGTGGCTCTACGAACGCTACAAGCTTCCCATCTTCATCACGGAAAATGGCTGCTCCTGCCGCGACTGGGTTTCGCTCGACGGCCAAGTTCACGATCCCAATCGCATCGATTTCACCGCGCGTTATTTGCAGGCGCTGGCCCGCGCCGCCGGCGACGCCGTCCCGCTGCGCGGCTATTTGCATTGGTCCTTGCTCGACAATTTCGAGTGGCAGGAAGGTTACACCCAGCGCTTCGGCATGATCTTCGTCGATTTTCCCACGCAAAAGCGCATCTTGAAAGATTCCGCGCGTTGGTATTCAGGAGTGATCAGATCGAACGGCGCATCGGGTTTACAGCCGCAGACCTAGCTCCCTCCAAGTCGCGCGGCTGTGCTTTTCGTTTTTTACTTGTAGCGCGGAGCCTCGCATTTTGAGGTTCTGCGGCTTTTGGTTCTGCGTTCCACCGTCATCAAATCCAACGGCTCCCCCGTCCTCCAGTTCCTCGACCCCTCCGGCAAAGTCATCTCCCAACTCCCCGAGGTGCCCAAATACGAAACACCAAAAATGACCAGGATCAACCCTGCCGTAGGATGTCGGCCGGGTTCGCCCGCGTCGCCGCGCGTGCCGGAAAGTAGCAGCCCGCCGCAGCTGCCATTGCCATGAACAAGAGCGCCGCAAGAATGGGCTCCGCCTGCCATACCGCAACGGGGCCAAGCCAATGCGCCAGCAGCGGACGCAACTCCAGCGCTGCCGCCACGCCCAATCCTGCGCCCACGATGACGGCGAGGAGCAATTTGCGCGTTACGTTCCACACAAGCCGATTGGGCAGTGCGCCCAGCGCCGCGCGTACCGCAAGCTCATGCTGTCGGGCGGACACGGTTGCCGCAGCCACGGCGTACACGCCTTGGACGCTCAGCTCCAGACCGAGCAACGCCAGCAGAAGCATGCCGAACATGCGCGCAAGCGGCCGCGTCAGTGTCGCTTGCCAGCGCGCCTCCATGGTTGAAACGTCCGAGATCGTCGACGGAATCGCCATTTCGGTCAACGCCTGTGGCGCCAGTGCGGCGACGGCTTGCGGTGAGGCCGACGTGCGCAGAATCACTTCTCCGCCTAATGCATACGCTGCTTGCGCCAGCGGCAAGTAGACCGCCGGGCTCGGCTTCTGAGACCAATAACCACTGAAGTTCGCTGCTACGCCGACAATTTTGTAATGATTCGCCGATTGATCTTTCGACGCTTCTTTAACCTGTTCTTCGGCTTTTCTTTTTGACTCTTCTTTGGATTTTTCCTTGGACTCGTCCTGAGACTTTTCCCCAAAGAAGATCTCCGAACCCACCGCTTGCTCCGGCGAGGCCCAGTTCTCCTTGGCCATCTCCAGGCTGATGATCGCCACCGGCTCGCTGCCGCTGTTGTCGGTATCGTCAAAGCTGCGGCCGAACAGGATGGGAATGCCGAGCGTGCGGAAGTAACTTGGTGAAACAGGCATGGGAGAGTTGGCTTCGCGCGCGGCACCGGCCGCATCGTCTTGCTTCATGAAGGAGATTGGAGAACTCACGGGGGGAAACCGGTCCACGAGCGTGATGGTTTCCGTGCCGGGCAACCGCGACAGCCGCGACAGCACTTGCTGGTCAAAATCCGCGACTTGAGCATCGGAAGGGACAAAGTTGTCGCGTTGCTGGACTGTGAGCAATAACATGCGGCGCGGAGCCGGTCCGAGATTGGCGACCGAGAGTGTGGCGTACGTTCTGGCAGTCAGCACCGCTGCAGCCAGCAGACAAATTCCGACGCCCGCCTGAGCCGCAAGCAGAATCAACCGCCAACGGCCAGCTCCGCGAGCAGAATCGCTGAGGCCGGTGTAGCCCAGCCCGCTGCCGGCCGCCGCCAGCGTGTGCGTGGACTCAGCTGTATTCGCCGCACCCACTAGCAGTGCCGACCAAACCAGCGCTGCAATAAGCGCAAAGGTCGCAAAGGTGAGGAGAACAAGAAGGTTCAAAGGAGGCGGGTGCAGGAGGGGCGGGCC
The DNA here is from genome assembly GCA_049678505.1 of Candidatus Acidiferrales bacterium. Lineage (GTDB taxonomy): Bacteria > Acidobacteriota > Terriglobia > Acidiferrales > UBA7541 > DAHUXN01. Next base: position 16,296 of record JBAUEH010000142.1, read on the forward strand.
GAGGCCCGCCGCTGGCATCAATTGCGTGAACACGCGCAACAACTCGAACGCAAAAGCCGCGCCCAGCCCTAGCGATAGTACGGTGAGCATACATTTTTCTGCCGCTACTTCTTGCCACAAGCGCGAACGGCCCGCGCCCAACACGGATCGGATGGCGATCTCGCGGCGAAGCCGCCTGCCCTCTGCGCCCATCAAAATAGCGAGATTCACGCAGCCCAGCAGAAAAACGAACCCCACGCCCAGCGCCAGCAAACCCATAGTCTGCCGTGCTGGGCCTTGCGCTATAGCCTCAAGACTCTGCACGACTGGGATTTTATGGGCGTCAAAGCTATAGCGCTGCCCGAGTTGCTGGGCTACGACGGCCAACGCTGCTTGCGCCTGAGTAACGGTGACTCCGGGATTCAGTCGGCCCAGCCCAAAGAACACTTTCGTTTCGCGCGAGTGGGCCGCCACATCGGGCGATAGGAGATACCAGACATCGGCCGAGTTTTCCATGAACGGGAGCGGGATGCTGACGCTGGGTGGAAGCACGCCGGCTATGCGCATGGCCGTCGCGTCACGCCCGGCCTGGTTATCGGCGATCTCAATGGTCATACCAATTGCGGATGAGCTGCCTCCATAACGGGTCTGCCAAAGACGATTGCTGATCCAGACAGGAGGGGTCCCGCTACTCGTTATAGGCGCATCGTCCGGTCGAACTCCGCGTCCCAGATCGGGACGTATACCCAAGTCGCTGAATGCACTCGCGTCGATGTAGCATGCGCGAATCTGTGCCGCGCCCTTACGGTCAAGTAGCCAGCCCGGGGGAACCGTAAAAGCGCCGAGCGCGGCGAAGATACCGTGCGTTGCGTTAGCAAAATCCGCCAGGTCCGGCCTCGATATTGCGAGATTCTGCGCACCCGAGTCAGCACGCTCCCAAACCGCTACGAGCCGTCCCGGATCGCGAAATGGCAGCGGCTGATAGCCCAGCGCCAGCATCAGGCTCACCAGCGCCGACGTTGCGCCCATGCCAATAGCGATCGTGAACGCAAACTGCCCCGTTAGCAGCGGGCTCCGCCGCCAGCTTCGCAGCCACATACCTGCTGTCATCATTTCAAGTTTATCCCACCTGTCGCCTTGAGTGCAGCACTACAGGGTGGGCGGCGTGCAATAATACCCTTGCGTCTGACTATCAAATTTGCAATTGCACAGTGCCCCCGGACAGCTCAAAGTTAGTGTGACGCATCCTGGACACTCCGCTGCGAACGCGGGAGGTGACGCAATCTCAACCAACACCGTAGAAGCGGCACCCAACGATATTACGAATAGGCACACACCAACCAACTGCAGAAAGCAGTTCTTCATGTTCCCTCCTTCCTTCAGGCATCAACGTGGACTGACAAATTCTTAGTTGTGTTCGATCAGCGACAAAGCCTTGAAAGCATCGCCGGGCGCGAGTTCGCCGATATGCGACCATTGTACCCGCCCGTCGCGATCCACCAGCACAAGCTGAGGAAAAGCTCGTGCGTCATATATTTCCGCGACTGTCGGAGACAGTTGAATTAGAAGCGCGGAGCGCCCTATACCGCTTTCGTCCAGATACTGCTGCGTAAAAAGATCGTGTATGGTATCGATATAGATAATCCGTAGTCGCCGTGGTGCCAACGCCTGCAACGAGCGCATGGCGCGCCAGTTTTCCTGGCAATAACCGCATTCCTTTGAAAACGTATAAAGCAGCGTCGGACGCCGATCATGGCCATAGACTACCGCTTGGGGCGCACCCGTCCAGTCGGTGCCGAGCAACGGCGGCAGTACGGTGCCCCTTGCAGGAGTGAGTAACGCCGTCAGGTTTGCCGCTTGGTCCCGCAACTTCACATTTTGTTTCAGCGCGACCAGACAGGCCGCCAGAAGCAGGAGGTTTACGACTACGAAGGCTGCGACAACTGGCTTTGGAATTCGCACCTAAGCACCCCGCAGTTTCGACAGAGGCCGAATTGCACCAAGGACGCGAAGATGCTCTGCCCCCCCCCTAACATTTGTCAATCGGTAAAATCATGTAGACGTTAATTACTGTATCTTGAACTTCCACGACTAGTGAGGGAGGGAGAGCAGCCTCTTGCGCCCGCTCGCGACTCGCCTGCCCTCCACAGCGGGCAAGTCGAAGGATTCCGCCTCGTGACGCCGTCGCCACAGTCCAAAAGCAGGGCAGACGGCAGGGTCGCCGCCTGAAGACGCTGCAGCACTGGCTGCAAGTCGTTGACACCCATCCGGGCTACATGCTATGGTTTTTGCTTGGTTCTGCCGCGCCAACAGGCTCTTGGGCCACTGATTTGCCTGCCAAACCACCGGAGGAGACCGTTTTGACACGCTCAGAAGAGAAATTCCTGTTCACCTCGGAATCTGTGACCGAAGGCCATCCCGACAAGATCGCTGACCAGATTTCCGACGCCGTACTCGACGCCGTTATGAAAGATGATCCCATGGGCCGCGTCGGCTGCGAGACGCTCGTCACCACTGGTCTTGTTGTCGTCGCCGGCGAAATCACCACCAATACCTATGTCGACATCCCCGAAATCGCACGTGACGTTGTGCGCAGCGTCGGCTACAATCGGGCCAAGTATGGCTTTGACGCCGAAACTTGCAGCGTTATCTCTGCGATCAAGAAGCAATCCGGCGACATCGCCATGGGCGTCGATACCGGCGGCGCGGGCGATCAGGGCATGATGTTTGGCTTCGCGTGCGACGAGACCGAGGAGTTGATGCCTATGCCTATCCATCTCGCCCACCGTCTCACGCAGCGGCTAGCGGAAGTTCGCAAGTCTGGCAGTGTCGGCTTTCTCCGCCCCGATGGGAAATCGCAGGTCACCGTCGAATACGTGAATGACCGTCCTGCTCGGGTCGATTGCGTGGTCATTTCCACTCAGCACAGCGATTCCGTTTCTAATCAGGACTTGAAGGACGCCATCATCAATGAAGTGATTCGCCCGGTTATTCCAGCGCAGATGATCGACAAGCAGACAAAATTTCACATTAATCCCACCGGTCGCTTCGTCGTCGGCGGGCCCATGGGCGACGCCGGCGTCACCGGTCGCAAAATCATGGTCGACACGTACGGCGGCTACAGCCGTCACGGCGGTGGCGCCCTCTGCGGCAAAGATCCGACCAAAGTCGATCGCTCCGCCTGCTACATTGCCCGGTACATCGCCAAGAATCTCGTCGCCGCAGGCCTCGCGCGCAAGCTCGAAGTGCAGCTCGCCTATGCCATTGGCGTCGCCGAACCCGTTTCCGTGATGACCGAAACCTTTGGCACCGGCACGGTTCCTGATTCGCAGATCACCGAGCTGATTCGCAGCACCTTTACGCTTACGCCGCAGGCAATCATTGATACGCTCAAACTCCGCAGGCCGATTTATCGCGCCACTTCCAGCTATGGTCATTTCGGCCGTAGGGGCGAAGGTTTCACGTGGGAAGAGACGGACCGCGCCGACGCCATTCGCAAAGGAGCGGGCCTTCCCGCCGCCGTGGTCGCTTCCCGCTAATACTGGCGCGGCGACGTTTTTGTTTTCGTTAGGGGTGGGTTTTACCCCGCCCGTCTTTAAGGTTGTCATTCCGAGAATTTATCTTTGAATTTATTTTTCAGGAGACG